>JBGQFD010000029.1:0-33892 GCA_041496705.1 Gammaproteobacteria bacterium | reverse complement strand
GTCAGGCTGCCCTTCTCCACGATCCGGACGAACGCGTTCATGGCCAGGAGCTTGTCCATGGCGCGGATTATTACTCAAACTTTTGAAGTAGTCTAATGCCAATCGCCCCATTTATTCCAATGGCGAAGGATGGGACACTGGTTGTGCTGCGAATCGGAACGGTTCCCGATTTCGTAATCGTGTGACTCAAGGGAGACAACCATGAAGCTGGTGACATTCATCGATCCCGCCGCCGCCCCCAGGAAGAAGAAATGACTCCCGGCGCCTGTTCGTCGCGAAAACCAACCGCAACCGACCGGCGCTGACCCGCGTGTCCGGGAGAGGTGAGGATGGCTTGGCAGCGGCGGCGGACGCCGTGACACCCGACGAGGTGATGTTCTCCGCAGCCGTGCGCGCCGAGCAGGGTCGCCGCGGCTCGCGTGAGTCGAACGCGCGGCGCGCGGCGGTGGGAGGATTTGCGTGCGAGCTTTCCGCCGACGTGATCGCGTTCATCGCCGAACGCGACTCGGCGTATCTGGCAACCGCGAGCGCTGATGGCCAGCCCTACGTTCAGCACCGCGGGGGCCCTCCGGGATTTCTGCGAGTGCTCGATGAGCGCACCGTCGCCTTCGCCGAATTCTCCGGAAGCAGGCAGTACATCAGCATCGGCAATCTCGCCGAGAACGAGCGCGCGTTTCTGTTTCTCATGGATTACGCCACGGCGCGGCGCCTGAAACTCTGGGGCTGCGCGCGCGTGGTGGCGGGCGATCCCGATCTGCTCGCCCGCGTCGCCACTCCCGGCTACCAGGCGCGCATCGAGCAGGCGATCGTCTTCACCGTGCGCGCCTGGGACTGGAATTGCTCGCAGCACATTCCCAAGCTAGTGCCAGCCAAGGCGCAGCTGTGATCCGACTATTACAGTTCCCGGAGAAGGGTACTGCCGATATTCATCTTCAGGGCATGCGCTATGACGGACCCTACTATTCTGAACTCAATGTTACCGCTCCTTGATTGCGCGCCGATGCTCCACAGCCGGGACGTGGACGAGACCCGGGCATTCCTGGCCCAAAAAGTGATCAGGATGGAACTGCTTGGCTCCGCAGCATCTGCGGCTTCGATCGACGTGCGACTAAACGGCGTATACCTCAAGGATGCCTGGCTCGGCTATGTCGCTTACGGCACACCGGCGCAAGTGAGGTTTTCCGCAAATTCCAGTGCCTGGCTCGGGCGTGAAGGAGGCCAAGCCAAGAGCACTGCGTCGACCTCGAGATGCGGAGATTTCTGGATACATATTCCGCTGCACGGTCGATTCGAGGCGCGAACGGCGAACCGTGTCATCGAATGCGACGAGCGCTGCGGGGTGGTGATTTCGCCGCACCAGCCCCAGGCATTGCGCACGGACGCCGAGAGCACCCGACTGTCTCTCTCTTTCCGAAGCGACGCGGTCGAGCGTCAACTCGCGGCGCTGATTGGCGATGGACTGGCAAAACCTATTTTTTTCGACCCGGAGCTGCGTCTCGATCAGGGACATGGCCGCAGATTGTCCGACATCCTGCATTGGGCCGCCAGCGAGTTCGAGCGTGACGCGTTGCGCACGAATTGCTTGCTTACCGCCAGTTTCGAGCAATTCGTGATGAACTGGCTGCTGTTGTCGCAGCCCAGCAACTACAGCGATGCGATCGGCAAGCCGAGCCGTTCTATTGCCCCGCGCGATGTCAAGCGGGCCGTCGAATACATTCACGGGTCCCTTGCCCAGCCGATCACGCTTCCTGACCTTGTCGCCGCTTCCAATGTGCCGGGTCGCACGCTGCTCAAGCACTTTCGCGATTGCCACGGCGTGTCGCCGATGCGCTATTTGCGCAACCGGCGCCTCGATCAAGTGAGGGCCGAGCTTTCAGCGGGACAGGCACAAAGCGTCGCCGCTTCGGCGTTGCGCTGGGGCCTTGCGCACGCCGGACGTTTCGCCATCGACTATCGCAAGCGCTTCGGCGAAGCACCTTCGACCACGTTGGCAAAAGGTCGCGCCGGCTCCTGAGGCGGCAAAAGCGGGCGCACTGTCCGCTAATCGCCGCGACTGTCCGCGTTGCGCAAGTTTCTGGCGACCGCCGGCGCTTGACGCAGATCCTTCGTTGCCGGCTTGCTCTATGCTTTCAAAGGGCAAACTCTCGTCGTAACCATGGAGGCGTCATGAACCCGGTCCTACGCACAGCAGTGCTTGTAGTCAGCCTTAGCAACCTTATTGCGGCGTTCCCGACTGCGGCGCACGAGGACGATACCGACCAGCCTGGCGCCGCTGCCCGCGCGCAGCTCGGCAAGGTGCACTTTGCCAACTCGTGCGCCAGCGCGGTTGCGAGGGATTTCGATACCTCGGTCGCGCTGCTGCATTCGTTCTGGGTCAAGGACGCGATCGAAGGCTTCAATCACGTGCTGAAGAGTGACCCCCATTGCGCCATCGCGTACTGGGGGATCGCCATGTCGCTGCAGCAAAACCCGCTCACCGGCCAGGCACCGAACGCGGAAGCGACCCGGCTTGCCCTGGCCGGCCTGGAAAAAGCGAAGACGACTGGCGCGAAAACGCAGCGCGAGCGCGATTACCTTGCCGCCATCGACCTGATCTACAGGGACGCCGACAAGACCGAATTCCGCGCACGCCGTCTCGCCTACGAGAAAGCGATGGAAGCGCTGTCGCAGCGCTACCCCGAGGACACCGAAGCCGAGATTTTCTATGCGCTATCCCTCGACATGACCGCGCAGCTCACCGACAAGACCTACGCCAACCAGCTCAGGGCGGCGGCAATCCTCGAAAAGCTATTCAAGCTGCAGCCCGAGCATCCGGGAATCGCGCACTACCTTATCCACAGCTACGACTACCCGGCGATTGCCCACCACGGGGTCGAGGCCGCACGCCGATACGCGCAGGTCGCCCCAGGCCATCCGCACGCCCTGCACATGCCCTCGCACATCTTCACCCACCTCGGCACCTGGCAGGACTCGATCGATACCAACCTGCGCTCGGCCGCGGCCGCCAAGGCGGAAGGCAACGGGCAGGAGCAGGTGCATGCCATGGACTATCTTGTCCACGCCTATCTGCAGCTCGGGGAGGACGCCGAGGCGCGCCGCGTGGTTGCCGAGGGCGCCTCGATCAACGTAAACCCGGTGATCTTCATCGGGCACTATGCGCTCGCAGCGATGCCGGCGCGCTTTGCGATGGAGCGCCGAGCCTGGGGAGAGGCGATCGCGCTGCAGCCGCGCACGACTCCGTTCCTGTTCCCCGACGCCATTACCCACTTCGCGCGCGGCCTGGGCTACGCCCGCAGCGGCGATGCGGCCTCGGCGCGCAAGGAAGAGTTGCGGCTCGCGCAGTTGCGCGATGGGCTCGCGCAACAGAAGAACACCTACTGGTCGAACCAGGTGGAAGTCCAGAGGCTCGCCGTTGACGCCTGGATCGCGTTCGCACAAGGGGCGCGGGAGGACGCCCTAAAGTCGATGCGTGCCGCGGCCGGCCTCGAGGAGTCGATGGAAAAGCACATCGTCACGCCGGGTCCCGTGGTGCCTTCGCGCGAGCTGCTCGGCGAAATGCTGCTTGAAGCAAGGCAGCCCGCCGAGGCGCTCAAGGCGTTCGAGGCCTCGGCCCAGCGCGAGCCCAATCGCTATAGAGGGGTCTACGGCGCCGCCCAGGCGGCCGCGCTCGCCGGCGACCGCGACAAGGCGAAGATGTACTACGCAAGGTTCGTCGCGCTCACCGAGAAGGCCGACCGCACGAGGCCCGAGATGCAGATCGCAAAGGCCTATCTCGCGCAGCGCTGACTACTTCTGCTCCGCCAGGGCCTCGACCTGGATGCGCAGCGTCACTTCCGGCTTGAAACCCCACTGCGGCGCATAGTCGAGGCCAAATTCGCTCCGGTCGAACGTGCCAAAGGCGTCCGCGCCGCACAGCTCGCGCTTGAACAGCGGATGCGGGATGCACTTGAAGAGGTTGATCTTCAGCGCGACCGGCCGGGTCTTGCCGTGCATTGCGAGCTCCCCGGTGACCGCGGTCGGCTTCCCGTCGATGAAGCGCTCGAGCTTCCCCTTGTAGGTGATCGTCGGGTACTTCGCGGCGTCGAGCTGGTCGGAGCCGACGATGTACTCGGCGAGCTTGGCGTGGCCGAAGTCCATGCTCGCCGTCTCGATCGCGACCTCGACCGTGCCGCTGCCCGCGGCCTTGTCCATCACCACCTTGCCCGAGGTCTTGTTGAACCTGCCGCGCCAGATCGACAGGCCCATGTGGTCGGCCTCGAAGTACGGGTAGGTGTGCTCGGGGTCGATGGCGTAGCCGACCGGCGCGGCCGACACCGCGCTGCAGGCGGCGAGGCCTGAACAAAACAATAGCGCGCTTTTCATCGTTCGCGAAACCCGCGTTATTTCTGCTCCGCCGGGATGTTGCTTACCGGCCCGACGCCGTGCAGCGCGATGATGGCATCGCCCTGCTTCGCGCCGTCGTAGTGGATGCCGTTCGCGTAGTGCACGACGTAGCTGCCCGCGACCATGGGCTTGGTGCTCTCGGGGTCGAACTTCGGCCCAGTGCCCACCCACCAGGTGCCCGACACCACCACGAAAAAGCGGTCGCGCTCGTGGTAATGCGGCCGGCTCATGTTGCCCGCCTTCCACTTGATCAGCACGGCGTAGGGAGCGGCCTTGGTCGGGTCACCGTAGAGGATGGCGGTCTGGTTGGTGCGCGCCGCGTTATCCTTCCACTGGATGTTCTCCGGCAGCGTGTAGCCGACGACCTTGGGATCGGGTTCGGCGGCGAACGCTGTGAAACCTGTCGCGAGCGTGCAGAGCAAACTCCAACGAACGCAGCGGTGGGTCATAGTCCCCTCCTGTATGACTCTCGATAACAAGCGTTTCCGGCTGTTCCAGCCGCGCCGCCCGTCACTGGATGAAACAAAGCGCCTTACTTATCCCAGCCGGCGATGTCGCCCAGCTCCACCTTGTAGCCGACGTTCTGCGGACCGGCCGTGGCCAGTGCCGCGCGCTCGACTTTCTTGAACGCGGCTGCGAGTTCGAAGCTCAGCGTCGCGAGCGTTCCGGGCTCGGGCTTGATCACCGCGGCGTTTTCGACTCGTAGAAACGCCCGGCCGACCAGTTCGACGTAGATCGCCGCCGCGAGCTCTTCAATGGGACGTGCGGCAGCCTGCGCGGGGGTGGTGGCCATAAGAGTGCTTTCGGGGAGGAAGGCTCCAATGCTACTCCCAATGCAGACCGCGGAAGGGTCGGCCCGTACGTAGATGGCGTCGATTGACTGCCGTGCGGTTGAAGTTTTCGGATTCTGGGGTATGATGATTTTGCATTTCACCGATTTCATGTTGCAGAAGGAGGCTCTATAGCGACGATCATGGAGACCCGTTGATGTGAAACGACACGCAAGTGTCCTAACGCCGTAACGACGGCGCTGCAGCACCGCCACCGAGGGTGGCAAGACAGAAGCCCCGTGCAATGCGGGGCTTCTCTGTTGTGGGATACTCCGGGACAGATCCAACCTCATCGACCCCATGCTCGATTTCGCCGAGTACGTGAAGATCTTCGTGGCGCTGCTCGTCATCGTCAACCCGATAGGGACGATGCCGATGTTCGTCGGCCTCACCGCGCGGCACGGCGTCGAGGACAAGAAGCGCATCGCGCGCGTCGCCAGCGTCTCGGTGGCTATCATCCTGGTGCTCTCGGCCCTGGTGGGCGAGCACGTGCTCGGTTTCTTCGGCATCACCGTCGCCTCGTTCAAGGTCGGCGGCGCGATCCTGATCCTGCTCATCGCCATCTCGATGATGCACGCCGCGCCGAGCGGCGAGCGCCAGACGCCCGAAGAGGCGAAGGTCGCCGAGGACAAGGAAAGCATCGCCGTGGTACCGCTCGCGCTGCCGCTGCTCTCCGGACCCGGGGCGATCTCGACCACCATCATCTACGCGACCCAGAGCACCTCGCTGGCGCACATCGGCGGCGTCGTCGCCTGCTGCCTGCTCGTCGCCTTGACCACCTGGATCGCGCTGCGCGCCGCCACTCCCGTAGGCGCGTGGCTCGGCAAGATCGGCATCAACGTGGTGATCCGCATCATGGGACTGCTGCTCGCCGCGGTGGCCGTGGAAATCTTCGCGAGCGGCATCGTCGTGCTGCTGCCCGGGTTGGGATAGCGGCGACTGCACCGTGGTGCGCGGTCCTGTCAGTGCCGTCCTCGATTGTTCGAGCGCTGCCCAACCGATGCGGCCGAGCGTGAGCGCCGCTAGAACGCGATTCCCAGATGAAGCTGGATGTCGAATGCGCCGGTGTCTTCCTCGGAGCTGACGCTGGTCCTGGTGACCAGCTTCGCGCCGGGGCTAAGGAAGAGCCCGACGTTGTAGTAGAAGTACTCACCCATCCGTCCCGTGAAGCCGCCCCCGAAAAAGGGCGCAATGGTGGAATCCGAACCGGCCTCCCCGGTGATGAGCGATCTCTCGGTTCTTGACCACCGAAGCAGGGAAACGCCGACGTACGCCGTGCCGCGCCACTCGGGGCGGAACAGGTAGCTCGCGAACGGGCCGGCCTTTGTCGAGGTGGACTTGGTCAGTCCGCGACCCGTGAAGGGATCCTCGGATTTTTCGGTCCAGCGGACGTACCGGTAGCCGAACGCAAACCGGCTCTGCTCCGGGCGGAAGCTGAGCTGGAAGTCCGACCCATCTTCGAGGAGGGTGAAGGGGCCGACCCCTAGCCTCAAGCCGTCGGCCCGGAGCGGCGAAGCCGCCAGCGCCAGGAAGAGCGCCGGCATGAGGATCCGCTTCCGCATGACGCCACCTCCTTACTCACACGCGGCAACCCGCGTTGACCAGCGTCACCCGGTCGAGGAGATTCTACGCAATCGGCGAGCGCTACGCTATGCTCTCGCGTAGCGTGCTTGCGATTTTCTTCCCC
This sequence comes from Gammaproteobacteria bacterium, assembly GCA_041496705.1. Lineage (GTDB taxonomy): Bacteria > Pseudomonadota > Gammaproteobacteria > Burkholderiales > SG8-39 > VBDM01. The sequence goes on along the minus strand of JBGQFD010000029.1, from coordinate 26,992 downwards.
TGATCGAACTCCGCGCGCTTGCGTTCGAGCTCCTCAGGGCTCAGACGCTCGGGATTGCAGTAGTCCAGCTTCCACTCCGCGCTCCCGCTCCAGCGGAGCGGCGAGCACACCGTGGTGCGCGGCCGCGGTGCCGACTCGAGCAGGCCGAGCGCCAGCTCGAGCGTCAACGCCTGCGATTCCGGATCGTGAGGCCGGCCCGCGCTGTTGCCGAGCGGAAAATCGCTGAAGAGGAATCTCGGCACGCCGCAATGCTCGACGATGTCCTTCGCGCAGCCCATGATCACCGTCGGGATGCCGTTCGCTTCCAGGTGCCGCGCGATAAGGCTCACGCTCTGGTGGCACACCGGGCAATTGGGTACCAGCAGAACGGCGTCGGCTTCGTCTTCCCGGCATCGCGCGAGGATCTCGGCGGCGTCCACCGCGGTCGTGCGCTCCTGGCTGCGGTTGGTCGGCGCGCCGTGGAAGCGCCTTGCGAGCTGCACCCTGCCTTCCGAGGCCGCACGCCGCAACGCCGGCAGCGGAAACCAGGTGCCGCTGTCCTGCATGCTCGTGTGCTTGCGGTCGATCGCGACGTGCGCGATACGCAGGTCGTGGTCGACGCTCGTGTCACCCGAGTAGACGCTGTAGAACTTCGCCGCCGCGTTGTACGCCGCGCCGGGCCCCTGCCCGCCCTTGTCGGGCTGGTACGGCGCCGCGGTGGTGATGAGCGCGATGCGAGAAACCGAAAGCGGCTTTGCGAGCGGCTGGAACGGAACGTCCTCGTAGTGTGCCCAGAGGTAGGGACTTCCGTAGCCGAGCGCCAAATACCAGTCGCGCGTGCGCTGCAGGTAGGCGATCGGCCGGTCGACCTCCGGGGCGAAGCCGGGGGCGGCGCTCATACGGACGGTGCGTCCCCCTGCGCGCGCAGTGCCCGCAGCGCCGCATCGCGGTCGGGCGCGAAAGTGAATTCCCCGAGGAGTCCGGAGATCTGAAACAGCCGGCGCGCCGCCGGCTGCAGGCCGCAGAGCACCATCCGCCCGCGCAGCTCGTCCAGGCGCCGCCGCGTCGCGAGCAGCGCCCAGAAGCCGCCGCTGGCGATGTGCGCAGCCTCGGCGAGGTCGACGACGATGCACAGCGTGCCTGCGTCGATCAGCGCATCGAGGCGCTCGCGCAGCTTCGCCTGGGTCGCCCCGACGAGCACGCCGCGCAGCGCGAGCACCGCGGTCTGCGCGTCCGGGCGCGACGCCACGATCTCGAAAGGCGGGGTCTCCGCCGGCCCCGCGCCGGAGACGCTCTTCGCGAGGAACAACACGTTGCTCGCGCCTTCGCGCGTGTAACGCACCTCGTCCATGAGCGCGCGCACGAACACCAGGCCGAGGCCCCCGGGCGAACGCGCCGCGCCGCCGCGGGACTCCGGCGCGACGTACGCGACCGGATCGAAGGGCACACCCCGGTCGCGCACCTCGGCGAAGAACCAGCCGCCGGCGAGGCCGACGCGAATGTCGATCAGGTGGGCACGCGCCTTCTCGCCGCCGTGGCGCACGATGTTGCTGATGACTTCGTCGAGAGCGACGTTCATGTTGTTCACCGCGCTGGAGGCGATGCGCTGATCGCGCCCGAACGACTCGACGTGATCGGCGACGCGGGAGGTTTCCGCGATCCTCGCGTCGATCGAGATGACCGTCTGGGCGGCGCGATCCGGCGCTTTGGGCAGGCGTGGCATGGCGGGTGGACCGAGGCGCTAGCCTACCGCATCCGGAGGGCAATGCGTTAGCATACCCACGGGATTGCGAGGGAATACCATGGAAGAGTCGGGCGAGTTCCGGGAGCGCGTGTTCGTCGCGAGAAGCCAGGACACGCCGCAGCACCATGCGGGGGCGGCGTTTCCCCTGCGGCTGGGCGACGGTACCGTGGTGCCGACCGAGCGGCGCCGCGGAGAAACCGCGGCGTTCCGACTCTTCGACGACATTCCGCGCGAGGCGATGGAGAGCGCGCTGGCGAAGTGCCCGGTCATCGTCGTCGACCGCGAGACCGAGATCCTGCGTCCTGAGGAGCACAACGCCAGCATCTATGTGCTGCTCTCCGGCCGCCTCGCCGTGTACCTCGACGAACGCGACTCGGGCAATGTCATCCACATCGATCCCGGGAGCTGCATCGGCGAGCTGTCGATGATCGACGGCAGGCCGGCCACCGCGTACGCCATCGCCGCGGCGGGCAGCCAGTTGCTGCGGATCGACCAGGAGGTCTTCTGGGCGGAGCTCGCACCTCACCCGGCTGTGGCACGCAACATGCTGCGCCTGCTGTCGCAGCGCATGCGCGTCAGCCACGAGGCGGTGTTGCACGGCCTGCGCAAGGAGCTCGAGCTCGAGCACATGCAGAAGGAGCTGCGCCTGGCGCGCGAGATCCAGGCCGGGATGCTGCCGGCGAGCTTCCCGCGGTCCGAGAGCGGCTTTCCGCTGGATGTCTTCGCCGTCATGGAGCCGGCGCAGGACGTGGGCGGCGACCTCTACGACGTCTTCCGCAGCGCGCGAGGAGCGCTCTACTTCACCATCGGCGACGTGTCCGGCAAAGGCGTGGCGGCGGCGCTGTTCATGGCGCGCACGGTGGACATGGTTCGCGTCGTGTCGCGCCTGCTGCGCGCCGACGCCGCCCAGGACATCGGCCCCGCGGAGATCGTCGCGCACGTCAACCACGAGCTGTGCCAGAACAACGCGAACTCGATGTTCGTCACGCTGCTCGTCGGGCGTCTCGATGCGCACTCGGGCGAGCTCGTCTACTGCTGCGCCGGGCACCCGGCCCCGCTGCGCATCGAGGCCTCGGGCGATCCCTTCGAACTGCCGTGCGTGCGCGGCGTGCCGCTGGGGGTGGCGCCGGGGCGCCCGTACCGCGACCAGGGCGCGATGCTCGCCCGCGGCGAGACGCTTTTTGCCTACAGCGATGGCATCACCGAGGCGCAGAACCGGAATTACGAATGCTTCGGCGAAGCGCGCCTCTCGGAGGCGCTGCGCCGCAGTCGCGGCGCGGACGCGCGCGCGCTCATCGCCGGCGTTGCCGGGGCGGTGCGCCAGTTTGCCGCCGGTTCGCCGCCTTCGGACGACATTACCGCGGTTGCGATCCGGCGCCTGTAAGCGCCGGCGGCGGCGCGCCGCCGGCGGCTAGTGGTCGAAGTGGAACACCACGCTGCAGCGGCCGTCCTTCGCCTCGGAGTGCACGCGGTCGGCGTTTTGCCTGAGCATGAATCCGGCAAGGTGCCGCAGCGCGTGCTCGTCCTCGCGGATGTCGCGCTCGTTCGGCCGCATCAGCGGAAACTCGAGCAGCTCGCCGGAGTAGCTCAATTCGACGTCGAGATTGAATTCGTCGAAGCGTGCTTCGATCGCGAGGGGCCCATCGCGCCAGCAGTTCTCGATGACCGCCTCGACCAGCTGGTGGACCCCGAACGCGGCGCGCCGGATGACCTCGGATCGCGCGCCCCAGGCAGCGCCGCGCGCGGCGAAGAAATCCTCGACCTTCTGCGCGTCGGCCGCGCCGCGCTCTATCACGAGCCGCGACTTCTGCCCGACGCCGAGGCGGAACACCAAGTTCATCGCGAGCGCGAGCACCGTGCCGAAGACGAGCGACGAGCCGAGCAGCGGCGCCAGGCCCGCGCCTGCGTTCGCGCCCATGCCCGGCAGCGCTTCGACCGCCGCGGCGCCGAGGATCGCCGAGCCGAGCACCAGGGTGCGGCGGACGTCGAGCAGGCGCGAAGTCATGACCTGCAGGCCATTGATCAGGATGAAGCAGATGACGAACAGCAGCGCCGCCACCAGCACCGCGCGCGGCATCACCGCGAGCAGCATCGCGAGCTTCGGTGTCAGCGCGAGCACGGCGAACAGGGCTGCGACCGCATACCCGATCACGCGGCTGGTGACCCCGGTGGCGGAGGAGAGCCCCACCGAGGGCGTCGAGGTGTTGATTCCCACCGCGCCCATCAGCCCTGCGATCGCGGTGCCGGCGCCGTCTGCGAGCGTGCCGCGCGTCGCCGAGCGCAGATCCGGCCGCACCCAGTCGGAGTCGTTGATGCGCTGGCATACAGCGAGCGTGCCCACGGTCTTCATCGCCGCTGCGACACTGGCGATGGCGAAGGGGAGCGCGAGCGCGGCCTCGAACGACCAGGAGACGTGCGAGAACCCCGGCAGGGCGAGCCAGGGCGTCTGCGCCACCGCCTGCCATTGCTCCGCGCCGAACAGCCCGAGCAGGGCGGCCGCGACGTATCCGGCGACCAGCCCGATGAACGCGCACAGCATGCGCAGCAGGCCGCTACCCCAGACGTTGAACGCGACCATCGATCCCAGGGTGATCCCCGCGGCCCACCATTCCGCCGCCGATACGGGCGACGCGCCTGCGCCGAGCATCGCGCGCATCCCGGCGATGCCGCCCGACAGGCCGACGAGGAAAATGACCACGCCGGAGATCTCGGTGGGCAGGAATGCGCGCATGCGCTGCAGGCCGCGGGCGAGCGCCACCTCGAGCAAGCCGGCGAAAAGCGTCATGCCGAAGAGCAGCGACAAGCCGCCGGTCTTCACGGCAAGCAGCGACGGACTGAGGTAGGTCGCGGTAAACGTCGCCGGGCACATGTAGCCCGAGCCGAGCGGACCGAAGCGCCCGCACTGGAGCACGGTCGCAATCGCGAGCACGAGGAACCCCGCACACAGCACGCTCGCCAGCATCGACGCGGGGACGCCGGCGAGACGAAACAGCAGCACCGGGTAGACGAGGTTGATGGCGATCAGCCCGGTGTGCTGCATGCCGTTGAGCGCGACGACGAGCCAGGGCGGGCGCTCCTCGAGCGCGTAAATGAGGTTCGCGGGTCTCTTCATGAGTTCGCCCCGGGAGACGATCAGCGGCCGCGATTCGCCAGCGCCTCCACGGCCTGCGCCCGGTCGGGCAGGATGGTGAACATCTCGGTGAGAGCGGCGAGATCGAACAGGCGCTTCACTTCGCCGCCGATGCCCGAGAGCGCGAGCGCACCGTTGGCATGCTCGGCAAGCTTGGCGGAAATGAGGAGGACGCGAAATCCGGCGCTGCTGATGTACGCGACCTGGCCGAAATCGATCACTAGACGCGCCGTGCCCGCGTCGATCAGCTGCGACACGCGTGCCTTGAGCAGATCCGCTCCCACGCTGTCGAGCCGGCCCTTGACCGAGACCGACACGACGGCACCCTCCTGCATCGTCGCGAGTTCCATTGGCTCCTCCAGCATCGTTCCAGCGGAATCGGGCCGGGACCGCGTCCGGCGGCTTCTTGCAGCGTGCAAGGCTATCACTTTGGCGCGTACGTGATCAAACCCCGGGGCGAGCCCCCGCAAAAAGGGCGCACTGGCCCGGACCGGCCGGCTTAGAATGCCGTAAGCGTCACTCAACCTGGGGAGGGTCCATGAGCAAGCTGAGTTTCCTCGACTGGAGCCTGGTCGTCGGCGTCATTTTCTACGGCGCGTGCCTCGCGGTGTACTTCGAGAAGAAGCACCGGTTCCCCTGGCAGGACTTCCTGATGGTGACGTTCTTCATCTCCGTGCTGGCCGCCATCCTCATCGGCGCCTACCACGTGATCCGCACGGCCTACTCGCTCTGAAGCGCGGAAGCGCCCGGGCCCACGCGGCCGGGCAAATTACCGGTACAGTCCCCGCCAAGCGAGGTTGCGCGCGTCAATGTTGGTATATTTATGCCGTGGGCATTTTCGGCGCTTGCCCGGCGCCGTAGCCCCGGAGCGCATTCCATGGCGACCCCGAGCGAACGCTTTGCCGCGCTGGTAGCGCGGCTGGAACAACAGGCCCGGCGCAACCCGGCCGCGTACCGCCTGCGCGTCGTCGCGCTGGCGCTCGCTGGGTACGCCTACCTCGGAGCAGTGTTCGCGCTGATCTTGTCGCTCGTCGGCCTCGGGTTTTCCTCGCTCGTCGACCCGACGGTGCTCGCCGCGATGCTGGCACTGCTGCTCGCTGCCTTGACCGGGCTCGCGCGCAGGGCCATGCGGGTGGACCTTCCCGCGCCGCGCGGTTGCGCGCTTGAGCGCGGCGAGGCCCCGGAACTGTTCGCGCTGATCGCCGGGCTGCGCGGGCGGCTGCGCGCCCCGCGCCTGCACCGCGTGGTCGTTACCGGGGACTTCAACGCCAGCATCACGCAACTGCCGCGGCTGGGCGTGCCCGGCCTGCACCGCAACATCCTTGCGATCGGCCTGCCGCTGATGAAATCGCTCAGCCCGGAGCAGTTCAGGGCGGTGCTCGCGCACGAGATCGGGCATCTTGCCGGCGGGCACGGCCGGATCGCAAGCGGCATCTACCGCCTGCGCTCGAGCTGGGCGAGGCTGCTCGAGACGCTGGATCGCAGGAAGACCTGGGGCAGCCTGCTGCTGCGCCCCTTCTTCGAGCGCTACGTGCCGTATTTCAACGCGTATTCTCTGCCGCTCGCGCGCGCGCACGAGTACCAGGCCGACGCGATGGCGGTGCGCCTCACCTCGCGGCGCGCCACCGCCGAGGCGCTGAGCACGGTGAGCGTGATCGGCAGCTATCTGGGCGAGCGCTTCTGGCCGATCCTCCACCGCAAGGCCGACGAACTGCCGCGGCCCGCGTTCGCGCCGTTCTCAGGCATGGGCAACGTCATTCCGTGGATCGAGGAGAAGAGCGCGCACGCCTGGCTGGCGCGCGCGCTGGCGCGGCCAACCGACGCGGAGGACACCCACCCGGCGCTCGTCGACCGGCTGCGCGCGATCGGCGCGACGCCGCGCCTGGCCCTGCCCGCGCCGGGCGAGGCCGCCGACCGCATGCTCGGCGAGGCGCACACGCGCATCGCGCAGGAACTCGACCGCCGCTGGCGCAGGACCATCCGGCCGTCGTGGGAAAAGCGCTACCGCGCGGTGCAGGAATCGCGCGCGCGCTTCGCCGGGAACACCCGAGCTCTCGAGGCTTGCGATGCCCGGCAGGGCGATGCCGGAACGGGCTACCGCGGGTAGAGAATCAGCTGCGTGCAGCGGAAGAGCGCGAGCTGCCGCCGCTCGGCGCCATGGGTCACCACGGTGTCCCAGATATGCGTGCTGCGCCCCAGGTGCACGGCGCGCGCCTCGCCGTAGAGCCTGCCTTCGCGCGCGGTGTTGAGGAAATTCGTCTTCAGCTCGATGGTGGTGAAGTTTTGCGCGTTCTCCGGCAGGTGGGCGACGCAGCCATAACCGGCGAGCGTGTCGGCGAAGGTGACGACGGTTCCGGCGTGCAGATAGGTGTTGGGCGCAAGCAACGCCTTGCGCAACTCGAGCTCTCCCTCGATCAGTCCCTCGGACACCCGCGTGATCGACAACCCCAGGTAGCCGGGCAGAAAGTCTGCCCCGAAGCGATTGAAGCGCTCGGCGTCGAATCCGGGTCTAAGCGACATGGCGTCTCCTTGGAGCGAAGCCGCCATCATGGTGCAACTCCGGCCGCGCCGGCAAGTTTCGCTGCAGGCAGGGTGCTGCCCGGATCCGCGAACTTTGCTAGAGTGCCCGTTCCGGCCCAATCCGGGTACGAATCTATCTCGATTAGGAAAGCCATGAGTGTCTCGGGCCTAGGAGTCCACAGAGTGAAGCGATTTTTCGCAGCGGCGCTGTTTTCCCTGATGGCCGGCGCGTTCGCGCAGGAATTTCCATCGAAACCGGTGCGGCTCGTGGTGCCGTTCCCGCCGGGCGGCCCGCTCGACATTGCCGGCCGCATCATCGGCAAGGAATTGCAGGATCGCTGGAGCCAGTCGGTCATCGTCGAGAACAAACCGGGCAGCACTATCGGCCCGGACTTCGTGGTGAAAAGCGCGCCCGACGGCTATACGCTGATGATCATCAGCTCGACCCCTCTCGTCACCCTGCCGCAGCTGCAGAAGGTGCCTTACGACGTGCTCCGCGACCTGGTCGGGGTGACGCAGACCACGCTTCTCACCTACGCGCTGGTGGTGAACCCGGCGACCGGCATCAACTCGGCCCAGGACCTGATCGAGGCGGCGCGCGCCGCGCCGGGGCGCCTGAACTACGCGAGCGCCGGCAACGGCTCCGGCCAGCACCTGTACATGGAGCTCTTCAAGAGCGCGGCGAACATCAAGCTCGTGCACGTGCCGTACAAGGGCGCGGCGCCGGCGCTGCAGTCGGTGATGGCGGGCGAGACCGATATGATGCTCGATGTCACCGTCGCACTGGTGTCGCTGGTGAAATCGGGCAAGGCGCGGCCGATCCTCGTCACCGGATCGAAGCCGCTCGAGCAGCTGCCCGGGGCGCTGCCCTTCGACACGCTCTTCCCGGGCCTGGGCATCCCCGGATGGCACGGCATCTTCACCACCGCCGCTACGCCGAAGGCGGTGCTCGACAAGCTCGCCGCCGACATCCGGGCGGTGCTGCAGCTTCCGGCCGTGGCAAATCGCTTTCGCGACCTCGGCGTCGAGCCTTCCGGCATATCCGGCGACGCCTTCAACGAGATCGTGCGGCGCGACTACGAGCGCTGGGGCGAGATCATCCGGAAAAACGGGCTGCGCTCGGACTGAGCGCGCGGCGCGCGACTCACCCCGCGAAGCGCGGCTCGGGCACGCCGCGGATACCCAGGCCCGTGATGCGAAACAAGCTCCCCGCGAGGAACTGCGGCTTGGCCTCCTTTGCGAATAGGTCGTGCACCGCCGGGTGCTTCACGCGCGCCATCGAGGTGACGTAGATCTCGTCGAGCTTGTCACCGCCGAAGATGACACTCGTGACGTTCCTCACCGGCATGCCGATACGCCGCTCGACGCCGCCGTCTGGCGCATAACGCACCAGATCGCCCGAGATCAGCTGCGCGTTCCACACGCAGCCCTCGGCGTCGACCGTCGAACCGTCGGCGACGCCGGGATCGTCCTTGAACGAGGCGAACAGGCGCTTGTTCGAAAGCGTCCCCATCCCGATATCGTAGTCGTAGGCCCAGATCTCGCCCTGGAAGCTGTCGGCGAAATAGAACGTCCTGTCGTCCGGGCTCCAGCACGGGCCGTTCGAGCAGATGATGCCGTCGTCCGCCAGAGTGACTTTGAGGTCGGGATCGAGGCGCCATAAGCCGCAGATCGCGAGTTCCTCCTTGTCGTCCATGCCGCCGGCGAAGAAGCGCCCGCGGCGGTCGCACTTGCCGTCGTTCAGGCGCGTGCGCGGCTGTTCGGCGTCGACCAGCGAAATGGTTTCGAGCTTGCCGCTCTTGAAATCGAAAAAATAGAAACCGTCATCGAGCGCCAGCACCGCTCCTCCCTTGCGGCGCAGCGCGAGCGCGCCGACGTCGCGGGCTAGCGACCAGTTCTCCACCTTGCCGCTCTTCGGGTCGAGCCGCCAGATAGAAGGCCTGCCGACGCGCCGGCCGGTGCCGTCGACCCAGTAGAGCCGGCCCTCCTCGACGTCCCACACCGGGCCTTCGCCGAGATGGTTTTCGCACTGCAGGAGGCAATCGATGCGCATCGTCGCCCGGCGCGAAGTCGAATCAGTAGGTGCGCTCGTCTCCCGGCTTCATCTCGACCATCCGCCCGCCTAGGCCGCGCTTGTCGAGCGCCGCCTTGAACTGCGCCGGAGTGCCGGCGAGGATCGGATAGGTGCCGAAATGCATGGGCACCACCTGCTTCGGGTTGACCCACTCGACGGCCTGGGCGGCGCGCACCGGGTCCATGCCGAAATGCCCGCCGATGCCGGCGAGCATCACGTCGACCTTGAAGAACTCGGCGATGAGCTTCATGTCGGTGAACACGTCGGTGTCGCCGGTATGGTAGATGACCGGCCCGTCGTTGATCTGCAGCACGTAGCCGACCGGATTTCCGCTCGCGATCGCGGCCGCTTGGCCCGGCGCGGAGGGCTGAACCATCGGCGGCGTGAGCTCCGAGCCGTGCACCGCGGTGGTGAATGTCACCTTGGCTCCGGCCTTGGGCAGATTGATGGTGCCACCGACGTTACCGCCGGTCGCGAGCGTCGCCTGCTTTTCCGGATAGCCGAGCACCGACTTCAGGTTGAATTGCAGCCCATAGGGCGCGATCAGCTCGGCGCCGGTCTTTTTCGCGATTTCGAGCGCGTCCCCCACATGGTCCCAGTGTCCGTGGGTGATCATGATGTAGTCCACCCGCCCGAGCTTGGCGATCGATTCCTTGTCCGGGTTGGTCGGGACCTTGAGCCAAGGATCGATGAGGATCACGCCGCCCGAGGGCGTCTCGATCCTGAAGGCCGCCTGGCCGTACCAATGGATCTTGGTAGCGGCCTGCGCGACGGCGGTGGTGACGGCGAACAGAAACAGCGCGAGCAACGCGCCGCGCGGTGATTTCAGGTGTGACATGGGACTCCTCCTTGTGTGTGTGATCTTTGCTACGCCGCCTTGCGCGCGCCGCCGGTCTGATCGAGCAAGCCCGCGGCGATGAGCGCTTTCCTGATGCTTTCGATCTCGGCCTGCGAAATCTTCACGAGCGGCGGGCGCACTACCGCGCGCGGAAGTTTGCCGAGCAGCACCAGCGCCTCCTTCATGCGGTTGTGCATGTCCACCCAGGGCTCGGCGTAGAACGCCTCGGCCGTCGGCCAGATTCGGTCGTTGACTTGTCGCGCCTTGGCGAGGTCGTTGGCGCGTACCGCGCGGAAGAGCTGCGATTGCAGGCCGGCGATCACCGAGCCGCTGCCCGAGAGCAGCCCGTTCGCGCCGAGCACGAGAGAGCTCAGGAGCCACGAGCTGTGCGTGGTGAGCACGTTGACCGCCGGATCGAGCGCCTGCAGCACGCGAACCTGGCGTTCGTGCAGCTGCGGGTTGGCGCACCAGTCCTTGATCGCGCGCACGCTGGGCACCGCCTCGGCGAGCTTGAGCAGCGTCGCCAGCGGATAACCCTGTCCGCCCGAGAGCGGATACTGGAAGGCGATGATGGGCAGGTCGGCGGCATCGGCGACACGGCGGAAATGCTCGATCACCATCTCCGGGCGCTGCCCCATCGTCAATGGTCCCGGAGGAAAAACCAGCAGCGACGAGGCGCCTCCGTCGGCCGCCATCCTCGCGATGCGCGCGGCCTCGAGGCTTCCTTCCGCGTATACGCCGTGCACGATCGGCAGGCGCGCGCCGATTTCGTCCCGGGCGATCGCGAGCACGCGCTCCTGCTCCTCGAACGAACACGAGGCCACCTCGGTCGAGTGCGCGTTGATGGTCAAGGCGGAAAGACCATCGGCCGAGGCGACGTCGCGCAGGTGCGCGCGGAACGAGGGCTCGTCGATCGACAGGTCCTCGTGAAAAGGCAGCAGCACCGCGGGGATGACGCCCTGCGGAATCCATTTCATGTCGGCGGGCACTGGATCTCCTTCGGGAGGCCGGACCGAGACTATTGTAGTCACTCCACCCGGATCCGGTAGTCGCGGATGACTTTCGACCATTTCTCCGATTCGGCGCGAACAAAGGCGAGAAATTCCCCGGGCGTGCTGCCGACGACGTCGAAGCCCTGCGCGGCGAGTTTTCCCCGCACTTCGACATCGGCGAGGGCTTTGGTCAGCTCCTGATGCAGCCGCGCGACGATATCTTTGGGAGTCCGTGCCGGCGCGAGCGCGCCCACCCAGGACTGTGCTGCGAATCCTGGCAGGGTCTCGGCGACGGTCGGCGTCTCGGGAAGCTGCGCGATGCGGCGCGGGCTGCCGATGGCAAGCGCCTTGATGCGTCCCGCCCTCACCTGCGGGATCGCCTGCGGCGCGGAAACGAACATCACGTTCACCTGCCCGCCGACGAGATCGATCATCATCGGCGCGCCGCCCTTATAAGGCACGTGGGTCATGTCGATGCCGGTGCGGCCCGCAAATAGCAGCGCGTTCAAGTGGTTCGAGCTGCCCGCGCCCACCGTCGCGTAAGTCACCTTCCCCGGGTTGGACTTCGCGTGGGCGACGAGCTCGGCCACCGTCGAGGGCGTGAAATTCGTCGCCGCGACCAGCGCCTGCGGCGAAGTCACGAGCAGGCTCAGGTGTTCGAACGACCTGAACGGGTCGTAGTCGAGGTTCTTGTAGAGCAGGTGGTTCACCGCGTGCGTGTCGAACACAAAGAGCAGGGTCGATCCGTCCGCGGCCGCCCTGGCCGCCTCGGCCTGGCCGATCGAACCCCCGGCGCCGCCCTTGTTCTCGATCACCACCGCGCGGCCAAGACCCTCGGCGAATTTCGGCGCGAGCACGCGCGCGACACCGTCGACCGTGCCGCCCGCGGGCCAAGGGACGATGAGGCGCAGCGGCTTGTCGGGCTGGCCGGTGGCGGCGTGCGAAAGCAACAACGCAGCGACCGCGAAGATGATCCGTTTCATTTTTTCCCCTTCGGTGTCAGCAACTTCGCGATGCGTGAAGCATCCCTGAGCTTTTCCATGTCCAGCACCGCGTCGCGCAGGCGCTCTGCCTGCCCGCGTGTGAGCGCGTACGCCGCGAGCGCCTCGAACTTGGCGACGATCTGCGCCTCGCTCGCGAAATCCGGCTCGCTGCCGCGCGGAGCGTCGAGCGTGCGCTCGAGCCTGCGGCCGTCGTTCAGATGCACCTCGACGCGCACGGCGTGACGGTATTTCGATCCCCGCGCGTCGATCGCCGGATCGGCGCGCACTTCGACCCTCTGCGCGAGCGCCATTCGCTTCGGGTCGGTGACGACCCGCTCGTCGAACTGGCCGACGAAGCAGTCGCCCTCGAGGAGAAGCGTCGCCGCGCAGAACGAGAGATTCATCTGCGCCGAGGCAAGCCCCGCGGGCCGGTATTTCCATCCGGCGTGGTCCACGGTCACCTGCGAGGCATTAACCACGATCCGGTCCACGTCTGCAGCGCCGAAGGGGTGCTGCGCCTGCAGCTCGCGCAGCGCGTCGAGCGTGGTGTGGTTGCTGCCGACGCACGAGTAGAACTTCAGCGCCACGCCCATCGTCTGCCACACCTCGCCAAAGCCCGCGGTGAGCTCGTCGAGGCGAAAACGATCGTGCGAGCGCGAGAAGGTGGTGCAGAACCCGCCGTATTCGCTCTCCAGCACGTCCGGAATGCCGGTGAATCCGGCCTCGGCGAGCAGCGCGCCGTACAGCCCGCTCTGCGCGGCTCGGCCCGCGTGCATGCGCTTCACCATCGCCCCGTATTGCGCCGCCATCAGCCCCGACGCCTGCGTGCCGGCAATGCCGAGCGCGTGCACGGTTTTCCCGGCGTCGAGCGCGAGGCCGCGCGCGGCGCCGGCCGCCGCCGAGAACACTCCGAGCGTCGCCCCCGAATGCCAGCCCTGGCCGATGTGCTCCTGCCCCATGCACAGGCCGACGCGCGGGCCGACTTCGTACCCGGCGACGGCGGCGGCGAGGAATTCGCGCCCGGTCATGCCGCTGCGCAACTCCGCGACCGCGACCAGCGCCGGTAACACCACCGCGCCCACGTGCAGCACGCCCTGGCGGTGCACGTCGTCGAGCTCGAAGCCCTGCACCTGCGTTCCATTGGCGAGGGCCGCGTGCGGCGCCGAGAGCCGCCGCGACGTGCCCCACACCGCGCACGCCGTGGTGCGATCGAGTCTGCCGAGGGTGCGCTGCAGAATGCCGCACCACTCGAGGTGCGCGCCGTGCAGCGCGCAACCCAGCGCATCGAGCATCAGCAGCTTGGCGCGCTCGCGCACCTCGCTCGGGATCGCAGCGTATTTCAGGCCCGACACGAACTCGGCGATGCCGCGCGTGTACGGGTTGTCGGACGAGTTCTCGCTCATTCGATGCGGATCTTCGCTTCGCGGATCAATTTTCCGAGGCGTTCTATTTCCGAGCGGATGTGGGCGGCGAACTGCTCGGGCGTGCCGCCGACCGGCTCCGCGCCCTCGGCGAGCAGGCTGTTGCGCACTTCGGGTTGTTCTAGCGCTTTAACCATTTCGGAATTTAGCTTCGCGATTATTTCTCCGGGTGTTCCCGCCGGCGCGAGCACGCCGTACCAGGAGCTCGCTTCGTATCCGGTCAATCCGGCCTCCGCCACCGTGGGAAGTTCGGGCATCGAGGACAGGCGTTTGCCGGCCGTCACCGCGAGGCCCCGCAGTTTCCCGGCCTTGGCATGCGGCAGGATCGCGACCACGCTGCTGAACATGAGCTGCACCCGGCCGCTCAGGAGATCGGTGAGCGCCGGCGACAAGCCCTTGTAGGGCACGTGAACCATCGACACACCCGCCATGGCATCGAACATGACGGCGGCGAGATGCGATGAGCTGCCGTTGCCGTTCGAGGCGTAGTTGAACTCGCCCGGCTTCGATCGCGCGAGCGCGATGAACTCCCGGATCGAACCGGCCGGCACCGATGGATGCACGACGAGGATCAGGGGCGCCGAAGCCAACAGCACGATCGGCGCGAAATCCCCGATGGCATCGTAGGGAAGACGCTCGTGCAGGTTCGGGTTGATCGCGTGGCTGCCCACGCCTCCCAGGAACAAGGTGTAGCCGTCGGGCGCGGCCTTGGCCGCGAGCTCCGCGCCCAGCACCCCGCCCGCGCCCGGGCGGTTGTCGATCACCACCGGCTGGCCGAGGCTGTCGGCGAGCCGCTTTCCGACCAGGCGCGCGACGTTGTCGTTGCCGCCGCCGGCGGCAAACGGCACGATGAGCCGCAGCGGCTTCGCCGGATACTGGGCGAACGCGTTCGCGGCGGCGAAGGCAGCGGCGATTGCAGCGAGGGCGACACGGTGCACAATGACGTACGGCTTCATTCGGGCTGTTTCCCTCCGGTGGCTAGAGGCGCGCCGGCGCCCTGCCGGGGTAATGCTATAGTTTTCCCGAGAATATTGCCGGCGCGGCGGCCGAGCCTGCGCGGCACCGCGAACCGAGGAGCGTCCACTTGAACGAGGCCGGAACAATCGACGCAGCGCGCGAGCTGCTCGCGCGCATCACGCGCAACATCGAGCAGGTCATCTCCGGGCAGTCCGGCTCGATCCGCAAGATTCTCGCGGCTTTTTTTGCCGGCGGCCACGTGCTGCTCGAGGACAATCCCGGCACCGGCAAGACGACGCTCGCCAAGGCGCTGGCGCGCTCGGTGAGCGCGGAATTCCGCCGCGTGCAGTTCACCCCGGATCTGCTGCCTTCGGATGTCCTCGGCGTGTCGGTGTTCAACCCGAAGGACCAGTCCTTCCACTTCCACGCCGGCCCGATCTTCACCCAGATCCTGCTCGCCGACGAGATCAACCGTGCCTCGCCGCGCACGCAGTCGGCGCTGCTCGAGGCGATGGCCGAGGGCCAGGTGAGCATCGAGGGGAAGACGCACCCGCTCGGGGATCTCTTTTTCGTCATCGCCACGCAGAATCCGGTCGAATTCCGCGGCACCTACCCGCTGCCGGAAGCGCAGATGGACCGCTTCGCGATCCGGCTGTCGCTCGGCTACGTCGCGCCGGAGGCCGAGGTGGCGATCCTCTCGGCGCAGGAGCAGCGGCATCCGCTGGAGAACATCGGCGCCTGCGTCTCGGTCGACGAGGTGCTCGCGCTGAAGCGGAGCGTCAAGGCGGTGCGCGTCAGCCCGGAGATCAAGCGCCACGTCGTCGACATCGTGCGCGCGACCCGCGCGGCGCCGTCGGTGCAGCTCGGCGCAGGGCCGCGCGCCTCGCTCGCCCTGACGCGCATCGCGCAGGCGCTGGCACTCGCCGATGGCGAGGCCTTCGTCCACCCGGACCACATCCGCGAAGTCGCCCTCGCCGTGCTCGCGCACCGACTGGTGCTGACGCCTGAGGCGAAATTCTCCGGGGTCGCAGCCGGGCCGATCGTCGAGGACATCCTGCGCGCATTCCCGGTCCCCGCCTGAGAAGCGGCCATGTGGCGGCTCGCCTACTGGACCTTCAGCCGCGTCACCGGACTTTCCTTCCGCGTGCAGCGCCGGCTCTCCGCGGCGGGGCTGCTTGCGCTAGGCACGCTGATCGCCGCTGCTACCCTGGGCATCGACACGACCCAGACGCTCGCTTACCAGGTGTTCGCGCTGCTCGCGGCGGTGCTGGCGGCTTCGCTCCTCGCCACGGCGCTCCTGCGGCAGCGCTTCGAGGCGACGCGCGAGATTCCGCGGGTCATCACCGCCGGGCAGCCATTCGAGTACCGCGTGCTGCTGGCGAACACCGGTGCGCGCGAGCTCGACGGACTGGCGCTGATCGAGGATGCCGCCGATCCGCGGCCGACGTACGCCGAGTTCCGCGCCGGCGCCGGCCTTCCGATCTACCGCAACTGGTGGCGGCTGCTGATGCGCTCGCAGGTGGCCCACCTCGAGGAGGCGCGCGTCCCGGCGCTCGCTGCCGGGGCCCGTGTCGAGATCCGCATGCGCGGCTTCGCCTACCGCCGCGGCACGCTGTCGCTCGAGGCGATTTCCGTGGCGCGGCTCGACCCGCTGGGGCTCTCGCGCGCGTTCACGCGAATCGCGCAGCCGGCAAAAGTCACGGTACTGCCGAAACGCTATGCGGTGCCGCCGCTCGCCTTGCCCGGGTAGCGCATGTACCAGCCCGGCGGCGTATCGCTCGCCTCCTCGGCGGGAGAATCGGAGGAGTTTACGAGCCTGCGCGACTACCGCGCCGGCGACCCGCTGCAGCGCATCCACTGGAAGAGCTTCGCGCGCACCGGGACCCCGGTGGTGAGGGAATACCAGGACGAATTCTTCGAACGGCACGCCCTGATCCTCGATACCTTCGCGGCGCCGCGCGACGCCGCGGCATTCGAGGAAGCCGTCTCGATCGCCGCCTCGTTCGCCGCGACGCTCGACACCCGCGATTGCCTGCTTGATCTCTTGTTCGTCGGCGCGGCGAGCTACTGCTTCACCGCCGGACGCGGCCAGCTGCAGGGCGCGCAGCTGCTGGAGATCCTGGCAGGCGTGCGAGCGTGCAGCGACCGGCCGTTTCGCACGCTCGCGCAGGCGGTGCTCGCGAAGCGATCCATGCTGTCGGGCGGCATTCTCATCCTGCTCGGCTGGGACGAACCGCGCCGCGCGTTCGCCGATGCGCTGCGGCGGCAGGGCGTTCCGCTCCTCGCGCTGGTCGTGACCGACACCGAGCTCGGGGCGGCGCCGGCCTGGCTGCGCCGCTTGCGCCCCGCGCGAATCCAGGAAGACCTCGCCCGGATATGAGCCCGCCGCCACTGCTCCTCTCCGCCGCGGTGCTCTTCTGGGGCTGGCAGTCCGGACAATGGGTGGTGGCGATCGCCGCTGCCGCGCTCCTGGAAACACCACGGCATTTTCGCGGGACACGGTTTGCGCTGGAAGCGAAGGACTTCAACCGCATCGCGGATTTCTGCGTGGTGCTGATCGCGGTGCTCGGGGTGTACCTTTACTTCACCTTCGGCAACCCGCGCGCGGTGACACTGTTGTTCCAGTGGCTGCCCCTCGCGCTGCTGCCGCTCGCCCTGGCGCAGGCCTGGAGCACTGCGCCTGCGCTCGACTTGAGCGTCCTGTTCTGGAGCCTGCGTCGCGCCCCGCCGCGGCGCCCGCTGAAATTCGATCCCGGCTACCCCTACCTCGCGACCTGGGTGCTCGCGGCAAGCGCGGCAAACCTGCGAGGCGAGGCGTTCTTCGTCGTGGTCCTCGCGCTGCTCGCCTGGACGCTCGCGCGCATCAGGCCGCAGTCGTTCCACCTCGCGATGTGGGCGGTACTGCTCGCCGCCTGCGGCGCGCTCGCCTACGCGGGCCACACCGGCCTCAACCGGCTGCAGTTGTGGCTGGAGTCGGCGGCGCCCGAGTGGCTCGCCGGCGGGGGCAATCGCACCGATCCGTATCGCAGCACCACTGACATCGGCAGCATCGGCGAGCTGAAGCTGTCCGACCGGATCGTGCTGCGCGTGAGGCCGCTTGCGGGCGCGGCGAAGCCGCTCGAAGGCCCGCCGAAGCCGTCGCTCCTGCTGCACCGCGCGAGCTACGACGACTACGCTGCGGGAACCTGGATCGCGCGCAACGGCAAGTTCGCGCAGCTCGCGCCCGATGTCTCGGGCTCGGACTGGACCCTGGAGGCGGCCACGCCCTCGGCCCACGTCGCCATCGATGAGTATTCCGCGGGCGGAGACCCGGTGCTGTCGCTGCCTTCCGGGACCGCGCGCATCGAGGCGCTGCCCGCGATCGGCCTGAAGCGCAATCCCCTCGGCGCGGTGCAGGCGGAGGTTCCCCCCGGCTACCTGAGCTACCGGGCGGTGATTGGCGAGGAGGCGCGCGACGCCGCCGAACCGGGCGGCAGCGATCTCAGGATCCCGGGATCGGAGCGCGAAGCGATCGAGCGCGTCGCGCGGGAACTGCGGCTCGCCGGGCAGGCCCCGCAGCGCGCGCGCCAGGCGGTGCAGGATTATTTTGTCTCCGGCTTCAGCTATGCCCTGTACCGCGCGCCCGTCCCGGGAGGACGCACGCCGCTCGCCGAATTCCTGCTCGCCTCGCACGCGGGGCACTGCGAGTACTTCGCCACCGCGACGGTCCTGCTGCTGCGCGCCGCCGGTGTCCCCGCGCGCTACGCCACCGGCTACTCGGTGCAGGAGTACTCGAACCTCGAGGGCAGCTACCTGGTGCGCGAGCGGCACGCCCACGCGTGGGCGCGCGCCTGGCTGGAGGGCCGCTGGCAGGACGTCGACACCACGCCTCCGGCCTGGGCGTTCGTCGAGGCGGAGCGCGCTTCCTTCTGGGCACCGCTTGCAGACCTCGCGGCCTGGGCGCGCTTCAGGACCGCGCGCTGGTTCGCCTCGAAGAGCGGCGAGCAGATGCTGCGCCTCTCCCTGGGCCCGGCCGCGCTCATCCTCGCCTTCATCGTCTGGCGGAATTTCCGCGCGAAACGGCGCAGGCCGGCCGGCGCGTCGGCGGCGACCCCGGAGCTGGGCGGGCGGCACGGAATGGATTCGGAATTCTTCGCGGTGCAGGAGCGCCTCGCCGCCCTGGGCCGGCCCAGACAAAGCGCGCAGCCCCTCTCTGCCTGGCTCGCCGGCCTGAGCGGCGATGCGGCGCTCGAGCCCGAGACGCTGTCGGCGCTCGGCCGCCTGCACATCCGGCACCGCTTCGACCCGCAGGGCCTGGACGCGCGCGAGCGCGACGCGCTGCGCAGCGGCGCACTCGACTGGCTGGGTCGGCACTCCGCCTAGCGAGCCGCGCGCGGCGGCACGAGCGAAGGCCTCTGCCTTAGCGCCTCGCGCTCGAAGCCGGCGACGCGCTTGTACTTTTCCATGAGCGCGGCGAGCTCTTCCGGCGTCACCACGTCCTTGACTCTGGCGAACGGCCGGTCGCCGCTGCGCTCGTGCACCAGGCGCAGGATGGTGTCGGGCGAGATCGAGCGACTGGCGAGCACGACCGCGTTGGCGGCCTCGCGCCTGAGACCTTCATAGTCCTGGAGGGCGGCGACCGGATCGCGCTCACGCGCGAGGCACCCGGCGAGCGTGCGCGCGTCGAGTATCCCCTGCGCCGCGCCGTTCGCGCCGCGTGGAACCATGGGATGCGCCGCGTCGCCGACGAGCGTGATGCGCCCGTGCGTCCAGCGCGAAATCGGATCGCGGTCCACCATCGGATATTCGAGCACCGTCTCGGCGTTGCGCAGCATCTCGGCAACGTCCAGCCAGTCGAAGCGGAAGCTCTCGAAGGTCGGCAGGAAATCCTCGAGGCGGCCGTCAAGGTTCCAGTCGGCCTGGACGTTCCGCGGCGAGCGGATTTCCGCGGTCCAGTTGATGAGCTGGAGGCCCCGCGCGTCGCGGCCGCCGATAGGATAGACAACGATCTTGCCGACGTCGAGCCAGCCGCACTGGATCATGCTGCTGCCGCTGAGAAAGGGCGGCCGGCGCGTCACGCCGCGCCACATATTGATGCCTGTGTACGCGAGCGGCCCCTCGCCGGGATACAGCAGCGGGCGCACCACGGAATGGATGCCGTCGCAGGCGATCGCGACGCGGCCGCGCGCGGCAGCACGGCCGGCAAAGCGCAGCGTCACACCTTTGGCATCCTGCTCGACCGCCTCGCAGCGGTGGCCGAGCGCCAGGGCGCGCTCGCCCAGCCGCTCGCGCACCGCCTCCACCTGGACGCGATGCAGCGCGCCGCGATGCATCGAATACTGCGGCCAGTCGTATCCCGCAAACCGGCCGCGCGGCTCGGTGTAGATGAGTTGCCCGAAGCGATTGTAGAAACGCATCTCGCGCGTGAGCACCGCGTGGCGCTCGAGCTGTTCCGCCAGACCCAGTTCGGTGAGTTCCCGGACCGCGTGGGGAAGGAGATTGATGCCGACGCCCAGCCCCTTCAGCTCCGGCGCAGCCTCGAAGACGCGGCAGCCGATGCCGGCCTGGTGCAGGCTGAGTGCTAGCGTCAGCCCCGTGATTCCACCGCCGACGACGAGAACGTCCGCAGAATTTTCAGATCGCACCGCGGAATGCTAGCATGGCGCTTCCCCCGAATCGGTGGCCTTGCTGATGCGTCAGTTCCGATTTCTGCAACTCCTTCTCCTGCTCGCCCTGCCGTTTGCCGCCTCGGGGGCGGACGCGCCGAGCTGGCCGACTCGGCCCGTGAGGATGATCGTGCCGCAGGCGGCGGGCGGAACGCCCGACATCATTGCGCGCGTGGTCTCGGAGCGCCTGTCGCTGATGCTGGGCCAGCAGGTGCTGGTAGAGAACCGCGCCGGCGACGGCAGCATAGGCGCGCAGGCCGCGGCGCGCGCCGCGCCCGACGGCTACACCTATCTCTTCGCCCCGGCGTCGCTGCTCGTCACCAACCAGTACATCATGAAGCTGGTTCCCTACAGCGCGGAGGACGATTTCGCCAGCGTGGCGATGGTGGGCATGAGCCCGCTCGCGCTCGCAGTCAATCCCGCGCTCAAGGTCAGCACGCTCGCCGAACTGATCGCGCTTGCCAAGGCCGAGCCCGCGCGGCTCGCCTTTGCCAGTCCCGGCCAGCGCACCCTGCCGGGTTTTCTTGGCGAGATCCTGAAAATCCGCGCCGGCATCAGCCTGCTGCACGTTCCCTACAAGGGTGCGCAGGGCGTGCTCGACACGATCGCCGGCCGCACGCAGATCACGGTGCAGGGCATCCCGGCGATCGCGGGCGCCGTGCGGCGCAACGAGCTGCGCGCGCTCGCGGTGAGCTCTGCGAAGCGCCTGCCGGAACTTCCCGAGGTGCCGACCTTCGCGGAAACGCTGCCGGGCTTCGAGGTGAAGGGCTGGTTCGCGGTGGTGGCGCCGGCGGGTTCTCCTGTGGAAGCGATCCAGCGCATGAACCTGGAACTGAACCGCCTCCTCGTCGACGCCGACATCGTGCAGAGACTGCGCGCACTGGGCATCTACACCGAGGGCTCTGCCACGCCCGAACAGATGGACGCGTTCCTCGCGAGCGAGCGCGCGCTGTGGGAACGCCTGGTGCGCGAGCTGAGAATCGAACCCGAGTAGGACCTTCGCGCTATCGCTTGATGCTCAGCAACCCGGGACCGGACGCCCACAGCACCAGCAGCCCGCCGGTGATGGCGAGGTTCTTCATGAAGTGAGCCATCGCATCCTGCCCGCTCGCCGGGTTGTGGAAGATCAGGGTGACCGGGATCATCCACAGGACAAGCGCGGCCGCGGCCCAGCGCGTATTCCAGCCGATGACGATCGCCGCTGCGGCGAACGTCTCGACCAGGCCCGAGGCGACGAGCAGCACCTCGGGATACGGCAGCCCGGCGCCCTTCATGTAGGCGAGCGTCCCGGCGTAGTGCACGAATTTGTCGATTCCCGACAGCAGGAAAATCAGCGCGATCAGGGCGCGGCCTGCGAGCGCGGCGATGCTGTTCATGGTGGGCTCCCGGTTCGATCGTTGTGGAATGTGCAAGTGGGCACCATACACCACAACCACAGCCCGTGGAATTTCAGCAACGGCGTGTAGTCAGCTGACCGCGCCTTCCGGCGCCCGCCGCAGCACCTTCCCCGGCGTCGCGCCGGTGTGCGCAGCGGAATCGACGACGATCTCGCCGTTCACGATCACGGTCGTACGCGTGCCGCTCGGATACTGGTGCGGCTTGTCGTAGGTCGCCAAATCCCGGAAGTCCTCTGCATCGAAGATCGTCACGTCGGCGCGCATACCTTCGCGCAGAAAGCCACGGTCCGCGAGTTTCAGCGCCTTCGCGGTCGCGCCGGTCATCTTGTGGATCGCCAGCTCCAGCGGAATGACGCGCTCGTCGTGCACGTAGCGCCCGAGCACCCGCGGGAACGTCCCGTAGAAGCGCGGGTGCGGCATGCCCTGGCTTGTCACACCATGAGTCGCGACGCAGTTGCCGTCCGAACCGACCAGTACCTTCGGCGAGCGGATCAGCTCGCGCACGTCGTCTTCCGAAATCGCGCTCACCAGCACGCGCGTCGCGCCCTTGTCTTCGATGAGGTAGTCGCACAAGGCCTCCACCGGGTCTCTCCCGCGTTCCGCGGCGAGCTGGGCGATGGTTCGGCCGGCGAACTGCGGGAGGTTGGGCGTTATCGAGATGCGCACCGCGTCCCAGGAGGCGATGCGACCCCAGTTGTTCAGGCCGCGCGCGGCGATGTCCTCGCGGATGCGCTCGCGCGCCTGGGGAAGCTTCAAACGCTCGAGCATCGCCTCCACGCCGCCCGCCTGTACCCATTGCGGCAGCAGGTTCTTGAGCGGGTTGCTCCCCGCGGTATACGGGTACGCGTCGCAGTCGATATCCACCCCACGCTGCCTTGCGGCTTCAAGCATTGCGAGCGCCTGCCCTACCTTGCCCCAGTTGTCGGTGCCCGAGCACTTGAAATGCACGATCTGCACGTGGATACCGCAGGTCTCGCCGAGTTCGATCGCCTCTTCGAGCGACTCGAGCACGCCGTTCGACTCGTCGCGAAGATGCGTGAAGTAGAGCGCGTTGTACCGCCTGAGTACATGACCGAGCGCCGTCATCTCTTCGCGCTTCGCATAGGAGCCGGGGGCGGTGAAGAGCCCGCTCGACATCCCGAGCGCTCCGGCGCGCAGGCCTTCCTCAAGGAGTTCGTTCATGAGCGCGAGCTCCGCCGCCGTGGGCGCGCGGTTTTCCATTCCCATGACCATGAGCCGCAGCGTGTTGTGCCCGACGAGCATCCCGGCGTTGACCGAGGTCGGAGGGAATGTATCGAGATAGTCCGGGAAGCTCAGTTCGCGAAACGGCAGCCAGGGCGCGCTGGGTGAGAGGTAGTCCTTCAGCAGCTGCACCCTCCCCGGCAGGCAGGGCGCCACCGAGAAGCCGCAGTGGCCGACGATCTCGGTGGTCACGCCCTGGCGCAGCTTGCTCTCGGCACGCGGATTGATGGGCAGGGTGAAATCCGAGTGCGTCTTGATGTCGATGAAGCCCGGGGTGACCGCGAGCCCCTCGGCATCTATCGTGCGGGACGCCACGCCGGAAATCTTCGGCGCGATCGCCGCGATGCACCCTCCCTGCACGGCGAGATCAGCGCGTTTGCCCGCGCCTCCGCTGCCGTCGTAGATGCTGCCGCCGCGGATGAGAACGTCGTAAGTCACCACCAGCTTCTAGAACGAACGGCCTATCCTGAGGTAGGCGACGGTCGTGCCGGGGGCCTCGAAGCCCTTGGCGACGCCGACGCGCAGCTGCACGCCGAACAGATAGCCGATGCGCACTTCGGAGAGCAGCTCCACGCCCCCGCTCTTGTACCAGCGCTGCGCGGCGCCCTGCTCCCAGGCGGAGCCGGCTTCGGTGAAGACGCTCATCGATACGCGGTTCAGCCCCGCCGGCGGCACCATGAAATGCCGGTCGATGTCCGAAAGGGGAATCCGCCACTCTAGCGTCACCAGGCCCGCGTGATGCCCGGTGAGCACGGCCTCGCCGCTCCTGTAGCCGCGCAGCGGAAACTCGCGCTGGTTGAGCACCGGCAGCGCAAACGTTTCCTCCGAGAAGCTGCCGCCGAGCTGGACGGGTTCGGCGTCGGGCTGCGAATAAGCCTGGTTCCAGCGCAGCGAAACCACGGTTCTGCCGACGGGCAGATAGGCGCGCCAGTCGCCGCGATAGAAATTGCCCGCATAAGCGCCGCGCAGGCCGTTCGAAGTCTCGGCGAACACGCGCAGCTGCTGGCCCTGGCTCGGACCCTCGGAAAGGAACTGCGCGCGGCGCGTATCCACACCAGCCACCAGTGCGGCGACGCGCTCGTCGCGTGGGGTCGACCTGCTCGCGGCGACATCGTGCAGCGTCTCCCGATCGAGGGCACCGCCCAGACCCCAGGTGTAGCGGGCGCCGAACGACAGATGCCGCCACAGCGAGACCCACTGAGCGGTCTCGTTGATGGCGTAGGTCCTGATGTCCCGGCCAGTGAACTTGTCGTTGTCGACGTCGCTCGCCTTGACCGTCATCCAGCGGTCGATCAGCAGACCGTGGCGGTTGTCGTATACGTAGCTTGCGCTCCCCAGCGCCTGGTGCTGGGTGAATTCGTACAAGGGCGCGAGCGTGTACTGGTGCAGGCCGAGGGCATCCTGCCCGAAGGTCTGGACGCCCAAGGCGAGCGAACCGTCGGCGGAGGAAATCGTCGGGAACCACGAACGCGGCAGCAGCGCCGTCCCCGGAGAGTACGGTCGGTCGGCCGCCAGGGCCGGCTCGGCGCGCGCGGCCTGCGCCGCGGGCGCGTCGGGGAGCGCATCGCGTGTTTCCAGCGGCACTTCCGGCAGGCTGTGCACACGCAAGGCGTCGCCGTCCGCCTCGATCGTCGTCACCAGCATCTCGCCCGCGACCGGGGCGCTGATTTCCTTCACCCCAGTGAGCGCCTCGGTCCAGCGCGCAAGACGCCGGTCTCCGCGGCGCCAGGACCAGACGTTGTCGATGTTCCCGTAGTCGCCGACGAAAAAGACCTCGTCGGCAGATTCGCCGAAGCGTGGAGAATGCTTCACCGCCCGGTCGGTCAGCAGTACGGAGGATCGTCCTTCGGCGATTTCCACCAGCGACCAGCGCTCGTTGCGCAGGCGGGTCACGATCACCGTGTCGCCTCTCGCCGCGATTCCGGTGAGCGCTTCCCCGGGCGCGGCGCGATAGAGCGGACGCCCCGCGGTGCCGTCCCTGTCGACCCGCACCACCTCCGCCTCGCCGTTGACGACGCGGATAGCCGCGATCGCGCCGTCGTCGAGCGGCGCGGCAAAGCGGAAGCGCCCGCATTGGGTGAGCCGGTCGACCCCGCCGCCCGGCTCAAGCCGGTACAGGTCGTAGTAGTAGTTGTAGTTCCCGCAGATCTCCAGCCGCGAGATCAGCAACTCGCCGTGCGGCGAGACGGACAGCCGCGTGCCCGGCTCGACGCTACGAACCGTCTCGACGTCGCCGCCCAAGACCTGCCGCATGAGTTTCGGCAGAGTGTATCCGTCTCCCTTCACGTACCAGCGCTCTCCTTGCGGCGTGAGCAGCGGGCTGGTCAGGGAATAGGCGCGCACCGCGACATGTCCGCCCGCATCCGGCTGCCCGCCAAAGCCTTCCGGTTTTGCGGCAAAGCGCACGCGCAGCCAGTCCTCGAATTCCAGCCACAGCACGTCCTGCGGCTTGCCGGTGACGGCGACGGTGTTGCTGTGCATGCGGAAGGGAATGAAGTTGCCGCTGTAATTCTCCACGTAATTCGCCACCGCCGGCGGCCCGTAGCGTTCGGCGAGGAACAGGAAAAAGTAACTGCCGTAGAGATAATCGCGGTTGTGCGGGAAGCCGCGGCCTTCGGCGTTGATTTCGCGCAGCGGCACCAGGCCGCGCGCCACTTCGGCGCGCATCATCCCCTCGAAGCGGCTCTGCCCGAGGCGCCCCCACGCCTTGTTCCAGTCCGACTCCGAATACACCGCTAGGCCTTCCTTGACCCAGGACGGGCCCCACACGTTGGGCAAGGTGTTTGGGAAAACCAGCAGGTACGGGGGCGCGCGGCCGAATATGCGGCGCATGAAAAGCGGGCCGCGGCTCGCCTTGTCCATGTGCACGGTGTGGGTGAATTCGTGCGTAAACACGAGTTCCAGCCACTCGCGGTTCTGCAGCAGCTCGCCTTCGTCGGGCGGCGAAAGGATGATGCCGATGAAATTGAAAGGCAGCGGCGACGAATAGCCGTTCGCAGGATCGAGCGAATCGAGCACCACGACGTGCGTGCGCGTCTCCGGCTTCCAGTTGAGCCAGCCGGTGACGCGCGGATACACGGTCTCGGCGACTCCGGCGACAGTCTGAGCCTGCGCAAGGGTGCGCTCGGCGAAGTGCACCGAGAAATGCTCGGTGTCGAGCGTGCGCCAGTTGAGCGCGGGATCGACGAACTGCGCCCGGGTCTGCGCCGATGCGAGCAGCAGCGCCGCGGCGCCGGCGCGCAGGAGGTAGCGCATGGCTAGGGTCCAGGCCCTCTGCTTCCGTCGCGCCCGGGCCCTCGCGAACCGCTATTCGCGATACGAGGTGTCGATCTTTTCGAGTTTCCGGAGGAGCGCCGGCCACTCGAGCACGCCGAAGGGCCGGCGCGTCTGCGGCAGGTACAGCCGGTACGACTCGTCGATGACGTGCTGCGGCGGGAGCTGCAGCTCGGTGTTGCACGACAGCGCCGCGACCTGTACCTGGCAGGCGCGCTCCAGGCGGAACATGTTGTTGAACGCCTCGGGGATGCTCGCGCCCACCGTCAGCAGGCCGTGGTTCCTGAGGATCATGCCGGCGCGGTCGCCGAGGTCGCTCACCATTCGCCCCTGCTCCTCGAGGTTGATCGCGATACCCTCGTAGTCGTGGTAGGCGATTTTCGCGAAGCGCATCGAGGTCTGCGCGATCGGCATCAGCCCGCATTTCATCGCCGATACCGCCATCCCCGCGATCGTGTGCGTGTGGATCACGCAGTCGACGTCGTGCCGGGCGCCGTGGATCGCGCTGTGGATGACGTAGCCGGCCTTGTTGAAGCCGAATTCGGTCGGGTTGAAAAGCACCTTGCCATCCAGGTCGAGCTTGATGAAGCACGAGGCGTACATCTGGTCGTAGAGCAGGCCGTAGGGATTGATGAGGAAGGCGCTTTCCGCGCCGGGCACGCGCGTGCTGATGTGGTTGGCGCTCATCTCGGTCATGCCGTACAGGTCCATGAGGCGGTAGGCGGCGGCGAGATCGACGCGCTTTTCCCATTCTTCCTTGCTGACCTGCTGGCGGACGGTCTTGCCCTTCTTCAACG
>JBGQFD010000028.1:0-34117 GCA_041496705.1 Gammaproteobacteria bacterium | reverse complement strand
TTGCGGCCGGCGGCAATTGCGCCCGATCACATCGAAATCGACTATCCGGCGCCGCCTTTTTCCACCTGCTCCGCGACCACCGTCACGGTTCGCGCCTGCGCCGATGCGGCCTGCTCGTCCTTCTACACCAACGGCGTGAGCGTGACCCTGTCCCCCGGCGGCAACGTCGTGGCGATTCCATCGGGCTCGAGTTCGGGAAGCGGCACGGTGTTCCAGGCTGGCGCGGGAGCCGGTACGCTCGATGCCGTATCCGTGCCCGCCGAATTGACCGCGACCACCTGCAAGAACTCATCCACCGGTGCGTTCAGCTGCAGCGTGACCTTCGGCGCCACGGCGTTGAGCGTATCGGTGCCGAACTTCGTTTCCGGCAATGCCGCCACGGGAACCATCAGCGGTTGCACCGCGCAGCTTCCCGCCGGCGCGAATACGGTCAATTTCTTCACGGCTTACCAGAATCCGGCGAGCGGAACCAAGCAGGCGACCATCAACGCCACGACCGTCGCAACCAGCGGCCCCGGCACGGCGATCAGCCTGAATTTCAACGGCGCCAGCCCCACTTCGAGCGCAAGCTTCAGCCTGTCCTATCCCGATGTCGGCGCCGTTGGTTTGACTGCGACCAAGGGAAGCGGGAGCGGGTCGACTTCCTTCATCGTCGTTCCTCACCATTTCACGCTCTCCAACATCAATTGCGTGAGCGGCTGCATTGCGACTCCCAACCCGGGCGCGGCCAATGCCGGCGGAGCCGCTTTCATGAAGGCGGGAAACCCGTTCAGCCTGACGGTCACCGCGTTCAACTCCAGCAACGCCGCGACGCCGAACTTCGGCAAGGAAACTCCGGCGGAAAGCGTCATCCTGACCCCGGCGGCGAGCATGCCCGATCTTCCAGGGGCCGTGGCCGGAACCCTCGCGGGCATTTTTGGGGCGTTCACCAATGGCGTGGCAACCGGCAATGCTTTCAACTACGACGAGGCCGGTATCGTGACCCTCACCACCACCCTCAACGATCCGGATGCCAAAGGTTATCTCTCGATCGGCAATCAGGCGCTGAACCCGGCGGGGACGGCGAGCGGCAACATCGGTCGCTTCATCCCGGATCACTTTACGCTCGCGACCGATGCGGCCAGCCCGATCCTCACACGGGCCGCCTTGCCGCAGGCGGCCGCAAACGCCACCGGTACCGCGGCACCCGCAACGGTGATCGACGTCGACAGCACCGCGGGCTTCAACGTCGGCGACAAGGTGCGCATCCCGGGCGCGGGGGCTGGAGGCAACGCGTTTGTCGCGACCGTCACCGCGGTCGATACCCCGGGCCTGACGCTCACCCTGGATACGGCGATCGGCACGACGCTCGCCGGTGGCGAGGACGTGATCGCCGAGTGGGGGAGCTACATGGGAGAGGAATTTGATGCCCAGTTCACGCTGAGTGCCGTCGATCTCAACGACAACACGACCCAGAATTATCAAGGGGCCTATGCCAAACTCAACCCGGCAGCAGTGGGCAACCCGCTCGGGTTCGGTGCGGTTAACTCGGGGACCAATCTGACCGCGCGCCTGGACACTTCCCTGGCGGCAAGCGGGAGCTTTGTCGGTGGCCTTGCCACCATTGTCGCGCCCCTCGCCATCAATCGCGCTGCATCGCCGGACGGGCCGCTGACGGCGATCAGGATCGGCATCGCGCCGACCACCGCCGAATCGGACGGCGTGAGGATGGGAACGCTCGACCTGAACGTGGGCGGCAGCATCGACCACACCAGCATCATGGATGCAACGGTGCAGGCCGCCACCGAAGTGCGTTTCGGGCGCATCCAGTTTTCCAACGCCTTCGGTTCCCAGGCATCCAGCCTGCAGATGCCGGTGCAGACGCAATACTGGAGCGCCAAGTCCTGGGTGCTGAACTCGAACGATTTCCTGACGACGATCCCGGCAGCCGCGGTGGCTTTTTCGAACTACCGCAACCCCAATGGGACTGCCGCAGGCTGGACCACGACGGCGAGCGGGCCGGGCACGCTGGCAGGCGGGCAAGGTTCCATCACGCTGTCGGTACCGACGGGTTCGCCCGCGGGAACGGGCAGCGTGGACGTGGCGATCGATCTGGGTTCGAGCGGACCGGATCAGTCCTGCCTTGCAGCGCATGGTGGCACGGCGGCCGGGGTGCCCTGGCTTCGGTCGCAAAACGGCAACTGCGCGGTAACCTACGACCGCGATCCTTCGGCAACGGCATCCTTCGGGGTCTATTCGCCGGAGACGAGCAAGTCAGTGCATGTCCGGGAACTCTTTTGAGCCATCCTTAAGGGCCAATGATTGTGACCAGTGCTCTCGGCGAGCCGTTTCCTGCCTGCCGGCGTAACGTATTGGGTTTCACCCTGACCGAGCTGGTCATGACGATCGTCATCCTGGGAATTCTTGCTGCAGTGGCGCTGCCCAGGCTTTCCGGCACTTCGGCATTCCGGGCGGGCGCATTCCACGATGAGGTCGTGGCCGCCCTGCGCTACGCCCAGAAGTCCGCCGTGAGCCACCGGCGGCTGGTGTGCGCGACGTTTACGACGACGACCGTGACGCTGACCATCGCGGCGGCAAACCCGGCAGCGGCATGCAGCGCCTCCATACTGATCGGCCCGAGTGGCGGCAGCGCTTACGCGCAAAGCCCCGACCCGACGAATGTGACGGTCGCGATCGCGCCGGCTGGACCGATCTTTTTCCAGCCATCCGGCGTGGCAACTTCCGATGGGGCCGGGGCTGCCACAACCGACTACAGCATCACCGGTGCCGGCATGACGGCGATAACGGTCGTGGGGGCGACCGGCTATGTCAATTGATCGCCGGGCCGGCATGACCCTGATCGAACTGGTGATGGCTATCGTCATCATCAGTGTCGGGGTTGCCGGCGTGATGGCGGCGTTCGCGACGGTCGTAAGGGGCAGCGCCGACCCGCTGATCCGCAAGCAGATGCTCACCATCGCCGACGAGATGATGGAGGAGATCGCGCTGAAGCCGTTCCCCGTCAGTGCCAATGCCGCACCGGCGGTTTGCGCGCGCAATACCTACAACGACGTTCTTGATTACAACAACTACACCAGGAATGGCATTTGCGACATCGATGGCACGCCGATTCCGTCCCTGGCGAGTTATTCCGTGCACGTCGACGTGGTCAATGACGCTACGCTGACCGCCATCACCGCCGCCAACGCGTACAAGATCACGGTGACCGTGTCGCGTGGTGGTGCCCCGAGCGTGAAATTGGTCGGTTGGCGCACCTGGTACAGCTGCGCCCTGCCCACAATCTGCCCGCCCTGATCCGACCGAGACCCGGTATCGAGTCATGAGAACGCGAGGGTTTACGCTCCTGGAACTGCTCGTGGTGATCGTCATCACCGGCATTCTCGCGGCGACGGTGAGCGTGTTTTTGACGCCGGCGATAAGCAGTTATTTCGACGCCAGGCGCCGGGCCACCCTGACCGACATCGCCGATACCGCATTGCGCCGGGTGGCGCGCGACGTGCGCTCGGCGGTGCCGAACTCGGTGCGTATCCCTAACAACCAGTGCTTCGAGCTCGTTCCCACCAGCGGCGGCGGGCGCTACCGCATGGGTCCGGACACGGTCAACGACAACAGTCCCGGCTGCGCGCCGTCGGCGACCTGCAGCGCGCCGCTCAACGTCGCCCAGCCGGCCAGCGTATTCGATTCGCTGTCACCACTGTCCGTCACACCAGCGTTGGGCGACTTTGTGGTGATCGGCAACCAGAATACCAACGACGTCTATGCCGGGACCGACCGTGCGGCCATTATCGCCCCCGGCGTAACCGTTCCGAACGCCGCGTTCGGCCAGCATCGCATCAGTATTGCGAGCACCCAATTCCCCAGCGGTTACAGCGGAGGCCGGTTCGTCATCGTGCCGAACAACGGCGGCAATCAGACTGTGTTCTATGTGTGTAACGGCGCGGGCCTGGATGCACAGGGCAATGGCACCGGAACCCTGAACCGGCTGACCAGGGCCTTCACCGCGGCGTATCCGGCAGCCTGCCCGGTGGGCGGGGCTGTCCTCGCGACTCGCGTCAGGAGCTGCAATTTCGTCTACAGCGCGAACCAGGGCGCCACGCAGCAGAGCGGCTTCGTGTGGATGCAGGTCGACCTCACCGAGGCCAACGAGACCGTTTCGCTCTCTCACGGCGCTCACGTGGACAACGTGCCATGAAGCGACAACGACGAACGCAGCGCGGCTTCGGCGCCATCATGGCGATCGTGATCGTGGTCATTCTCGCCGCGCTGTCGGCGGCGCTGGTCACTTTCGGCAATACTCAGCAACTGACCTCGGCGCAGGACATGCTCTCCGCCAGGGCCTGGGCCGTGGCGCGGACCGGAAATGAATGGGGGCTGGATCAGGCGCTGAGGAATGGCAGCTGCAATGCCTCGACGCTTCTCAACCTGAGCGCGGACACCGGATTCTGGGTAACGGTCACCTGCGCGCGGATCCCCCCTGGGACCCCTTACAATGAAGGCGAATCCGTACCAGGGACGCCGCGGACCATCTTCATTTACCGCATCGAGTCGACGGCGTGCAACTCCGCGGCCGGTTGCCCGGACAATGCGCTGGCTGCCTCGCCCGGCTACGTCGAACGCAAGCGCCAGGTCATTGCGACCAATTGATCCGGGGAATCCCCGTCAATAGCGGGGAGCGGTGAATAGTTCATGTCGAAGCTCCACATCGCCACCTACAACATCCACAAGGGTTTCTCGCACTTCAACCGCCGCATGATGATCCACGAGCTGCGCGACCACTTGCGGCTGCTCGACGCGGACATCATCTTCCTGCAGGAAGTGCAGGGCCAGCACCACCACCACGCCACCCGCTTCGAGGACTGGCCGCAGGAGCCGCAGTACGAGTTCCTCGCCGACCAGGTGTGGAACGACTACGCCTACGGCCGCAACGCCGTGTACGACCACGGCCACCACGGCAACGCCATCCTCAGCCGCTACCCGATCCGCTCGGCCGAGAACGAAGACGTCTCGTACCACCGGCGCGAGAGCCGCGGCCTGCTGCATTGCGAGATCGAACTGCCCGGCGCGAGCGAAACCCTGCACTGCATCTGCGTGCACCTCGCTCTCACCGAGCGCGGCCGGCGCCACCAGGTCGGCGCGCTGATCGAGCGCCTGCACCGCGAGGTGCCCGAGGGCGCTCCACTGGTGGTCGCCGGCGATTTCAACGACTGGCGCAATCTCGCCGGGCGGCGCCTCGCCGCGTCTTTGGGCTTGCGCGAAGCGCTCGCCGACCGCTGGGGGCGGCCGGCGCGCAGTTTTCCAAGCGGCCTGCCGCTCTTGCGCCTGGACCGGATCTACGTGCGCGGTTTCGAGGTGGAGAACACCGAAGTGCACCGCGGGCCGTCGTGGTCGCGGCTGTCGGATCACGCCGCGCTTTCGGCGCACCTGCGGCTGGAGTAGGCGGCGTGACGACCCGGTTCCTCCCCGGCAACCGGTTGAAGCTGTTGCGCTCGGGCACCGAGTATTTCCCGGCGCTCGAGGCGGCGATCCAGGCGGCGCAGCGCGAGATTTTCATCGAAACCTACATCTTTGCCGGCGACGACACGGGGTGGCGCATCGCCGAGGCGCTCGCCGACGCCGTCCGGCGCGGAGTCGAAGCGCACGTGGTGGTCGACGGCTTCGGCTCCAAGGGCATGCCGGAGGATCTCCGGCGGCGTTTGCGCGACTCCGGGGTGCGGCTGCTCGTTTTCCGTCCGGAATTCTGGCACTCGCGCTTCCGTCGCGACCGGCTGCGGCGCCTGCACCGCAAGCTCGTAATGGTGGACGCGGACTTTGCCTTCGTCGGCGGCATCAACATCATCGACGACTTCGACACGCCGCACCAGAAGCCGCCGCGCTACGACTACGCGGTGAGGATCGAGGGGCCGGTTCTCGGGCCGATCCGGGAAGAGGTCGAGCGGCTGTGGAACCGCATCGCGCTGGCGCGGATGCATCGGCACTGGCGCATCAAGCGCTCGCCCGCGCCGGCGTTCCCGCGCAAAGGCAGCCAGAAAGCCGCCTTCGTCGTGCGCGACAACGTCCGTCATCGCAGCGACATCGAGGAAGCCTATCTCGCCGCGATCGGCTCGGCGACGCAGGAGATCATCATTGCGAGCGCCTATTTCTTCCCCGGGACCCGCTTTCGCCGCTCGCTGGTCGCGGCGGCCGGGCGCGGCGTGCGCGTGGTGGTGCTGCTGCAGGGGCGGGTCGAGTACATGCTGCTGCACTACGCCTCGCGCGCTCTCTACGGCACCTTGCTCGAAGCCGGGGTCGAGATCTACGAGTACCACAGGAGTTTTCTTCACGCGAAGGTGGCAGTCGTCGACGGTCACTGGGCCACGGTGGGCTCGTCCAACATCGATCCTTTCAGCCTGATGCTTGCGCGCGAGGCCAACGTGATCGTCGAGGACCGGCGCTTCGCCGTCGAGCTGCGTGCTTCGCTGCGGGCGGCGATCGAGCAGGGCGCGCGCGTGGTGGCGAAGACGCGCTGGTTCAGGAAGCCGCTGTGGCTGCGCGTGAAGATCTGGATCGGCTACGGCCTCGCGCGTCTCGCCGTGGGCATGTTCGGCTTCGGTGGGCGGTTTTGACGCGTCTGCGCCCGCGCGGGTAAAGTAAGACTGTTCCAAGGCGCATCCGGCCCGCTTGTCATCCTAAAGCGCAGCGAAGGATCTGCTTCCATTCAAAGCAGGTTGGGAGGAGTTTGTTCATGCCGAAATATTCCACCGAATCCATCCGAACTATCGCGCTGGTGGGCCACACCGGCGCGGGTAAAACCACTCTCACTGAAGCGCTGCTCGCCAAGGCCGGCGCCATCCCTGCCGCCGGGAGCGTGGAGCGCGGCAATACCGTCTGCGATTTCGATCCCCTGGAAAAGACCTACAAGCACTCGCTCAACTCGGCGCTGGTCAACTTCGCCTGGAAGAACGTCCACGTACACCTCATCGACACGCCGGGGTCGCCGGACTTCATGGGTCAGGCGATCAGCGCGCTCGCCGCGGTCGAGACCGCGGTGATCGTGATCAACGCCGAGACCGGCCTCCAGCTCGCCACCGACCGCATGTTCAACTGGGCGGCGAAGCGCAACCTCTGCCGCATGATCGTCGTGAACAAGATCGACGCGGCGAACGTCGATCTTCCCGGGCTGCTCGCGCGCATCCGGCAGGCCGTCGGCAAGGAATGCCTGCCGATCAACCTGCCTGCGAAGAAGGGCACCGACGTCGTCGACTGCTTCTTCAATCCCGACGGCGAGGCGGATTTCTCTTCCGTCAAGGAAGCGCACGCGGCGCTGGTGGACCAGGTCGTGGAGGTGGACGAAGCGCTGATGGCGAAATACCTCGAGCAGGGCGAGGTGAGCGCGGAGCAGCTGCACGCGCCGTTTGAGAAGGCGCTGCGCGAGGGCCACCTCATCCCGGTGTGTTTCACCTCGGCGAAGAACGGCGCGGGAGTGGAGGCGCTGCTCGACATCTTTGCCAAGCTCGCGCCGAACGCGACCGAGGGCAACGCGCCGCCGTTCTTGAAAGGCGAGGGCGCCGAGGCGCAGGAGTTCTACGCCGTGCCGGGCCCCAGGGCGCACGTGCTCGCGCACGTGTTCAAGGTGGTGGTCGATCCCTTCATCGGCAAGGTGGGGATTTTCCGCGTGCACCAGGGGACGCTCACGCCGAACACGCAGCTCTTCGTCGGCAGCGCCAAGCGCCCTTTCAAGGTCGGGCACCTGTTCACGATCCAGGGCAAGGACACGGTCGAGACCGACGCGCTGGTGCCCGGGGACATCGGCGCGGTGGCCAAGGTCGAGGAGATCGAGTTCGATTCGGTGCTGCACGACTCGCACGACGAGGACCACATCCACCTGCGGCCGCTGGAATTCCCCGTGCCGATGCACGGCATCGCGGTCGAGCCGAAGAAAAAGGGCGACGAGCAGCGGCTCTTCGAAGTGCTGCACAAGCTGGAGATGGAAGACCCGTGCTTCAAGGTCGAGCGCCACGCGACCACCAACGAGACCGTGATCCGCGGCCTGGGCGAGCTGCACATCCGCTGCAAGCTCGAGAAACTGGCGCAGCAATACAAGATGGACCTGTCGGTCAAGCCGCCCAAGATCCCCTACCGCGAGACCATCACGAAAATTGCCGAAGGCCACAGCCGCCACAAGAAGCAGACTGGCGGCGCCGGGCAGTTCGGCGAAGTGTTTTTGAGGGTGGAGCCGCTGCCGCGCGGCAAGGGCTACGAATTCGCCGACAAGGTCAAAGGCGGCGTGATCCCGAACGTCTTCATCCCGGCGGTGGAGAAGGGCGTGCGCATGGCGCTGGACTCCGGGGTCATCGCCGGCTACCCGGTGCACGACTTGCGCGTCACTGTATACGACGGCAAGCACCACGCTGTGGACTCGAAGGAAGTCGCCTTCGTGTCCGCTGGCAGGAAGGCGATCATCGACGCCTTTGCCCGGGCCGCGCCCATCGTCCTGGAGCCCATCGTCAACGTCGAGATCGTCGCGCCGGACAAGTTCATGGGGGACCTGACCTCGGACCTGTCAGGCAAGCGCGGCCACGTCACCGGGACCGATACCGCGGGCGCCGGCACCACCGCGATCCGCGGGAAGGTGCCGCTGTCGGAGCTTTCTGATTACCAGACGCGGCTGAAGTCGGTAACGGGCGGGCAGGGATCGTATTCCATCGATTTTTCGCACTACGCGCCGGTGCCGGGGCATACGCAGGCGGCGCTGGTGTCCAAACACAAGCAGCCGGAGGAGGAGGAGCAGTAATAGCTTACTAAGACTGTCCCGATGGAATCATCGCCGATCTACTTGATAGACACGGCAACTTGTCTGGCTTGAATCTCGGAGGAACCATGTCGATCAGAAACGCATTTGTCTCATTGGCATTCGCGCTGTTTGCCACCGGAATTGCCGTGGGCGCCGACGCCCCGGCAAAAAGGGAAGGACCCTGTGCCGCGGACGCCAGGAAATTCTGCGCCAACGTCCCACCGGGGGAAGGCAGAATCTACAAATGCATGATGGGCCATCAAGCCGAGCTCGCACCCGCGTGCCGGGATGGGATGAAGGCGCTCAACGAGAAATTCGACAGGCTGGCCAAGGCATGCAAGTCCGATGCGGAGAAATACTGCAAAGGCATTCCACCCGGGGACGGGCGCATCCTGTCCTGCCTGAAGGGCCGGCAGTCGGATCTCGACAAGGCCTGCGCGGCGGAGTTCAGGCGCGCCGGGAACGACAGGGCGATGGCCCAGTAAGCGCGCCGATGGGCCCCAGGCGCAGAATGACGCGCCATGGCAAAACTCTCGGAACGCAATCCGGCCTCGGCGCCGGGTGACTGGTACATCGACCGCCGCTGCATCGATTGCGGCGCTTCGCGCGAGGCAGCGCCCGGACTCATCGTCCACCGCAAGGGCAAATCGGTTTTCGCGCGCCAGCCCTCCGGCGACGAAGAAGACCGCGCCGCGTGGCGCGCGGTGCTCGTCTGCCCGACCGCCTCGGTCGGCAGCGAGAGCCACCGGGCGCAGCCGCCCGGTCTTTTTCCGCAGGAGCTCGCGCCAGGCGTCTACCGCTGCGGCTACAACGCGGAAGCTTCGTTCGGCGCGCACGCCTACTTCGTCAAACGCGCCGCAGGAAATCTCCTCGTCGACTCGCCGCGGCACGTCGGCAAGCTCGTGCAGAAGCTGGAAGAGCTCGGCGGGGTGAGCGACATCCTGCTCTCGCATCAGGACGACGTCGCCGACGCGGATCGCTACGCGAAGCACTTCAAGGCGCGCGTCTGGATCCACGAGGACGACGCCCGCGCGGCGCCTTACGCGAGCGACGTGCTGAAAGGCGGCGAGGCCACGGAGATCCGCAAGGATCTGGTCTGCATCCCCGTGCCGGGCCACACCAGAGGCAGCGTGGTCTACCTCCTCGAGGACACCTATCTTTTCACCGGGGATTCGCTCGCCTGGAGCCGCGAGCGCAAGGACCTGGTCGCGTTCCGCGACGCGTGCTGGTATTCCTGGGAGGAGCAGAAGCGCTCGCTCGCGAAGCTCGCCGAGTACCGTTTCGAGTGGGTGCTCGCCGGGCACGGCGGCAGCATGCGGCTGCCGGCGGAAGAGATGCGTGCGCGCCTGCGCGCGCTGGTCGGGCGCATGTGAGCGGGCGCTACTTCGCTCAAGAACGTGTGCTGAGGTTATTATCCCCTATTCACATCCGTTCTATCCGATCATCGACTTGTTACGCGTTCTGGAAAATGCATGATGAAAGGAGTAGGAGCCATGCGAACGACCCTGATGTTTGCACTCGCCGCAATCCAGGAGTGGCTGGCTAAGCAGGGGCTGTACCGATACGACGGCGCGTCCCCCGGAGGAAACATGAAGCGGACATTGCTTGCACTCCTTTGCTGCCTCATCGCAGGGGCGCCCGCCGCACAAACCGCCGGCACGCAGGGACCGCGCACCATGAAGACGCTCGTCGTGTACTACTCGCTGACCGAAAAGACCCATGCCGTGGCGCAGGCGCTGGCCAAGGAACTCGGCGCCGACGTGCGGCGCGTGGAAGACGTCGAAAAGCCTTCGGTTTCCTGGTGGTTCATCGTCAGCAACGGATTTGCCGCGATGCGCGGCGTGGAATCGGAAATAAAACCCATCGACGCGAGCTTTCAGGGATACGACCGGGTTTTCCTCGGCTCTCCGGTATGGGGAGGGAGTCCTTCGACGCCAATCAACGCCTTCATCGCCAAGGCCGACTTCACCGGCAAGGAAGTGGTTACCTTCATGACCATGGGAAGCGACGACGCGTCCGGCGCCCTGAAGAAACTGAGCGAGCGCATCGAGAAGAAGGGCGGGAAAATCACCGGGTCGTTCGCCTTCTCCTCGGGTAAGGCGACCAGCGAAGAACTCGCCGCAAGCGCGCGCAAGGCGGCGCAGGGTTTTCGTTAGGGACCGGTGAACGCTGCCATTGCCTTGCTGCGGCGCGAATGGGCGCTCCCGGCGAATCTCGCCACCACGGGGCTGTTTCTGCTGTTCGGCAGGAACTGGCTTGCCGATTTCTCCAACCCCGCCTGGTACGCATTCATGTTCGCGTGGCTCTTCGCCGTGATCCTGGCTTCGGCCTTTGCCGTCGTGCGCCACGCCGAAGCGATCGCGGCGAAGCTGGGCGAGCCGGCGGGAACGCTGGTGCTCACGCTATGCA
The DNA here is from genome assembly GCA_041496705.1 of Gammaproteobacteria bacterium. Taxonomy (GTDB): domain Bacteria; phylum Pseudomonadota; class Gammaproteobacteria; order Burkholderiales; family SG8-39; genus VBDM01. The sequence goes on along the minus strand of JBGQFD010000028.1, from coordinate 22,938 downwards.
TGACCGGCATCGAGGTCATGATGATCTCGGCGGTGATGCTTACCGGGAAGGGCAGCGCCACGCTCGCGCGCGACGCCATGTTCGCCGTGGTCATGATCGTGCTGAACGGGATGGTCGGCGTGTCGCTGCTGCTCGGCGGGCTGCGCCACCACGAGCAAAGCTACAACCTGAGGGGGGCGAACGCCTTCCTCGCCGTGATCGTGCCGCTCGCCGTTCTCGGGCTGGTGCTGCCGAACTTCACCGTGACCGCTCCCGGCCCGGTATTTTCGCCGCATCAGGCGATTTTCTTCGGCATCATGTCGTTCGGGCTGTACGGCGTGTTTCTGGCGATCCAGAATGTGCGCCACCGCGAGTATTTCATGGCGCCGGGCTCGCGCAACAGCGGCGCCCGGGGCCGCGGAACCCTCACCAACGAGAAAGCCGGGCCGCTCGGGCCGCATGTCGCGCTGCTGGTCGCTTATCTCCTGCCGCTGGTGTTTCTGTCCAAGCAGATCGCGGTGCCGATCGACCACGGCATCAGCGTTTTCAATGCTCCCGCGGCGCTCGGCGGGTTTCTGGTTGCGGTGCTGATCCTGTCGCCGGAGTCGCTCGCCGCGGCCCGCGCCGCGCTGGCGAACGAGCTGCAGCGTTCCATCAACGTGCTGCTGGGTTCGGTGCTCGCCACCATTGGCCTCACCATTCCTTCGGTCCTTGCCGTCGGTTTTCTCACCGGCCAGACCATCGTTCTCGGGCTGGATGCCGTCAACATGGTGCTGCTGGTGCTGACGCTCGCCGTGAGCGTGTTGACATTTACCAGCGAACGGATGAACGTTCTGCTCGGCGCGGTGCATTCGCTGCTGTTTCTGGCTTACCTGATGCTGATGTTCGAAAGATGAGTCATCCCCGGAGACCTCCGGCGTTCGCCCTGCAGGTCGCCGGGCTCATCCAGGAGAGGCTCGCGCAGCAGGCGCTTTACCGACGCGAGTTCCCATCACTGAAGCGTCGAGCGAAACTCCGGCCACCTGCGCTATGACCACCGCGATCTTCATCATCTTCTGCATCGTCTATCTCGGCATGATCCTCGGCGGGCTGCCGTTTCTGCAGCTCGACCGCACCGGCATCGCGCTCTTGGGGGCGATCGCGCTGATCGGCGTCGAGGCCGTGACCCCCGAGCGGGCCGCGCAATCGATCCACCTGCCGACGCTGATCCTTCTTTTCTCCTTCATGGTGGTTTCGGCGCAGATGCGCCTGGGCGGCTTCTACAGCTGGGTCACGCGAGCGCTCGCCGCGCTGCCGCTGTCGCCGCCGTTGCTGCTCGCCGCGCTGATCGTCGTGGCGGCGACGCTCTCGGCGGTGTTCAGCAATGACGTCGTCTGCCTCGCCGTCGCCCCGGTCCTGATCGAGGCCTGCCTCGCACGCCGGCTCGACCCGGTGCCCTATCTGCTCGCACTCGCCTGCGCTGCCAATGTCGGCTCCGCGGCCACCTTGATCGGCAATCCGCAAAACATGCTGATCGGCGAGACACTGAAACTTTCCTTCGGAGGCTACATCTCGCAGGCACTCGCTCCCGTGCTCCTCGGCCTAGCGGTGACCTGGGCCTTCATCGCCTGGCAGACCCGCGGCCGCTGGGCGCAGGCGCTCGCCGCGGCGGACGAGGCCGCGTCGGAACGGCGCGAGGACGCTCCGTTCGACCGCTGGCAGACGGCGAAGGGCCTCTCGGTCTCCGCCGCGCTTCTGGCGGTGTTCCTGTTCGTGCCTTCGTGGCCGCGCGACGTGGCGGCGCTGACCGGCGCGGGGCTGCTGCTCATGAGCCGCAGGCTGCATTCCACCAAGATGCTGGGGCTCGTGGACTGGGAGCTGCTGATCCTCTTCATCGGTCTCTTCGTGGTGAACCACGCCCTGCGGGAGACGGGAATCGCCGCCGGGATCGTGGCCGATCTTGCGGCCGCCGGCGTGGATCTCGAGCGGCCCGGACCGCTTTTTGCGGCGACGCTGGTGCTGTCGAACGTTGTCTCCAACGTGCCGGCGGTGATGCTCTTGCTGCCGGTCGCCGAGCACGCGCTCGCCGGCCCGACGCTCGCGCTCGTCAGCACGCTCTCGGGGAACCTCTTGATCGTCGGCAGCATCGCGAACATCATCGTGGTGGACGCCGCGGCGCGGCGCGGCATCCGCATCGACTGGCGGCGCCACGCGCGCACCGGTGTCCCTGTGACGCTCGCCACGCTCGCGATCTGCGCGGCCTCACTGTGGTGGCGGCTTTCGCCCGCCGCCTGATGCGAGACGCCGAATTCGATCTGCTTAGGTGTAAGCTGCGAATCCCGAACTCCGTATGCCGCCATGAAGATCCGCGTGTACAACGAGCGAGGCGAGCTGGTCGGGCCGTTGGAGAGCGCTCCGGTCGTCAAGACCGACGCCGAGTGGCAGCGCCAGCTGACCCCGAGCCAGTACGAGGTCGCGCGAGGAAAGGGCACCGAGCCGGCTTTCTGCGGCCTGCTCCTCGACAACAAGCGCGATGGGGTCTATGCGTGCGTGTGCTGCGCGCTGCCGCTTTTTTCCTCGGACTCCAAGTTCAACTCGGGCACCGGCTGGCCGAGCTTTTTCCAGCCCGTGGCGCCCGAGAACATCGTCACCGAGGAGGACCTCGGCTACGGCATGCGGCGCAGCGAGATCCTCTGCGCCCGCTGCGCCGCCCATCTCGGCCACGTGTTCGACGACGGCCCGCGTCCCTCAGGCCTCAGGTTCTGCGTCAATTCGGATTCCCTGGTCTTCGTCGACCGCGAGGATCTCGCGACGCTGGCGGATCCGGCAGCCGCGCAACCGCTGAAAGCGTGAGCGTGGGCAAGCTCCCCCCTCCGGTCATCCCCCGCACGTTCTACGCCGCCGGGCTGAATTACCTCGCGCACATCGAGTGGGCGAACAGCCGCGGCGCGAGCCACAAGGTGCCCGCGCAGGCCGACATCGGCTACCGCGCGGCGAGCGCGCTCATCGGCAGCGGCGAGGACATCGTCATTCCGGCGGACTCGCCCGGGCCGCTCGAGTACGAAGGCGAGCTGGTCGCGGTGATCGGGCGCAAGGCGAGGAACGTGGCTGAGGAGGACGCCCTCGATTGCGTGCGCGGCTACACGCTCGGCAACGACATCAGCGAGCGCTCCTGGCAGAAAAGCGACCGCACGCTGTGGCGCGCGAAAAGCGCCGACACCTTCAAGCCGATGGGGCCGAAGATCGTCTCAGGCATCGATCCCATGAACCAGGTGATCGAGGTGCGCGTCAACGGCCGCAGCGTGTCGGGCTACAACACCAAAGGCATGATCTTCAGCGTGGCGCACTACATCTCGCGCATGTCGCGCTACGTGACGCTGCATCCCGACGACGTCATCTGGTTCGGCTGCGACGGGCCGACCGAGCCCGCGTTGAGGGACGGGGACCTCGTCGAGGTCGTCAACCCGGCGATCGGGGTCCTTGCCAATCGGGTGAGGAAAGAAGCTTGAGGCGGTGAAACATCTCCCAGGAGGTATCGTGTTCAAGAAGATAGACCACGTCGAAATAGTGACCAACGAGCCGGAGCGCAGCTTCGAGTTCTACACCGGCGTGCTCGGTTTCAAGCTGAGATTCCGCGATAGCGTCCCGCTGCCGGACCCGGGCGGGTCGCTTCGCATCGCCTACCTCGATCTCGGCGGCACGGCGATCGAGCTCTTGACCTACGAAGGCGTGCCGGCCGAGCCCGCGCCGCAGAAGCTGCAGCTCGGCTACCGCATGATGGCGCTCGAGGTCGAGGACATGAAGCAGGCGCTCGAATACCTGAAAGCGAAGGGCATCGATCCGGTCTGGGGCCCGGTCTTCCGAGAAAAGTACGCCCGGGCGGAGATCCGCGACCCCAACGGCTACCACATCGAACTCAGGCAGTGGCACCGTCAGGCGTGAGCGAAGTCATCGTCGGTCTCACCGACTACGCACTGACGCTCGAATGCACGGTTTTTGCGGGGCTGCTCATGAGGATTGACGGCGGCTGGCCGGAGATGCGTCGCTTTTTTGCAGTTTTCTTCCTCGCCCTGGCACTGACCTCGCTCACCGGCGGCACCTACCACGTGTGGTTTTCCGATTCAGCTTCGGCGCCGGCCAATCTCCTCTGGAAGACGACGGTCGTGTCGCTCGGAGCTGTCGCGTTTGCGGCATGGGCGGCCGGGGCATGCCTGCTTTTCGCCCAGCCCCTCAGGGGCCGCGTGATCAAGGCGGCCGTGCTGGAGTTCCTCTGCTACTCGATATATGTCGCGGCGATCGACGACCGCTTCCGGGTGGCGATCGCCAACTACATTCCCGCCGTGATCTTCCTTGGAATTGCATTCGCACTGAGCTATCGGCGCCGCCCGGCGTCGCGGTTTCTTGTCGGACTGGCTGGCTTGATCGTTACCGGCGTTGCGGCGGCCATACAAAGGTCCGGCTTTTCCCTGCATCCTCACTACTTCAACCACAATGCAAGCTACCATCTGGTGCAGGCAGCAGGCCTTTTCCTGATATTCCTCGCCGCTCTCTTTCTCGTCCGAAATCCCCCTCAGGGAGAAAGGATCCGCTCATGAGCAAAACCCTCCTGAAACTGGCGCTCGTTTCGCTCCTCCTGGTATTCGCCGCTCCTGCGCTGCCGCAGAAGCAGGCGGCCGGAGGAGGACAGGTCGTCAACGACGTGCATTCGCGTCTGAACGAGACTCGGGTGAACCGGATCGTGACGCCCGGATCGGTGCAGGAGGTGCAGGAAATCGTGGCGCAGGCGCGCAAGGAAGGCCGCGCGATCAGCATTGCCGGGGGCCGCCACGCCATGGGCGGGCAGCAGTTTGGAACCGACACCATCCTGCTCGACACGGGCAAGCTGAGCCGCGTCGTCGCGTTCGACAAGAAGAACGGGTTTCTCACCGTGCAGGCGGGAATCCGCTGGCCCGAGCTCCTCGAATATCTCGAGCGGGAACAGCAGGGCAAGTGGCCGCAGTGGGGCATACGGCAGAAGCAGACGGGAGCCGACCGCCTGAGCATCGGCGGGGCGCTTGCCGCAAACGCTCACGGACGGGGCCTGCGCTTCAAGCCCATGATCTCCGACGTCGAGTCGTTCACGCTCGTCGACGCTCGAGGCAAGGTCCTCACCTGCAGCCGGAAGGAAAACCGGGAGCTTTTCAGATTGGCGATCGGAGGCTACGGTCTTTTCGGCGTGATTGCCGAAGTGAAACTCCGGCTGATGCCTCGAACGAAACTGGAACGCACCGTGCAGGTGATCGAAGTGGCGGACCTCGTGCCTGCGGTTGAGAAAAGGATCGCCGACGGATCTATGTACGGCGACTTCCAGTTCGATATCGATCCGCAGTCCGAGCACTTCTTGGCGCGCGGCGTTTTCTCCACATACAAGCCGGTGGACTACAAGACACCCATCCTGTCGCAACAAAAGCAATTGGGCATGTCGGATTGGGCCGATCTTTTTTATCTTGCCCATACCGACAAGAAGAGGGCCTTCGAAACCTACTCAAGATACTATTTGTCGACCAACGGTCAGATCTACTGGTCCGATACCCATCAGCTTGCCGAGTATCTGGACGAATATCACGTCGCTCTCGACAAACGCCTGCCCCCGGAAGGCAAAGGCACGGAGATGATCAGCGAGGTCTACGTTCTCCGGGAGAACCTCGTGAATTTCATGAAGGATATCGGCAAGGACCTGCGCGCGAGCAAGGCCGAAGTGATCTACGGAACCGTCCGCTTCATAGAGCCGGACGACGAAAGCTTCCTGCCTTGGGCGCGTCGAAGGTATGTGAGCATCATTTTCAACCTGCATACCGCGCATACGCCGGCGGCGCTGGAAAAAACGGCAGCGGATTTCAGGCAGCTGATAGCGCGAGCGATCCAGTACGGCGGGAGCTACTATCTCACCTACCATCACTGGGCCACCCGAAAGCAGGTGGAGACCTGCTATCCGCAATTTGTGGCCTTCCTCAAGGAGAAGAAGAAATTCGATCCCGATGAGCGTTTTCAAAGCGACTGGTATCGCTTCTACAGGAAGATGTTTGCCGACGTTCTCTAGAGGCTGACGCGTTTGCTTGCGCCGGCATCGGGGGTGATGGGCGGAATTTCGCGAAGCAGGCTGCTGCTCCACGAATGGCTCTGTTTGGGGTTCTTCGCGTGGATGCTCGTGCAGCTCGTCGTCGCAGCCGGTTTTTCGAACCGCGATGCCCTGGTTTTTGCGTGCCTCCTGGCGGCGAACTGCGCCCTGGTGCATTTCCTTCCCCACGGCGGCGATCGAAATCTGGGCTGGAGGCTGCGGCTCCTGTTCTACCCGGTCGCCATGAATCTCCTTTACTTCGTGCTGGGGACGGCCATTCCCGCAATCCATTCCGGGCGGGAAGACGCCGCATTGCAGGCCGTCGATCGGGTGCTAGTGGGCACCAATCTCAGCATCCGAATGCAGCCGTGGGTGCACCCGGGTCTCACGGATGCCTTGAGTTTTTGCTACATGCTCTATTTCCTGTACCTGATCCTCGGACAGTTCTCATACCTGTTCGGCGACCTGGCGGTATTGAAGAAATACTACGCGGGACTCTTTTCCCTGTACGCGGTCGGCTATTTCGGGTATTCCCTGTTTCCCGCACTCGGACCGTATCTCGCGATGGGCGACCAATTCAGCGTGCCACTCGGCGGGGGCTGGCTTGCGGCACTGAACGAGAAGATCGTGCTGAGCGGCAGCAATCGCGTCGACGTGTTTCCCAGCCTGCACTGCGGCAACGCCCTGTACATCCTGCTATCCGACTATCAGCACAAGCGCTGGCGGTTCTGGGCCTACCTGGTCCCGTGCGTTGGATTGTGGCTGTCTACCGTTTACCTGCGCTACCACTACTTCATCGATGTGGTTTGCGGCCTTCTGCTCGGCTGGCTGGCGTGGAAGATGGCAAATCGATACCTACAGGGACAACCGGCATGAATTCCCCCGCCCCGGAAAGCACGGAGGCCGTTGCGCTCATCACCGGAGCATCGGATGGCATCGGTCGCGAGCTTGCCTGGTGTTTTGCCAGGCGCGGGCATCGTCTCGTCCTCGTGGCACGCAGCGAAGAGAAGCTCGAGCGCCTTGCGGGCGAGATTTCGTCAGCCCATGGAGTACGCGTCAGTTGTATCGCACAGGATCTTTCGGTGGCCGACGGCGCACTGAAGGTCCGCAACAAGGTCCGGCAATCAGGTCTTGCGATCGACGTTCTGGTGAACAACGCCGGCGTGGGGACGTTCGGCTTGTTCGCCGAAGGGGATATCGAGCGCGAGCTGCGAATGATGCAGCTCAACATGGTTTCCCTGACGGCCCTGACGAAGCTGTTTCTGCCGGAGATGCTGCAACGGCGCCGGGGCAGGATTCTCAACGTGGCTTCAACCGCCGCGTTTCAGCCCGGCCCGCTCATGGCCGTGTACTACGCGAGCAAGGCCTACGTGCTGTCGTTTTCGGAGGCTTTGGCGAACGAACTCAAGGGGACCGGGGTCACTGCGAGCGTACTGTGCCCGGGGCCGACCTCGTCGGGATTCCAGCACCGCGCTGGAATGGACTCTTCCAGGCTTTTCCGCCGCGGGGTGATGAGCGCCCGGGACGTTGCCGAAGTCGCCTACCGGGGACTCATGAAAGGGAAAACCACGATCATTCCCGGCTGGAGAAACACGATCCTCGCCTTCAGCGTGAGACTCGCCCCCCGCAAGCTGTTGCCGGCGATAGTCCGGCTCATGCAGGAGCCGGTCGAGTGAGGGGGTGCATTGGTCGGGACGGGCCGCATTCGGTACACTCCGCCCAACTGGAGAAATCGATGCATAGGATGGCTGTCGTGTGACTCCCCTCGATGCCGATCCGCGTGCGTTGCGCGAGGAAGACTTTCCGCGACAGGGATCCCGTTGGGACCAGTTCCAATTCGTGCTGCGCTACGCGGTTCTCGCACCGTCGAACCGCAACACGCAGCCGTGGTCGTTCACGCTCGGCCGCGACCAGATCAGCATTCACGCCGAGCTGTCGCGCTGGCAGCCGATCTCCGATCCGCAGCAACGCGAACTGCGCATCAGCATCGGCTGCGCGCTGGAGAATCTCCTCGTCGCACTGCAACATTTCGGCTTTGGCCATCACGTGACGCTTTGCCCAGGCGCCCGCGATGCTTCCGTCCTGGTGCAGGTCGCAGTACTGGATAACGTCGAGGCGCATCCGGTTCGCGCGCCCGGTTTGTTCGGCGCGATCGTGCGCCGTCGCACCCATCACGGCCGCTATCGGGCACGCGCGATCGGGGCGACCGCGCTGAGTCGGCTGCGGCAATGCAACGTCGATGCCGATCTCAGGCTGCTGCTGACCCAGAGCGCATCGATCAAGCGGTCGGCGCAAGAGCTCATGCTCACGGGCGAGGCGCTGGGTCTGGCGGACGCGAAGTACCGCGAAGAACTGGCCGAGTGCATCGGCGCGGGAAACTTCGGCGCCCCGTGGCTGCTCGCGATCGCGCAGCAGTTTGCCGTCGCGCATCTCGGCGCGCGCCTGGCAGACCCGCGAGGCGCGCGCCGGTCGCTGCAACGTTCGCCGGTTTTCGGGCTGATCAGCGCTTCGAAGGGAACCGAGGATGCGCAGATCCGCGCCGGGCAACTCCTCCAGAGACTCTACCTGACCGCGACCCTGCAGGGTTTGTCCCTGCAACCGGTGAGCCAACTGCTCGAGTTCGATCGGGTAAAGGCCGGGTTTTCCCGCCTGTTTCGCGCCGGTGGGGAGCCCGTCCTGCCGTTTCGGCTCGGGTACACGGCGGACGCATCCGGGCACCTTACCCCGCGGCTGCCGCTCGAAAAAGTGATGCGCTAGCTTCTGCCGGTGTGCTTGACGGGTTCGGAAGGCGCGTGTATAAGTCGCCCTGCAGGATTCTCCAAGCCGAGACTGTCTGGTCCATTAGAAAGAAGCCGCTAGCGCGGCGCTCACCTCCTCAGGTCGTAGATCTTTTCTCCCCTTGAAGTTCCCGCATTCCGGGCATTTGCCCTCTCTTTAATTTCTTAGGAAAAAGCAAATATGGGTACAGGTACGGTCAAGTGGTTCAACGACTCCAAGGGTTTCGGCTTCATAACTCCCGACGGCGGCGGCAAGGATCTGTTCGCGCATTTCTCGGCGATTCAGGGCAGCGGCTTCAAGACGCTCAAGGAGAACCAGAAGGTTTCGTTCGACGTGACTACGGGTCCGAAGGGCGAGCAGGCCATCAACATCAAGCCGATTGCCTGAGGCGACCGTGCGGAAGAAAAGCCCGGTTCGCCGGGCTTTTTTTTCGCTCCGCAGGACAAGGAGAGTGACGATGAGGATGCCGGACTACCAGGTGACCGGGGAAGGAAGGACGACGATCTTTCTCCTGCACGGCATCTACGGCGCCAAGGACTATCCCTGGGCGGAAAACCCGGCGGAGTTCAACCCGGTGTTTTTCGGGTTTCTGCAGCGAAATTTCGGCTAAACGGGAGGTACAAACGATCAGCCGATCGGCTGTTCCACCGCTCGCAGGACCGGGGTGTCGGATTTCCTACACCAGCGCCGGAATCCCGACTATTCCCCCATTACTCTGTGAGTCACCACGCTGGCACCTGCCGGCGGCCCAATACGCTCGAAGAACCCCGCGCGGAACCCCTTGGCGTAGTCGTCGATTCCGATATAGAGGTAGGGGGACAGCACTTCGTCTCGCGCGCGGGCGGACCTCCCGTCGGTGAAACCGTTAACAAATGCCGCCGAACGGCTATTTTGATCGCTCATGACTTTCAATTCTTCAAACGCGCCCATGTTTACCTCCAGCAAAGCTTGCGTGCCTTGGGTTCGAGCAAGCGGCGTGCCAGCTTCCCCCCAACCGCGAAGCTGCCAAGGCGCGAACCCGGTTCGGCCCTTCGGCCCGTGCTCGGGAGCCGCAGAATCGCAATGACCGCCCGGTGGACGAGCCGCCTCAGGGAAAAGGCCCGCGCACTCAAGCGCGAGACCCTGGCCCTGTATTTCGCCGTTCGCGACCCGCGCACCCCGCTCGCCGCCAGGGTCGTCGCGGGCTTGGTAGTGGCCTACGCGCTCAGCCCGATCGACCTGATCCCGGATTTCATCCCCGTGCTCGGACTTCTCGATGACCTGATCCTGGTCCCGCTCGGCATCGCGCTCTGCCTGCGGCTGATTCCGGAGCCGGTTCTCGCCGATGCGCGCGTGCGTGCCGAGAGTGTGGTGGCTGGGCCGAAGAGCTACGCCGCGGCAGCCTTCATCGTCCTAGCGTGGCTGGCGGTGAGTGCGCTGTTTTGCGCGTGGTTCTACCGGAAATTCCTGGCGGGATAGGCCAAGTCGGTGAGGACTCCCGCCCCCGTCAAATCCGGATCGACTAGAATCGGCAGCCAGTGCTCGACCGATCGGCGAATGGGGCAACCCTGGGAGGCAGACGTGATGAGATTCCACGGCCGGATCGTCCTTCTGACCGTCCTGCTGGCGGCATCCCCTGCCGGCCGTGCCCAGCAGGCAGGGGATGCCGCTGACTACCCGAACCGTGCCGTCCGCATCCTCGTGGGCTTCACGCCCGGTGGCGGCCCCGACATCACCGCGCGCTACGTCGGCCAGAAGCTGACCGATGCCTGGAAGCAGCAGGTCATCGTCGACAACCGGCCCGGTGCAGGAGGCACGATCGCGGCGAACCTGGTGGCGCGTGCGGTTCCCGACGGTTATACGCTGCTGTCGGTATCGTCTGCGCACGCCGTCGCCGCGGCGATCTATTCGAAACTTCCCTACGATACTTTCAAGGACTTCGCCGGGATCACCGAGACGGCGAGCTCGAGCTACGTCCTGGTGGTGGCGCCTTCGCTCGGCATCCGATCGGTCGCAGACCTGATCGCGGCGGCCAGGGCCAAACCGGGCCAGCTCAATTTCTCCTCGGCGGGCGTGGGCAGCGGAACGCACTTCGCCGCCGAGATGTTCAAGGCCATGGCGGCGATCGACGTGGTGCACGTCCCATTCAAAGGCATTCCCGAATCTCTCACCGAGACCATGACCGGCCGCGTGCAGTTCTTCATGGCGCCGATCGCGAATTCCGTGAACCTGGTCAAGGACGGAAAACTTGTGGCGCTGGCCGTCTCCTCGACAAATCGCGACCCGTTGCTGCCCGCGGTACCGACCGTTGCGGACGCCGGCGTCCCCGGGTTCGAATCGATCCTCTGGTTCGGGCTTCTCACCGCCTCTGGCGTGCCGCGTCCGGTCATCGCTAAGCTCAACCGGGAAATCGTGCGCATTCTCAACGACGCCGATACCCGGCAGCGCTTCGATCCCATCGGCATGACACCCCGCCCGTTGTCGCCGGAGGCCTTTGACAAGCTGATCCGCGACGACGTCGCGGCGTTCTCGAAGATTGCGCGCGCGGCCGGCATCAAGGCCGACTGACCGGTTCCGCCCCCCAGTCTACAAGGATTTTCAGATGAGATCCGGATCGAAGATGCTCGCGCTTGCGGCCATGCTCGCGGGCGCCTCCACCGTCGCGGCCCAGGGCTACCCGTCGCGGCCGGTCACGATGGTCGTGCCGTTCGCCGCAGGCGGACCCGTCGACACCATCGCACGCATCGTCGGCGCACCGATGGGAAAGACGCTGGGTCAGTCGATCGTCATCGAGAACGTCGTCGGCGCGGCGGGCACCCTCGGGGTCGGGCGCGTCGCCCGGGCGGCCCCGGATGGATACACGCTCAGCATCGGCCACTGGAGCACGCACGTCATCAACGGGGCGGTCTATCCGCTGCAGTACGATTTGCTCAAGGATCTCCAACCGCTCGCGCTCATCGCGAGCAATCCGCTGATGATCGTCGCCCATCCTTCGGTGCCGGCGCGAGACCTGAAGGAGTTGATCGCCTGGCTCAAGGCGAATCCGGGAAAGGCTTCGGCGGGGACCGCTGGCGCCGGGTCGGCCTCGCACATGGGTGGCGTCTACTTCCAGGGGGCGACCGGCACCCGGGTCGAGTTCGTGCCGTACAAGGGCACGGGCCCGGCGATGCAGGACCTCGTTGGCGGCCGCATCGAGCTGATGTTCGACCAGGCGTCGAACTCGATTCCCCAAGTGCGCGGCGGGAAGATCAAAGCCCTAGCGGTGACGGCAGGGATGCGCATGGCGGCTGCGCCCGAGGTGCCGACCGTGGACGAAGCGGGATTGCCAGGGCTGCACGTCTCGGTCTGGTACGGAATCTGGGCGCCGCGCGGCATTCCGCGCGACGTCGTCGCCAGGCTGAACAGCGCCATCGTTGCGGCGCTCGCGGACCCCGCCGTCCGCCAGCGGCTCACCGACCTCGGCCAGGAGATTCCGCCGCGCGAGCAGCAGACCCCGGAGGCGCTCGGCGCGTTCCACAAGGCGGAGATCGAAAAATGGTGGCCGATGGTCAGGGCTGCGGGCATCAGGCCGGAATGAGGCAGCCCGGCTCCGTGGAAAAAATGCATAGCCGCGAGCTCGGCCTGGTGCTGGCCAAGCAGTTGCTCGGCGTCGAGGACCTGCACTACGGTCTGTGGGACGCCGACTTGGCCCTGACGCTGGGGAACCTCGCGGTCGCGCAGCAGCGCTACAACGAGATGCTCATCGCGCAGCTGCCGGGGCCCGAGGGTGAGGTGCGCGTGCTCGACATCGGTTGCGGGGCGGGACACCTATTGCGCCAGCTGCTCGATCGCGGCTACCGCGCCGACGGCGTCATTCCAGCCCGCGACCTCGCCGCGGCAGTACGCGCCCGGCTCGCGGGCTTTCCGGGCTATCGATCGCGCCTGTTCGAGTGCCGCCTGGAGGACCTGCCGCTCGAGCAGTGCCGCCGGCACTACGACGTGGCGCTGTTCAGCGAGAGCTTCCAGTACATCCCGCCCGCCGCCTCCCTGCCCAGGTTGCAGGAAATCCTCAGGCCTGGCGGGCTGCTCGTGATCTGCGATTTCTTCAAGACCGAGGCGCTCGGCGACGGCGCTTCCGGAGACCGCAGTTTCGGCGGCGGCCACCCCTTGAGCGAGTTCTACGCGGCGATGCAGAACACGCCCTTCGTGGCCGTCAAGGACGAAGACATCACCTCGCGCGTCAGCCCCAACATGACGCTGGTGAACGACGTGCTGATGCATCGGCTGAAGCCGGCCGCGCTCACGCTGGGGCGCTACCTGGAGGGCCGGTATCCGCTGCTCATGAAGCTGGCGACGAAGGTCTTCAGGAAGAAGCTCGAGAAGGTGAACTACAAGTATTTTTCGGGCTATCGCAGCAGGGAAGTATTCGAGCGCTACAAGACCTATCGGCTGCTCGTGTATCGCCTGCCTTAAGTCCGAAAGGTCGGTCGTGCTCCTTCCCGGAGAATCTCAGGCGGCAGGTCGTCGCCTGAACATTCCGTAGCCTTCCATGCTCATGACGATTTCGTCCTTCTGGTTGAACACCTCCCAACGGTGCAGTACCGTGCCGCGATCGGGCTTGCTCACGGAGCGCCTGGCCTCGAGCACGGACATGCGCAGCCGGAGCGTGTCGCCCGGGCGCACCGGCTTCAGCCAGCGCACCTGGTTGACACCCGGGGAGCCGAGGCTCGCCGCGTCGAGCAGGTAAGCGTCGCAAATCATGCGCATGGCGAGGCTCACCGTGTGCCAGCCGCTGGCGATGAGCCCACCGAACGCAGACGTCTTCGCCGTCGCCTCGTCGGTATGGAACGGCTGCGGATCGTAGCGGCCGGCGAACTCGACGATCGACTCGCGGGTGAGTGTCGGTCCGGGGATTTCCACCGCCATGCCGACGGGAAAATCCTCGAACCAGTACTTGATCGCTTTCCCGCTCATGGCTTCGCGTCGGTGGCGGGTGCAAGCCGCTCGTATTTCAGGATCGCCTGTCTGAGCGGCTCGGGCCAGGGGGCGGATTTCCTGGTCGTGGGATCGGCGTTCACGTAGACGAGTTCGCCGCTGGTGAGATGCTCCGCGCCGCGCCAGATGCCGAAGACGAACTGCAGCGAAGAGCGGCCAAGGCGCGCGGCGCGGCAGCCCACGTCGATCAACTCGTCGTAGGTCGCCGAGCCATGGTATTCGGCGCTCGCCTTGACCGCGTAGATGTCGGTGCCGAAGCGCTCGACGATGTCCTCGGGGTAACGGAAACCGATCGCCCGCCAATACTCGCCGATCGCGACGTCGAAGTAGAGGAAGTAGTGGCCGTTGAACACCACGTTCTGCCGGTCGACTTCGGCCCAGCGCACGCGCAGGCTGTGGATGAAGGTGAAGTCCCCCCGGTTCATTTCGCGCTCGCGTTCCTGGATTAGACTTCGAGGATACCAGAGGAAAATCGTGGACGAGATAGTGCTCCGCTCGATGGCGAAGTGGCCGGCCGTGCCGGCAGTGTACGGCTGGCTCGCGCTCGACCGCAGGGGAGGCTGGCGGATCAAGTCGGCGGCGGGCGGCTTCGAGCGCATCGCCAACGTGGCGCTGGGCGAGTTCATCGGCAGGAACTACGCGGCCGACGACGTGGGCCGCTGGTATTTCCAGAACGGCCCGCAGCGCGTCTACGTTTCCCTGGACTACACGCCGTGGGTCTACCGGCTGGAGGACTCCGGGGTCGGGTTTCTCGCTCACACCGGCGCAATCACCCGCAGTGTCGATGCCGCGTATCTCGACGATGCCGGCGCGCTGTTGCTGCACACCGAGTTGGGAGTCGGAGCGGTTCTCGATCGCGACCTGCCGGCCTTGCTCGAGCGCCTCGGCGATTTCGCGGCGATCGTCGAACGCGTCTCGCAGGGCGCGCCCGCGCAATTCTTGCTGCAGGGCAACAGCGTGCCGCTCACGGGCATTCGTGTGGCCGACGTTCCCGCGCGGTTCGGCTTCATCCCCCGGCCGCGTCCGCGTCCCGGCGAGCCGGATTGCTGAACGTGTAACGTTGTGTAAAAGGTCAACGTCGCGCGTCGCGCCGGCGTTAGACTTTTGCGCAGAGCCTGAAACCGTTCCAGGTTCCGGTCGCAAGGAGGCTAGGATGAAACGCTCGATCGCGCTGCTCGTCGGACTGGCCCTGTGGGTGGGCGCGGACGCCGTGCTCGCGCGCAACGGCGGCGGCCGCTCGGGAGGATCTCACGGTGGATCTCATGGCGGCCAGCCGGGCATGGGCGTCGTCCATTCCGGTCCGGTGGTCGGCACGCACCCGAGACCGCGCCCGGGACCGGTCGTCCCCGTGCGCCCGGGACCGGTCGCCGGCGTGCGACCCGGGCCGGTTTTCATCGGGCAACCACCGTTCTTTCACCGGCATCACGGGGGCGGAACGGTGATCGTTGCCGCGCCGTTCTACGGCTATCCCTACTATCCGTATTATCCCTACTTTCCTCCCGCGGTCCCCGCGCCGGTTTACTCGGAGCCACCGGCGTACATAGAGCAGAGTTCGAACATCCACTACTACTGCCCTGACTACCGCGACTACTATCCCAACGTCGCGAGCTGCCCGTCCCCCTGGATGCAGGTGCTGCCCGACGGCACGGTGGTGTCGCCCTGACTGGCGCGCTCCTCGCGCCGCAGCGCTTCGCGTGCGCTGCACCCCCTGATGCTTGCGATGTTGCGCCCGCAACAAGTGTCGGGCTACCATGCATCGGGAAATCACTAAAGGGAGGCCCGCATGGCTGACGCCGCGGCGCAGGCGAAGCCCGAGTACGTCGGATTCTGGAAGCGCGTGTTCGCCACGCTCATCGATTCGCTGGTGATGATAGCCGTGGTCGTGCCGATCGCCTTGGCGGTTTATGGCACGCAATACCTGCAGCTCAATGCGGCGGGGAAGACGTGGGCATTCGATTGGCTCATGAACGGCCTGCTCGTGGTTGCCATCATCGTGCTCTGGCGTTATCGCGGCGCGACACCGGGAAAGATGCTGGTCTCTGCGAAGATCGTCGATGCGAACACCCTGGGCGCGCCTTCCACGGGGAAACTGATCGGCCGGTACTTCGCCTACTTCGTTTCCACGATTCCTTTGTGCCTCGGGTTTCTCTGGATCGCCTTCGACAAGCGCAAGCAAGGCTGGCACGACAAACTCGCGGGAACGCTGGTGATCCGGGACGAGGAAGACTGAAAGCGACGCGACGCGCGTCGCTGTGCCGCACGGGGGACGACATGAGCTGGGGCCTTTGGATCGTGGTGGGCGTGGTGGTCGCGGCGGTGGCCTGGCTGATCGCGATCTACAACGGGCTGGTGGCGCTGCGCAACCGCTTCAAGAACGCTTTCGCGCAGATCGACGTGCAACTGAAGCGCCGCTACGACCTGATCCCGAACCTGGTCGAGACGGCCAAGGGCTACATCAAGCACGAACGCGAGACGCTGGAGGCGGTGATCGCCGCGCGCAACGGTGCGCAGAGCGCCAACCAGCGCGCCGCCGCCAACCCGGCGGACGCCGCCGCGATGCAGCAGCTCTCCACCGCCGAAGCCGGCCTGTCGGGCGCGCTCGGCCGGCTGTTCGCGCTGTCGGAGTCCTACCCGGACCTGAAGGCGAACCAGACCATGATGCAGGTCTCCGAGGAGCTCACCAGCACCGAGAACAAGATCTCCTTCGCGCGCCAGGCGTACAACGACGCGGTGATGAGCTACAACACCGCCATCGAGAGCTTTCCCGACAACTTCGTCGCCGGCTTCGGCGGGTTCAAGGACGCGACGCTGCTCGCGGCCACGGAATCCCCCGAGGAGCGCAAGCCCGTCAAGGTATCCTTCAGCTAACGCGCCCCCGTGGCGGGCGCGGCGCGCGCCATGGATTTCTTCGAGCACCAGCAGCAGGCCCGGCGCCATACGGCGCTGATGGTGCTGATGTTCGTCGCGGCCGTCGTCGCGATCGTGCTCGCGATCAATGTCGTCGGCGGCTGCATCTTTCTCTACGCCACGGACCAGGCGCTCTTCCCTCCCGGGCGCGCGTTCGCCGCGGTGCCGCGCATGGCCTATGTCGCCACCACCGTCGTGGTGCTGGCGGCGATCGCGTGGGGCTCGATCAGCCGCATGATGGAACTGTCCTCGGGCGGCGCGGCGGTGGCCGAGTTGCTGGGCGCGCAGCGCATCAAGCGCGATTCGCAGCAGCCGCTCGAGCGCCGGCTGCTCAATATCGTCGAGGAAATGGCGCTTGCATCGGGCATCAGCGTGCCGCAGGTGTACGTCATGGACGAGCCGCGCTCGATCAACGCCTTCGCCGCCGGCTATTCTCCCAACGAGGCGGCGGTCACGGTCACGCGCGGCGCGATGGAACAACTGAACCGCGACGAGTTGCAGGGGGTGATCGGCCACGAGTTCAGCCATATCCTGAACGGCGACATGCGCCTGAACATCCGCCTGATGGGCGTGATCGCCGGCATCGTCATCATCGGCGCCTTCGGTGAGTTCCTGATGCGCGTGGGCAGCGGCAAAAACAGCGACAAGAACGAGGGCAACCTGCCGATGCTGTTCGCCGGCCTCGTCATCTGGCTGATCGGCCTGATCGGCGTTTTCGCCGGGCGCGTCATCAAGGCGGCGATTTCGCGCGAGCGCGAATTCCTCGCCGACGCGTCCTCGGTGCAGTTCACGCGCAATCCCGAGGGCATCGCCGGTGCGTTGTTCAAGATCGGGCAGGGCACGAGCCTCATCGGCGCACAGCACGCCGAGGAGGTCTCGCACATGTGCATCGGCTCCGCCACGGTCGACTTCTTCGAATTCGACATCCTGCTCACCCATCCGCCGATCGACGAGCGCATCGACCGCGTCCTGGGTCCGGGCGCGCGCCTGTTGCTGCGCGCGCGCGCGAAGCGTGCCGAGGCGCAGGCGGTAGCGGTGGGCGAGAGCCCGGTGGTCGCGGAGTTTCTCAGCCCACTTACTGCGCCGGCCGCGGCCGGACTTGCACCCGGGCAGGCGCCTGCCTTCGGCCGCGGCGCCGCCGAATCCGTGCGCACTACCCAGGCGGCTCTGATCGCCAGCGTCGGCCATCCCTCCACGGCGCACATTGAATACGCGCGGCGCATCCTGGAGCAGCTGCCCGCCGAATTGCGTACGGCCGCCGGCAACGCCGAAGGCGGGCGCGCGGTGCTTGCCGCGCTGCTCCTGGGCGAGGGCGAAGTGCGGTCCAGGCAGGTCGAGATGATCCGCTCGCAGGCGGGCGAAGCGGTCGCGGCGCAAGCCGCGTCTTTCGCCGGATTGCTGCGGCCGCTCGGACCGCGCGCGCGCATGCCGCTGCTCGATCTCGCCATGCCCTCGCTCAAGCGCATGGACGCGGGCGGGCGCGACGCCTTGCTGCGCTTAGTTAAGGACCTGGTCGAGGCCGACGGCCGCGTGACCATAGGCGAATTCGTGCTGCTGACGTTGTGCCGACGCCATCTCGGACCCGAGCCCAAGGGCGCGCCGCCGGTGAAGCACCGGAGCGTCGATGATGTCGCCGGCGAGGTGGGGATCGTGCTGTCGCTGCTCGCGCACTCGGGCGGGGGCGGCATGTCCGCGTTCGACAAGGGCATGGCTGCGCTGGGCATCAAGGGCGGGGTGCTGCGCTCTCCCGCGGAACTGGGTATCGCCACAGTGGAGGGCGCGCTCTACGAACTGAAGCTGCTCGCGCCGCTGAAGAAACCCTTCGTCATCAAGGCCTGTCTCGAAATCGTGATGGCCGATGGTAAACTCACCGTAGCCGAAGGGGAGTTGATGCGCGCGATCTGCGCCGCGCTCGACTCGCCGCTGCCGCCGATTCTGGATTCCACCGAGGTCGTCGCGTGATCGGCGCAAGCTCCCAATGAAAATTCTCGAATGAAGGATGGCATATGGCAGCGTTGAGCGGAAAAATCGCCTGGATCACCGGAGGCGGCAGCGGCATCGGCCAGGCCGCGGCGGTCGAGTTGGCGAAAGCGGGAGCGACCGTCATCGTTTCGGGCCGCAGGACGCAGGCGCTCGCCGAGAGCGTAGCGCTGGTTGAGCAGGCGAGTGGCCGCGGAGAATCGCAGGCCGCAGACGTCGCCGACAAGGAGTCCGTGAAACGTGCCGCCGAGGCGATCCTCGCGCGCCACGGCCGGGTGGACATCCTGGTGAACTGCGCCGGCGTCAACATCCCGAAGCGCTTCTTCAAGGACCTCGACGCCGCCGAATGGGACCGCGTCGTCGGCATCAACCTGAATGGCGCGCTCTACGCCATGCTCGCGGTGCTGCCGTCGATGCGCGCGTGCCGCTACGGCCTGGTCATCAACATCGGCTCCTGGTTCGCGCGCTACCAGGGCTACCTCGGTGGCGCGGCGTACAACGCCACCAAGCAGGCGCTCACCACCATGACCCACCAGCTCAACATCGAGGAAGGCCTGCACGGCATCCGCGGCTGCGTGATCCATCCGGGGGAGACGGTGACGCCGATGCAGCGCGCTCGCCCCAAGCCGCCCTCGCCGGAAGATCAGGCGAAGATGCTGAAGATGGAGGACCTCGGGCGCGTGGTGCGCTTCGTCGCCGAGTCGCCGGCGCACGTGTGCGTGAACGAGATCGTCGTCACGCCGGTGTGGAACCGGCTGATACTGGGGGGCGGGGAGATGCTGCTCGCGCCGAAGGTCGAGTAAAGCCGACTACAATGCCTGTTCCATGACGGCGCGGGCGCCTTTGGACATGAGGCTTCGCTCTGGAGCGATCCGGTTGCCGTGGAAGATCGCGGCGGACTGATGGAATTCGCGCGGCGGGAGTGACATGCAGCCCAGACTAGCCGTCATCTACCGGCACGCATCGGCTTCGTTGGCGGTGCTTGCCATAGGCGTCGCCCTGTCGGCCGCAGCGGCGTACCTGGTGGCGGGACAGGTGGCACGCGAGGCCCGGCTGACGTTCGAAGCCGACGTCGGCGATGCCCAGGACGCGATCGCATCACGAGTTCGCGCATACTCCGACCTGCTGCTGGGCATAAGGGGCCTGTTCTTCGCCGAAAATGCCGTCGGCCGGGACGAATTCAGGCGCTATATCGAGAATCTCGATCTGAATCACCGCTATCCCGGCATCCAGGTGATTCATTACAGCCGGAGAGTCACCGCCGCGCAGAGGCCTGCCTTCGAAGCCATGGTGCGTGCCGACACCAGTGTCGAATCCCGTGGATATCCCAAGTTTGCGATCAATCCGCCGGGGGACAGGCCTGAATACGTGATCGTCCAGTACGTCGAACCGATGGCAGGAAACGAAGCCGCGCTTGGGCTAGATCTCAGCGGCGACCCCGTGCGCCTCGCGGCGCTCAACCGTACTCGCGATTCCGGGCAGCTCACGGCATCCGGCGCCATCGCTCTGGCGTACGACCCGAGCAGACATCCCGGGTTCGCGATGCGTCTGGCCATCTATCATCGCAGGGACGCGCCACCGGCCACGGTGGCGCAGCGCCGCGAGGCATTCACCGGGGTGGTGAGCGCGTCGTTTATCGTGATCGACTTGATGCGCGGGGCCTTGAGCGGGCCGTTCCTGCAGAAAAACCATGTCCAGATCCACGATGCGGGTTTCCTGGACAATCCGAAGGGATTGCAGCAGCCCGATTCCGAGAACCTGATGTTCGACAGCGATCGCCTGCACAATCCCGCGGCGCCCTTGGTCCCCTTTGCCGCCAGTGAGGCGGCGGCCCTGCGGACCGTTTCGGACCTCGACATAGGCGGGCGCCGCTGGAACCTGTATTTCAGCGCGCGCCCGGAAAATGGCGCTTCCTTGGAACGCTGGCTGCCGTGGATCATCCTGGCGGGCGGTGTCACCATCAGCATGCTTCTGTCCGGTCTGATCCGTTCCCTCGCCACGACCGGCCGCCGGGCAGTCGAGCTCGCGGATCGCATCACCGAGGATCTGCGCATGAGCGAGTCCAGCCTCGCCGAAGCGCAGCGCATGACCCAGCAGCTGATCGAGGCCTTGCCGACCCCGATTTTTTTCAAGAGCACCAATGGCCGCTACCTGGGCGTCAACAAGGCGTGGGAAGCCTATTTCGCCACCCCGCGTGAAGCTTTTCTGGGCAAGACCGTGCACGATCTCTACCCCGGAAACGTGGAGGTCGCTGATCGGCTGCACGCAATGGACCAGGATCTGTGGGCGCGTCCGGGAAGCCAGGTGTACGAGACGTCGATCACGACCCCTGATGGGCAGCAGCACGAAGCGATCTACTACAAGGCCACATTTACTCGCGCCGACGGCAGCGTTGCCGGACTGATCGGCACGATCATCGACATCACCGAGCGCAAGCGGGCCGAGGCGCGCGCGTTGCATCTCGCGCAGTACGACGAGCTTACCGGGCTGCCCAACCGCACCATGTTCCATCAGCGCGTCGGCCACGCGATTGCCCAGGCGCAGCGCAACGCGAAGGCCCTGGCGATCCTGTTCATCGATCTCGACGATTTCAAGAAAATCAACGATACCCTTGGCCACGAAGCCGGTGACCGCGCGCTCAGGGTGATCGCCGACCGCCTGCGCGGGTGCCTGCGTGAGACCGATGCCGTGTGCCGCCTCGGCGGTGATGAATTCGTCGTGCTGATCGAGGAACTGCCTAGGCCGGAGAGCGTCGCGGAAGTGGCGAAGAAAATCCTGGCCGCCGTCGTCCAGCCGATCCCGCTCGACGCGGGCGAATACCACCTCACCGCGAGCATCGGCATCAGCACCTACCCCGGGGACAGCGAGGACGCGCAGGGCCTGATGAAGAACGCGGACATCGCGATGTACCGCGCCAAGGAACAGGGCAGGAACAACTATCAGTTCTATTCGACCCAGATGAACGTACACACGCTGGAGCGTCTCGCGCTCGAGTCGGACCTGCGCCATGCCCTGGCGCGTGACGAGTTCCGCCTCCACTACCAGCCCAAGGTCGACATCCGCAGCGGGCGTATCACCGGGGTGGAGGCGCTCCTGCGCTGGCAGCAGTCGGGCCGGGCGCTGGTCCCGCCGGCGCAGTTCATACCGCTGGCCGAGGAAACCGGGCTGATCGTTCCGATCGGCGAGTGGGTGTTGAAGACCGCCTGCCTGCAAAACAAGGCCTGGCTGGACCAGGGGCTGCCGCGCCTGGCTGTCGCGGTAAACCTGTCGGCACGCCAGTTCACGCACGAAAACCTGCTTGAGGACGTGGCGCGTACGCTGCGCGACACCAAACTCGACCCGGCTTCGCTGGAGTTCGAGATCACCGAGAGCATGGTGATGCGCAATACGGAGCACGCGGTGAAGCTCCTCTCCGGCCTCAAGGAGATGGGAATTCGTCTTTCGATCGACGATTTCGGCACCGGCTATTCGTCCCTGAACTACCTGAAGCGTTTCCCGCTGGACACCGTCAAGATCGACCGTATCTTCATCCAGGACCTTCCCGGAAACGTCGACGACGCCGCGATCACCCGGGCGGTCATCGCGATGGCGCACAGCCTGAGGCTCAGGGTGATCGCCGAGGGCGTGGAGACCGAGGAGCAGCTGCGCTTCCTGCGCGAACTGGGATGCGACGAAATGCAGGGCTACTATTTCAGCAGGCCTTTGCCGGAAGACGAATTCCAGCGGTTGCTCCGGGGCACCGTTGATTCCGGCGGCAAGGCCGTCCTGCGGCACGCCTGACGGGATTCATCACCCGCGATACTGGAGCGGCAAGACGAAGGAAGCTAGCTAGCTTTCTTCTCCCTGTCCGCGAGCAGCTTGAAAGTGCCGATCGCCTTGGCGAGCAGTTCGCCCTTGTCGTCGCGCGCCTCGGCCTCGCAGAACGCGGTCGATTTCCCGCCGTGGAGAACCTTGCCTTCGGCCGTCACCTTGTCGCCGAAGCTGCCTTTCATGAAGCCGACGGAGAGGTCGATGGTCAGCACCCCGCCGACCACGCCGTAGTGCCCGCGTACCGCCCAGCTCATCACGAGATCGAGCATCGTCATGATGACCCCGCCGTGGGTGGCGCCCCAGCTGTTCAGGAGCTCCGGGCGCTTGTGCAGCGATACCACTGCGTGTTCCTCGGTCATCTCGACCAGCCGCACGCCGAGATGTTCGGTAAACGGGATCTTGATGCCGTAGGAATTCTGCATGGGCTAGAAACAGCGTCGCATCGTCAAGCGGCG
>JBGQFD010000027.1:0-34220 GCA_041496705.1 Gammaproteobacteria bacterium | reverse complement strand
CTTGGGCGCGCTGCGCCCGAACGCGCGGTCGAGGTCGGCGACCGCCGGGGAGAACGGCATGCCGTACGCCGGGAAGAGGTCGGTGTGCGCACGCCGCTGCGCGCCGGAGATGCGCCCCTGGCGCAACACGAAACTGCGGATCGGGCGCCGTTCCGGCAAGGAAACGCTTGCCGCGCCTACGCGGCCTTAGGCGAGATCATGCCCGAGGCCGGCGAACTGGGGCTGGCGGAGTAGAGCTTCTTCGGCATGCGGCCGGCAAGGTAGGCCTCGCGTCCCGCCTCCACGGCCTTGCGCATCGCCTGCGCCATCAACACCGGGTTCTGCGCCTTGGCGACGGCGGTATTCATGAGGACGGCGTCGCAGCCCAGTTCCATGGCCACGGCGGCATCCGACGCGGTTCCCACGCCGGCGTCGACCACCACCGGGACTCTTGCACTTTCGATGATGAGCTGCAGGTTCCAGGGATTGAGAATCCCCATGCCCGAGCCGATCAGCGAGGCGAGCGGCATGATCGCGACGCAGCCGATTTCTTCGAGCCGCTTGGCGACGATCGGGTCATCGCTCGTATAGACCATCACCTTGAAGCCCTCGCGGACCAGCGTTTCGGCGGCCTGGAGGGTTTCGACTATATTCGGATAGAGCGTGTTCGGGTCACCCAGCACTTCGAGTTTTACCAGGTCGTGGCCGTCGAGCAGCTCGCGCGCGAGGCGCAGCGTGCGCACCGCATCCTCGGCGTTGTAGCACCCGGCGGTGTTGGGCAGGATGGTGTACTGCCGCGTCGGCAGCACGTCGAGGAGCGAAGGCTCGTTCGCGTTCTGGCCGATGTTCGTGCGGCGGATCGCGACGGTGACGATCTCCGCGCCGCTCGCTTCCACCGCGCGGCGCGTTTCGTCGAAGTCGCGGTACTTGCCCGTGCCGATCAAAAGCCGCGAGCGATAGGTTTTGCCGGCGATCGTCAGTGCATCGCCGATTTGTTCCGGAAGGCGAGTGGGAGCGTTCATCGTCCTTAGCCCCCGCCGACGGCGACGACGATTTCCAGCGCGTCACCGTCGGCGAGACGTGTGTCCGCGTAGCGGCTGCGCGGCACGATTTCGCCGTTCTTTTCCACGGCCACGCGTTTTCCGGAGAGCTCGAGCGTGTCGAGAAGCCGCGCTACATTGGCTCCGGGTTCGAAACGCTGCGTTTTCCCGTTGACTGAGAGCTGGATCACTTTAAAACCCCAAGGGGACAGGGTAAATTTATCTTACCAGCCCTGCTCTGGAACCGCTACAGCCACTGATACCGCAACCCGATCCAGGCTCCTCGTGGAACCCCGGGGCCGCGGAACTGCTCGTTGACCGGGTTGTTGCCATCGAAGGTTTTGCCGGGGCCGGTGAAGAAGTTCTGGCCGAGGATGCCGAAGTTCGAATACTGCTTGTCGAACAGGTTCACGACGCGGGCAAACAGATCCAAACCCTTGGCGAGCCCGTATCGACCATCCAGGTTCACCACCGCATAGCCCGGTATCCGGCCGTTCACGTCCTGGTTGTTCTCGTCGCCCCGGGCGAAGGTGCTGCTGCTGTAGATGACGTTTGCACCGAGCGAAGCGCGTTCGCCGAAATCGTACTGAAGCCGCAGTTTCAGGTTGTGCCGCGGGATGCCGGGAATCCGGTCGCCGGGCTTCACCTGAATGGCCCCGTTGGCATCGGCCGCCGAATTGCCGGGCGAATTCTCCGCAAAAGGGGATTCGTAGGTGGCATTGACGTAGCTGTAACGGGCCGAGGCCGCGAGCGCAATCCACCTTGTGCTCAGGGCGAGTTCCAGCCCTTCGCGGCGGGTGTTGCCGACATTCTGGAAGAAACCGGCGTTCACTGCCGCGCCGCCGGAGCTGATGAACTGAATGTCATCGGTCAGTTCCGTCCGGTAGATCGCGGCGCTCCACTGCGTGTCCTGGGCAAGCTTGCCGCGAAGACCCGTTTCCACCGTCCGGGACACGACTTTCTTGAGTGCCTGGTCCGCCAGGAAATTGTTGGGCAACTTGCATGGCGCCGCCGGATCGGCGCAGGCGAGCTCGATCGGCGTTGGCGCCCGCATGCCCTCGTTGTAGGCGGCATAGGCGGTCAGGCGCTCGCTGGGCGTGAAATTGATCCCGACCGCCGGATTGAAGCGGGAGAACGTTTGCTCGCCGTTCAACAGCGGAGCCGCGCCGGTCAAATCCTCGATCTTCACGGTCGTGCGGTTATAGCGGCCGGCGAGGGTGAGTGCCCATTCCTTGTTCAGGTTGAGCGTGTCGGTGAAGAACAAGCCGTAGTACGGGTTGCGGGTGCGCGCGTCGGTGGCCCGCACGAAATCCGACGTACCGATCGTTGCCCGATCGGCCGTGAAGGCGGCCTGCTGGGAATCCTGGGTGAATCGCGCCTTGCCGAAATCCTCGCTCGCCCCGAGCGAGAAACGGTTCTCGCGCCGGGCCACATGGCCGAGCATCGTCAGTTGCAGCCCCAGGCCATAGCTCTCTTGATCGATCACCGAGCGGTCGTTGGTGGCCTCCAGCGGGTTGGTGACCGGGTCGAAATCGCCATTGACGTTGCTGCTCAGGTTCTCGTTCTTGTATTTCCGGTAATAGAGAGTTCCGCCGAGGATCACGCTATCGGTGAGGAAACGGCTGCCCTTGACGGTGAGGAAGGCGAGATTGTTCTTGTTCCGATCCGGAAATGTGTAGGCCTGGCGAATATTGTCGAAGAACGACAACGGAATGGTCTGGGTGCCTTGGAGGATGTTGTCCGCAAGTGTCAGGCTCACGTCAAAATCGGTCTTCGCATCCTGCCAACCCAGCTTGCCGAAGAACTGCTGGACCGTACTCGGGTTGTGCTCGGCCCAGCCGCGATCGTCCACATAGTTGCCGGTGAAGAAATAGTCCAAGTTGTCCTTTTTGCCGCCGTACTCGAACTCGGCACCCTTGCGGCCGAATGACCCTCCGTAAGTCTCGATGGCCCCGCCGGGATAGTAGCTGCCGCTCTTGGTATAGATCGCCAGCGCGCCCCCCAGCGTATTCAAACCGAAGGCCGGATTGGAGCCCGGAATGAGCTGGATGCTGGAAATGGCCGATTGCGGGATGAGGTCCCAGTTCACCACGTCGCCGAAAGGCTCGTTGATGCGCACCCCGTCCTGGAACACGGAGAGCCCCTGGGGCGTGCCGAGTATCGGAGAAGCAGTAAAGCCCCGGAAGTTGACATCGGACTGGAACGGATTGCCTTGAGCGGAATTGATCGTGACGCTGGTGGGATTCTGCTCCAGGTATTCGCTGATATTCGTTTGGCGCTGCTGACTGAGGTCCTTGCTGCTAAAAATCTGGACATTGGCCGGCACGTCGCGGATCGGGGTCCCCAATCCGGGGAGAGGGGAGAGGCCGATGACCACTACCGTCGGCGTTTCCAGCGCCTCAGCAGGGTTGTCCGCTGCAGCATGCGGCGCCTGCAGGCTGGCGACGACAGCACTCAACGCGATGGCCATGGCGCGACGGCGAGGCGAGGCGCCGGGTTTGTTGCGATGGCTGCATGCCGGCATGGTGCCGCCTCCCCCTGTGTTTCTCAAGGGTAGCAAGCAGGCACGATTTCTGTATCGGGAGAAACTCCCGAAATCGGCCAGGAAATCCTCAACTCGGCGGCGCGATTACACCATGACGTAGCGCGACATGGACCAGCGCGGCGCTTGTGGTGGCGCCGAACTTGTGCGCCGGATTTGGCCATTGACGGAGAGCTCGATCACTTTGAAACCGGAGTACGAAACGGTAAAATCATCGTAACATGCGGGTGTAGTTCAATGGTAGAACGAAAGCTTCCCAAGCTTTAGACGAGGGTTCGATTCCCTCTACCCGCTCCAACCCCCATGCCCGCATCCTTCGACGGTAAGCTGGTCGTCGCCATTTCCTCCCGGGCGCTGTTCGATCTCGAGGAGTCGAACCGCGTGTTCGAAGAGCAGGGGGTCGACGCCTACTACGAGTACCAGCGCAAGCGCGAGAACGATGTGCTCGAGCCCGGCATCGCATTTACGCTGGTGAAGAAACTGCTGAAGCTCAATGCCCCCGCGCCGGCGCAGTCGCGCGTCGAAATCATCCTGCTGTCGCGCAACACGGCCGATACCGGCTTGCGCATCATGAACTCGATCGAGCACCACCGGCTGGACATCTCGCGCGCGGCGTTCACCGGCGGTGAGAACACCTACCCCTACGTGCCGGCGTTCGACGCGCATCTGTTTCTTTCGGCGAACCCGGTCGACGTGCGCAAGGCGCTCGATGCGGGGCACGCGGCCGCGACCATCCTGCCCTCCAACGTGGGGAAGAACGTCGGCACGAGCGAGGAGTTGCGCATCGCCTTCGACGGCGACGCGGTGCTGTTCTCCGATGAGGCCGAGCGGATCTACAAGCAGGAGGGGCTCGACGCCTTTACCGCGAGCGAAGTGAGCGCGGCGCGCGAACCGCTGTCGGGGGGCCCGTTCAAGAATTTTCTCGCCGCCCTGCACCGGATCCAGTCCGAGTATCCCGCAGACCGCGCACCCATACGCACGGCGCTGGTCACGGCGCGCAGCGCGCCCGCGCACGAGCGCGTGGTGCGCACGCTGCGGGCCTGGAACATCCGCATCGACGAAGCGCTGTTCCTGGGCGGGCTCGACAAGGGACCGTTCCTCAAGGCGTTCGGCGCGGACATATTCTTCGACGACCAGCGCGGCCACTGCGAATCGGCGAGCCAGCACGTCGCGACCGGGCACGTGCCGTACGGCGTGGCCAACCCATGAAGACTGTCAAAGTCGCCCTGTTCGCCGCCGCCGGTATCGTTGCCCTGGTGGTTCTCGCGCTGGTGATCCTCGTCGCAACGTTCGACCCGAACAAATACAAGCCTGAGATCGCCGCGGCAGTGAAGGAGAAGACCGGCCGCACGCTCGCGATCGAGGGCAACATCGGCTTGTCGCTGTTTCCGGATCTTGGAGTTGCGGTAGGAAAGATCTCCCTTTCCGAACCCAACAGCAGCCGGATTTTTGCCCGGATCGATCAGGCGCGCGTCTCGGTCGCGTTACTGCCTTTGTTGTCCCGGCAGGTGGTGGTCGACCGCGTGACGCTGTCGGGCCTGTCGGTGGACCTGGTGAAGCACAAGGACGGCAAGACCAATTTCGCGGATCTGGTCGCGCCGGCCGGTGGTGCGGCGGCGTCGCCGCGCCGCGAGGCGCCGGCAGCGGGCGCGCCGCGGCTGGAGATCGCAGGCATCGAAGTGCGCACTAGCAGCGTCGGCTGGCACGACGAAGCGAGCGGCGGCCGCTACAAGGTGTCGATTGGAGAATTCAGGACCGGACGCATCGCGAGCGGCGTTCCGGGAAGGCTTTCGCTTGCTGCGAGGATCGAAGCCACGCAGCCGAAGACCGATCTCCAGCTCGGCGTCACGAGCGGCTACCGGGTCGACCTCGAGCGCAAGACCGTGGCGTTTTCCGGGCTTGAACTGAAGATCTCCGATGGTGCGTCAGGATCGTCGCCGGCAACAACCATCAAGGGTGACGTGGAGTTCGACCTGTCGAGTCAAGGCTTGCGCTTCATGCTGGGCGTCGATCGCCTCAACCTTGACCGGTATTTTCCGCCGCCTGCGAAAAAGGGCGCAGCGGGCGCGACGACGGCGTCGCAAGGTTCGGCGAGTCAGGCGGAACAGCCGATCGACCTGTCGGCGCTCAAGGGACTCAAGCTGCAGGGCAGCGTGAAGATCGGCGAACTCGTCGTGTCGAACGTCAAGGCCGAGAAGGTCGACGTCGGCGTGCTGGCCGCGGGAGGGCGGATCGAGGTCAAACCCCTGTCGGCCAGTTTGTATCGGGGAAGTTTTTCCGGTGGCGCATCGGTCGATGCCGGCAGCAACCACGTCTCGCTGAAGGGCAAGCTCGAGGGAGTGGCGATCGGGCCGCTTCTCAAGGACGCGCTCGACAACGATCTGCTGGAAGGCCGGGGCGATGTCGCGCTCGACGTGCAGACCGGGGGCGCGACCGTCGCAGCGATGAGAAAAGCGCTCTCGGGCAGCGCGACCGTGTCGATCCGCGACGGCGCCCTCAAGGGTATCAACCTGAACGAGGCGATGCGCAAGGCGAGAGCGCTCGCCGGTTCGAAGTCGCCCGCAGAGCACGCCGGCGGCAGCGGCGAGCGAACCGATTTCGCGGAGATTCTAGCGAGCTTCGTCATCAAGGGCGGCATCGCCCACAACGAGGACCTGTCGGCCCGTTCGCCGCTTCTGCGTGTCGCCGGCTCGGGCAATATCGACATCGGCGCCAACGCGATCGATTACCTCGCGAAGGTGTCGCTCGTCGCGACCTCCTCGGGGCAGGGCGGGCCGGACGCCGCAGCCTTGCGCGGGGTGACCGTGCCGGTGAAAATCTCCGGAACCCTGGAAGCGCCGCGATTCCGCGCGGACCTCGGGGCCGCCGTCGGCGGCGCGGTGAAGCAGAGGGCCGAGGAGAGGGTCAAGGACGCGGTGCAGGACCGGCTGAGGGGTTTGCTCAAACGTTGAGCCCGTTCGCGACACGCCTGATTCGCTGGCACGGGCGGCACGGGCGCCACGACCTGCCCTGGCAGGGGACACGGGATGCGTATCGCATCTGGTTGTCGGAAGTGATGCTGCAGCAGACGCAGGTCGAGACGGTCATCCCCTACTACCGTCGCTTTCTGGCCCGCTTCCCCAGCGCGCGATCGCTGGCCCGCGCTTCGCTCGACGACGTCCTCGTTGTATGGAGCGGACTCGGCTACTACTCGCGGGCCCGCAACCTGCATGCCGCGGCGCAAAGGGTGATCGAATCGCACCGTGGACGCTTCCCGGACACGCGCGAAGCGCTGCAAGCGCTGCCGGGCGTGGGGCGCACGACGGCCGCGGCGATCGCGGTGTTCGCCTACGCTGCGCGCGAAGCGATACTCGACGGGAACGTGAAGCGGGTGCTCGCGCGGCACTTCGCCGTGTCCGGTCGCGCGGGCGAACCGCGAACCGAAAAGCGCTTGTGGAAGATCGCAGAGTCGCAGCTGCCGCGCAGGAACGTCGAACGCTACACGCAAGCGCTGATGGACCTGGGGGCGAGCCTCTGCTCGCGGGCGCGGCCCGCTTGCGAGCGCTGTCCGCTGCGGGCGAGCTGCGCAGCTTACGCGCAAGGAAAAGTCGCAGCCTACCCTAGTCCGCGCCCGCGTCGGCCGCGGCCGGTCAGGCAGACGTCGCTGCTGCTCGTGCTGAGCCACGGCGAAGTGCTGCTGGAAAAGCGCCCGCCGGCAGGAATCTGGGGTGGGCTGTGGTGCCTGCCCGACTGTCCTTCCGGCGAAGACGTGCGCGACTACTGCGAGCGTCGCTGGGGCGTGAGGTCCGCGCGCCTGGAGTCCCTGCCTCCGCTACGACATGAATTTACCCATTTCACCCTGGACATCACGCCGGTCATCTGCCGTCTGAAGGCATCCTCGCGACGGGTGTCGGAGCCGGGGCAGGTGTTCCTGCCGCCTGAGGAAGCGGCGCACGCGGCGGTACCCGCGCCGGTGAAGAAGCTGCTGAGGAGGCTTGCGGGCCGTTAAGCTTTCGCCAGCCCGCGGCCTTCGAGGAAGCGCTGCAGGATGGAGAGCCTCGACAGGCTGTCGGTGAGTTCGAGCAGCTTCTGCTTGGCGAGCAGCGGCACGGGCAGGACTTCGCTCAGTCGGTAGCCGACCCAGGCGGCATCGTCGAAGGCGTGCGGTTCCGCGAAGACGGGCTTGCCCTGATCCGCGACCACCATTTTCACGAGTCGCACGCAGGCCGCGTATTCCTCGGGGATCGCGTGGCTCTCGTCGGGGGCGATCAGTTCGATGCTGGCCGAGATCAGGCCCTGCGCGCCGGCTTCGCGCTCGAGAATGCGAAAGCGCTGTCCACCCTGCGTTTTCAGATTGAGGACCCCGAGCTGCTGCATGTCCCAGTCGAGGATGCTGGCCAGGCAGCCGATCGGTTCGGGCACCGCGGGCGCTCCGACCTCGCTGCCTTCGTGGATGAGGCAGACCCCGAAGGGCAGGCTCTGCTTCAGGCAGTCGCGCGTCATGTCCATGTAACGCGCCTCGAACACCCGCAGCGGAAGCAAGCCTCCGGGAAACAAGACCGCATTCAGCGGAAATATGGGAACGTTGATCAAGGGCGGAACTCGCGGAGCCGCGGCGGCCCCGTGACCGATGGCGCTTTTAGCGTTCTTCGCCCCAGCGCTGCACCAGGTCGTGCGCGACGCCAAGATGATCGAGTATTCGCGCCACGACGAAATCGACGAGGTCCTCCACGCTTTTCGGGTGATGGTAGAAGGCCGGGTTGGCCGGAAGGATCACCACGCCGGCGCGCGAGAGCTTGAGCATGTTTTCCAGGTGCAGCGACGAAAACGGCGTCTCGCGAGGCACCACGATCAGCTTGCGGCCTTCTTTGAGAATCACATCTGCCGCGCGCTCGATCAGGTTGTCGGAAAGTCCTGCCGCCACGGCGGCAAGCGTCCCCATCGTGCAGGGGCAGATCACCATGGCGTCGGGAGGGTTGGAACCGGAGGCGACCGGCGCAAACCAGTCCTCGCGTCCGAAAACGCGCAACTGCCCGGTTTTGGCCGAGGTGCGTTCGGAGAAATAGCGCTCGGCGTCCGCCGCCCGCGGTGGCAGGACGAGATCCAGTTCCTGCTTTGCGACGACGTGGGCGGCCTGCGAGTAGAGTAGATAGACGCGCGCGTCGGCGCGGACGAGCGTTTCGATCAGCCGCAGGCCGTAGGGCATTCCCGAGGCCCCGGTCAGGGCGACAGCAACGGTAGGCTTCATTCGGCAGGAGCGAGATGGCGGTGACGTACCAGCACCGGCGTCCGCCCGCGGAAACTCGCACCCAGGCGCTCGACGCAGTACACCGAGCGATGCTGGCCCCCGGTGCACCCGAGCGCAACGGTGAGGGAGCTGCGGCTCTCCTGCGCATAGGCGGGCAGCCAGGTTTCCACAAAATCTCGGATGTCCTTCAGCATGGCGTCGACCTGGGGTTCCTTTTGGAGGAACGCGATAACTTCCGGATCGAGTCCGGTAAGGGTTCTGAGCCTGGAATCATAATGCGGATTGGGGAGGCAGCGTACGTCGAACACCAGATCGGCATCCAGCGGCACACCCTGCTTGTAACTGAAGGACTCGAACAACAGCATGATCGATTCGGCGCGCACGCCGAGCAATTCCTTGATCCAGACGCGCAGCGCGTTGGGCAACAGCTCGGTGGTGTCGATGCGATGTCCGATTTCCCCGACCGGCGCCAGGATCTCGCGTTCCCGAGCCAGGCACTCCTCGATGGTGCGCGTGCCGGTTGCCAGAGGGTGGCGCCTGCGGGTCTCGGAGAAGCGCCTCACCAGCGCGTCGTCCTTCGCGTCCAGGAACAACAGGCGCACGTCGACACCCTGCTCCTTGAGCTTGGCCACGTATTTCGGAACGAGGTCGAGCGAATCTCCGGTGCGCGCGTCTATGCTCATGCCGACGCGAGTGTGGCCGGCGCGGCGCAGCAACTCCACGGATTGCTCGAGCAGCTGCCCGGGAAGGTTGTCGACGCAATAGTAGCCGCTGTCTTCGAGGACGTTCAGGGCGATGCTCTTTCCCGAACCTGAAAGGCCGCTGATCAGCACGAGCTGCATCCCGCTCAGCCTTTCTTCATTTCGGACCGCTGCCGCTGCATGAATTCCGCGGTGGAATTGATGCCGCGGCGCTCGAGAATGTGGTTGCGCACAGCAGCCTCCAGCAGCACCGCCATATTGCGACCGGCTGCCACGGGAATGACGACCTTGGGCAGGATGACCCCGAGGACGTCTTCGGAGAGTTCGTGCAGCGGCAGGCGCTCGGACTCGCTGGCCCCCGGGCGCTCGAGGTGCACGTTCAGGCGCACGATCATCTTGGGACGGACCGCCGTCTCGCCGAATATCGTACGGATGTTGAGCACCCCCAGGCCGCGCACTTCGAGAAAATCCTTCAGAATCGGCGGACAGCGGGCCTCCAGGGTCGTGGC
Source organism: Gammaproteobacteria bacterium (assembly GCA_041496705.1). Lineage (GTDB taxonomy): Bacteria > Pseudomonadota > Gammaproteobacteria > Burkholderiales > SG8-39 > VBDM01. The sequence continues at coordinate 24,222 of JBGQFD010000027.1, read as the reverse complement.
GGCGATGCGCGAGATCTCCACCATGTCGTCGGCCACCAGGCCGTGTCCCCGGCTGATCAACTCCAGCGCGAGCTCGCTCTTGCCGACCCCGGAATCACCGGTGATTAGAACCCCGAGGCCAAGGACGTCCATGCAGACCCCGTGGAGCTCGACGCTTTCGGCGAGCGCTTTTCCCAGGTAGCGACGCAGGCGGTCGATGACTTGCGCGCCGGGCATGTCGGTGGCGAACACCGCCGTGCCCGAGGCTTCGGCTGCTTTCAGCAAGCGTACGTCGGTGGGCGCGCCATCGGTCACGATGATCGCGGCCGGCTGCACCGAGAACAGGCCGCCGAGCAGCTGAAAAAGGCCGGCCTCGTCGAATCTCGCCAGATGCGCGGTCTCGTGATTGCCGAGCACCTGGATGCGATTGGGGTGAATGAGATTGAGATGGCCGACCAGCGCGGCAACATCGCTGCTGTCGCGTCTGAGCCGGACCGCCCCGCCCGGTTTGCCGCCTATCCAGGCAAGGCCGAGCTTGTCGCGGTTATCGTCATACAGCTGCGCGACGCTGATCTGCAACATGCGGTTGCCAGGCGGTGATGTGCTGGTGGAGAGCACCCGGTTCGGTCTCGTTGGCAAGTCTGTCGCGCAGTTCCCGGTCACCGAGCATTTGCGCGAGTTCGGAAAGGATGCGCAGATGCAATTCGGTGGCCTGTTCGGGCACGAGAAGGAGAAAGACCAGATTCACCGGGTTTCCGTCCGGAGCATCGAATGCCACAGGCCGTGCGAGGCGAACGAACGCTCCGACGGCTTCCTTCAGACCCTTGATCCTGCCGTGGGGAATGGCGACGCCCTGGCCGAGCCCGGTCGAGCCGAGACGCTCGCGCGCGAACAGGCTGTCGAAAACGAGGCTCCTCGCGATGCCCTGGTTGTTCTCGAAAATCAGTCCCGCCTGCTCGAACATGCGTTTCTTGCTCGTCACGTCCAGATCCAGGAGGATGTTGGAGGGCGGCAGGAGTTTGGCGATGAGATTCATCGGGGCCGTGCACGGAAACGCCTAACGGCATTCTGGCATGCACAATCCGTGCCCGAATGCCCGAAAAGGCGTGGCATTCTACACCAATGCGGCGGCCCTGGGGGCGCCCGAAGCGCTCATAGCGCCTTGCGCATGCTGACCGAAGGGATCTGCAGCGAATCGCGGTACTTTGCGATGGTTCGACGCGCCACCACGATTCCCTGCTGCCCGAGGATCTCAGAAATCCTGCTGTCGGAAAGAGGCTTCTTCGCGTCCTCGGCGGCGACCAGTTGCTTGAGCAGCGCGCGGATCGCCGTGGCGGAGCAGGCGCCTCCTGCGTCGGTCGCGACGTGGCTCCCGAAGAAGTACTTGAGCTCGAATATTCCTCGAGGAGTGAACATGAATTTCTGCGTCGTCACACGCGAGACGGTCGATTCGTGCAAGCCTAAGGTATCGGCGATTTCCCGAAGCACCAACGGCCGCATTGCGACTTCCCCGTGCTCGAAGAAATGCCGCTGCCGGTCGACAATGGCCTGCGATACTCGCAGGATCGTCTCGAATCGCTGCTGAACGTTCTTGATCAGCCAGCGGGCTTCCTGCAACTGCTGCGACAGCCCGGAGTGGCCGCGATTGTTCTGCAGGATGTCCGCGTACATTCGGTTGATGCGCAGCTTGGGCATCGCGTCGGCATTCAGGCTTGCCACCCACACGTTCTTGGTTTTCCTGACCACCACGTCAGGCACTACGTAGCGTGTCTCCGTCCGGGTGAAGAATCCGCCGGGACGTGGATTGAGGCTCTGGATCAGATGCTGAGCCTGGCGCAGGTCCTCGTCCGTACATTGCAGGATTTTCTTCAGTCGGGTGAAGTCGCGGGCGGCGAGAAGCGGCAGGTGCTCGCGCGTGATCGCGAGAGCGAGCGTGCGGGACGGTGCAGGCTCCGGCAGTGCCTGCAGCTGAAGCGCGAGGCACTCCGCGCAGCTGCGCGCGCCGACGCCTGTCGGATCCAAGTGCTGCAAATGCTGCAGGGCAATCTGGAGATCCTCGAGTTCGATCTGCAACTCTTCCGGGATCATTTGCACGAGTTCTTCGAGGGGCTGCGTGAGGTACCCGTCGTCATCGAGCGCTTCGATGAGAAAAGCGACCAGGTTACGGTCGCGCTGTTCGAGTTGGGTCAAGGTGAGTTGTTCCAGCAGGTGCTCGCGCAGGCTCGGCGCATCGGCGGCCACCTGGGGGAAATCGCCATCTTCGGAGTCATCGCGGGACCCGGCCCCGGTTCCCGCTTCGGCGAACCAATCGCCCTCCGCGGAAAAACTGTCCTGGGCCGGAGAAGATTCGCTGCCGGACTCTCCGGCAGGCGCTTCAGCCGTGGTCGCCGGTTCGCCGTTGGGTCGCAGCGGCACCGCAGGAACTTCGGCTCCGCTATCCTCGCGCTCGAGCAGCGGATTTTCTGAGAGGAATTTCTCGAGCTCCTGGTTCAGCTCCATCGTCGAGAGTTGCAGAAGGCGGATCGACTGCTGCAGCTGAGGCGTCAGCGTGAGATGCTGGGAAAGCTTCAGTTGCAGAGTCTGCTTCATTGGAGCTGGACGTGGGGACTTCGCTGGGAGATGCGCCGCAATTCAGAGGGTGGTCGAAATGGATGCCTGGAGCGCTTCCCAGGTTGCGCAATGCCTAGAGACGGAAGTTCTCTCCCAGGTAAACGCGCCTGACATTTTCATTATAGACGATCTCGTCCGGCTTGCCGGAGGCGAGTACCGAGCCGTCGTTGATGATATAGGCGCGATCGCAAATCCCCAGCGTTTCCCGAACGTTATGGTCGGTGATGAGAATGCCGATGCTCCGGTCCTTGAGAAAGCGGATGATTTTCTGTATGTCGAGCACTGCAATCGGATCGACTCCCGCGAAAGGTTCGTCGAGGAGAATGAAGCTCGGACGAGTCGCAAGTGCGCGGGCAATCTCCACGCGTCGCCGCTCCCCGCCGGACAGGGACAAGGCGGTGGACTGGCGCAGGTGCGCAACGCCGAGATCTCGCAGAAGGCCCGATAGCCTGGACTCCATCTCCTCCTCGGGCAGGTCCTGCAACTCGAGAACCGCCCGGATGTTTTCCTCGACGGTGAGCTTGCGGAATACCGAGGCTTCCTGCGGCAGGTACGACAGTCCCATGCGCGCGCGGCGATGCATGGCGAAATGGCTGATTTCCCTTTCGTTCAGCTGAATTGCGCCGCCGTCCACGGAGATTAGGCCGACGATCATGTAGAAGCAGGTGGTTTTGCCGGCACCGTTCGGGCCGAGGAGGCCGACGACTTCGCCGCTGGATACGTCGAGGGAGACATCCTTCACCACGACCCGGGAGCCGTAGCGCTTCTTGAGGGCATGCACCCGCAACTGGCTCATCGAATTCGCGTTGCGTCCTGGGTCTGCAAGGGACTACTTCGGCCGGCCGCAGGGCGATGCGGCGGGAGACGGTGGCGGCAATTCCTTCTTCTTCGGCATGATGGTGGCGCGCACCCTGTCGCGACCGCCCTCCGAGGTGTCGCCGCTGGATTTCACGGTGAAGCGCTCGTTTCGGGCGTCGTAGGAGATGTAATCACCCCGGACATCATCGCCACTGTCGCGGCGCAGGCGGGCGGCGTTGAAAAATTCCACCCGCTCCGTCCGGCCGTCGTATTCGATCCGGTGCGCTTCGGCATCCACACATTCTCCCTGGCTTTCCTGTTTCTGGCGAAAAGTGGCCGGGGCGCCGGTGGCGACTCCGTGCTGAAAGCCTTCGCCGTCCTGGCGCACGACGATCTTGTCTCCGCTTATGACGAGCGACCCCTGCGTCAGCACGACCTTTCCTTCGAACGTTGCGGTTTTCCTGGAATCGTCGGCAACCATGCTGTCGGCTTCGATACTGACCGGTTTGTCGCGATCGGCCAGCTCTGCGCGCAACGATGTCCCGGCGAGACATGCCGCAACGAGAAAACATGCTGCAGCGAGGCGGCTTCTATTTCCGCTTTGGCACATCGAATACGCCCCTGACCTGCGATTGCAGCGTGAAGAATTGCCTATCCTTGTTTATCACGAGTCCAACCCCGCTCAGAATCGAGCGCCCTTCGGTGATGGTCACCGCATGGTCCGTCTGCAAGATTCCCTTCTCGGCCAGCACGTGCAGGAATTCGGTGCGCGCGTGAAACTCCGGGGTTTGCGGCGTCGCCTCGCGGAGCACCTGGACGTTGCCGTACAGAAACGCCTCCTCGCCCTGCCGGCTGACCGTGCCGCGATTGGCAGTGGCCACGAGACTGCTGCCGGTCTTGGTCATCTGCACCACCCGCGGATAGAGGACTTCCCCCGATCCATCGTCGGCAAAATGCGACATTCTCGGGGCGGAAAACGTGTATTGGACCTTTCCTGCGTCGTCGAGTCGCTGAACAGTGAAATTCTCCACGATCGCATCCGGCTCGTGCGCTGCAGGCCTGGATTGCGCGCCGGATCCCTCGAGTACGGCATACTGCAGCCAAAGCGTGAGCGCTGCCAGGAACAGCATCAGGGCAATCGGCAGCAGATTGGTTACACGGGTTTTCATGCCAGTTGACGCGCAATCGACTTTTCAAGGGTGTTCTGCGCGCGCATGATCAATTCGCAGATTTCGCGCACGGCGCCGCGACCGCCGGAGGCGCGCGTGACGTGCTGCACACGCTCGCGCACGGCCTCGGGCGCTTCGGGCACGCTCGCCGAGAATCCGCAGCATGCGAGTACCGGAACATCGACGAGGTCGTCCCCCATGTATCCTGCCGCGGCCGGCGACAGTTGCAGGCTGTCAAGCAGACGGTGAAAGGATTGCTTCTTGTCGGAGGTTCCTTGCTCAACCCGCACGATTCCGAGTTCAGCCGCGCGCAGCTCCACGGCGCGCGAGCGGCGCGCAGAGAGAATCGCGACCAGGACCCCGCTGTCCATCAGCATCTTGAGGCCATGGCCGTCGCGCGCGTTGAATGCCTTCATTTCTGCGCCGGATTCCCCGAAGTAAAGAGTTCCGTCAGTGAGAACTCCGTCGACGTCGAAAACCATCAAGCGCAGTCGCCGCAATCGTTCGGCCAGATCCTTGCCCATCAAATGACCTTGGACCGAAACAGGTCGTGCATGTTGAGCGCGCCGGCAATGATGTCGCCCTCCGATACCACGATCAGCTGACCGATTTTGTGGCGCTCCATCAACTCGACGGCTTCCGCGGCGAGCTTGTGCGAGCCGATGGTGCGCGGATTGGGGGTCATGACGGATCCTACCTTCAGCGTGCGTATGTCCGGAGAGTGCTCCAGCGTCCGGCGCAGGTCCCCATCGGTGAAAATGCCGACGACTTTTCCCCGGGGGCCGAGAACCGCAGTCATCCCCATGCCCTTGTCGGACATCTCGAGCAGGGCCTCGGACAGCAGTGCCGTATCGGGAACGCCGGGGACGGCATCGCCCGTTCGCATGACGTCGGACACATGCGTGAGGAGCCGCTTGCCCAGCGCACCCCCGGGGTGTACGCGCGCGAACGCCTGCTCGTAGTCGCGCTCGTTGAAGCCGCGCGCATCCATGAGCGCAATCGCCAACGCGTCGCCGAGCGCGAGCGCAGCCGTCGTGCTTGCCGTAGGAGCAAGATTCAGCGGGCAGGCTTCTTTCTCCACGGAAGCGGCAATGTGCACATCGGCTTCTCGGGCCAGAGCCGAGTCCGGCTTTCCGGTCACCGCGATGAGCTTTGCGCCCTGGCGTTTGATCAATGGAATGATCGTGAGCAGCTCATCCGACTGGCCGGAATTCGAGAGCGCCAGCACGACATCGTCGCGCGTGATCATTCCCAGATCGCCGTGTCCTGCCTCGGCCGCGTGAACGAAGAAGGCGGGCGTGCCGGTACTCGCGAGTGTCGACGCTATCTTGCGAGCGATATGTCCGGACTTGCCCACGCCGCTCACCACGACTCGGCCGCGACAGGCCAGGATCAGGCGCACTGCTTCGACGAAAGTCTCGTCGAGTCGACCGATCAATCCAGCGACCGCGTCGGCTTCGATGCTGAGCACCTTGCGTGCGATTTCGATGGCCGACGCGGACACGGTCTTGCTGGAACGATCATTCATGCTCGATGACTCTGCTGGCTCGCGAGGTACGGCGCCGTTATCATAGGCCTGAGTATACCAGAGCGATTTTGCCGTTTTTCGATGCTGTGCCTGTAGAAACAAAGACTTCTGTATGGGCGGTTCCCTCGAACTTGTACTGATCTTGCTGGCGAGCGCCGTATTGGCGGTGGTGGTGTTTGGTTCTCTGCGCCTGCCGCCCCTGCTTGGCTATCTCCTGGTCGGGGTCGCCGTCGGGCCGTTTGCCCTCGCGTGGATTCCGGACACCGACGAAGGACGGCATCTTGCCGAATTCGGCGTCGTGTTCCTGATGTTTTCGATCGGTCTGGAGTTCAGCCTCTCGAAGCTCTTTCAGTTGCGGCGGGCCGTTTTCGGCCTTGGACTCGTTCAAGTGCTGCTGACCGTTGCCGTCGCCCTCGCCGCGGGAAAGCTGGCGGGAGGAACCTGGCAAGCTGCCATCGCAGTGGGTGGCGCGCTTGCCATGTCCTCTACGGCGATCGTCCTGCGCCTGCTCGTCGAACGCATGCAAACAGAAACGCCGCATGGCCGCGACATCGTCGGAGTCCTGCTCTTCCAGGACCTGGCCGTCGTTCCCTTGCTGATCGTAATTCCCGCAATCGCGCAGGGGAGCGACGAGCTGCTGTCGCATCTGGCGCTGGCGCTCGCCAAAGCGGGCGCGGTGCTCCTGGTACTGCTTTTCGCGGGGCAGCGGCTGATGCGTGCCTGGTTTCACGTGGTGGCGAAGCGCCGTTCGCACGAGCTCTTCATCCTGAACGTGCTGCTGATCACCCTGGGGCTGGCCTGGCTTACCGAGCAGGCCGGGCTGTCTCTTGCGCTGGGAGCGTTTCTCGCCGGCATGCTCATAGCCGAAACCGAGTACCGCCATCAGGTTGAGGAGGATATCCGGCCGTTTCGGGAGGTTCTCCTGGGATTGTTCTTTGTAACGATAGGCATGCGGCTCGACCTGAAGACGGTGGCATCCGATTTCGCCCTGATGCTGGCGTTAGCGGCGTTGCTGGTGGCGTTCAAGTTTGCGCTGGTCGCGGCCCTCGCGCGCCTCTTCGGCGCAACTCCGGGTTCGGCGCTTCGCAGCGGACTCGCCCTCGCTCAGGCCGGTGAATTCGGCTTGGTGCTGATCGTTCAGGCTCAGTCTGTCGCCCTGGTGGAGCCCAACATTGCACAGCTCGTCGTGGCGGCGATGCTGCTGTCGATGCTGGCGGCCCCTTTCCTCATTCAGTTCAGCGACAAGCTCGTCCTGAGGTGGTCAAGTGCTGAGTGGATGCTGCAATCGCTTGCATTGCATCAAGTTGCCGTTCAGAGCCTTGCGACCGAGGGCCACGTCATCATATGCGGTTACGGGCGCACCGGACAGCGTTTGGCGCACCTGCTGGAGGAGGAGCGCATTGCTTGCATCGCCCTGGACACCGACCCGGAGCGCGTGCGCGCAGCGGCGGCTGCCGGAGAAAAAGTTGTTTTCGGCGATGCCTCGCGGCATGAGACGCTGGTCGCGGCGGGAATCACACGCGCGAGTGCGCTTGTCATTACATTCGCAGATACTCAGGTTGCGCTGCGAATCCTGCACCATGTGCGCACGCTGAATCCGCCCCTGCCGGTGATCGTGCGGACTCTCGATGATGTGGACCTGGATCGGCTGATCGCCGCGGGGGCGGCAGAGGTTGTCCCCGAGACCTTCGAGTCGAGCCTGATGCTTGCCTCGCACGCCATGGTGCTGCTCGGGGTGCCTTTGCGGCGCGTCGTCCGCCGGATACGCGACGTGCGCGAGCATCGCTACAGCCTGATGCGCGGTTTTTTCCACGGAGGCAGCGATGCGCCTGAAGACCCTGACGAGGCGCGTGAGCCGCGGCTGCATTCCGTGACCTTGGCGGCTGGCGCTCACGCCTCGGGGCGCAGGCTCGAGGATCTTGCGTTGGATCGGCTTGGGGTGCAGGTTACGGCGTTGCGTCGCCACGAACTGCGTATGATTTCGCCGGATCCGAAAACTGCGCTGCAGCAGGGTGACGTTATCGTGCTGCTGGGTACGCCGGAACAGCTCGCCGCCGCCGAAATGCGGCTGTTGCAGGGCTGATGTACGTCTAACCCGCTGGAGGGCGCGTAGGTGTTGCGAGCCGCAGCAACGGCTCGATCGCACGCGGGTCGGTGGCCGATGCTCGTTGGAGGAGCAGGACCGTGGAGTCACGTCGGTGCGGAAATGTGCGCAGGGCATTCGTAACCAAGGCCTGAGCCTGGGACGTCTCGCCTGTGAAAGCCAGAAAGACCGCTCGCCGTACCATGACTTCCTGGCTAGGCCAGAAGCGGGCGACGCGGGCAGCCATCGCCGATTTGGCAGCAAGGTCGTTACGGTTGAGGTCGGTACCGGTCAAGATCCAGAACTCGGCCAGGGGTGCCATCAGACCCCGAGTCAGTTCGTTCATGATCGCCGCATCGACTTGCGCCTCCACCTCAGGCGCAAGGGTGGTCTTTGTTCCCGGAATCCGAACGGCGTCCAGTCGCAGGTAATCTCTGAGAAGCGTGAGCGAAACCAGGGCCAAGGCGGCGCAGGCAGTGGCCGCAATGATCCGGAATGGGCGTGGCCGGCGCAAAAAGCCAGAACCGGTGGCCGTGCTCGTACCCATCAGGAGGGCGGTCACGCCGAGGAAATGGGCATTCCATAGCGGATACTCGATCATCGAGTGAATCATCTCGACTCCGAACGCGGCGATGATCCACCACAGTGCCGGCTGCCCGTCTCCGCGGTAACGCCGAGCGGCCGGATACGCCCAGGCGCATAGGCCGACGATCACAACGGCTGCCCCCACCAGGCCGGTTTCGGCCAGGAGGTGCAGCGGAAGATTGTGCGGCGAGGTCCAGAGCTCACCTTTCAGCACCAGCGAGCGGTCTAGGCCCAGATCGAAAGCCGCCCTCGCAAACTCTCCGACCCCGACCCCGAAAACTGGCGCTCCGGCGAATATCTTCAGGGCCAGCAGCCATGCATGCGGTCGCGGATCAGCAGATTCTTCAGAGGAAGCGAACAGGCGATCGAGCGTACCCGCACTGGGCGGGCCGAGATCAAATGAAATATTCAGCCAGGGTACGAGCACGTGCGCTGCCAGCGTCATGATAGCTGTCCCGTAGGCGGCGAGCCTCAATCGATGCGCTTCGCCGTAACGTTGGTCGACTCTTGCCAGCGATGCGAGTCCCGCGAACCACAGCGGATAGAGGAGTGAGCTGCGCGAGCCCGACAGAACGCTGCCCACAACGAGCAGAATCAAGACCGGTAGCGCACATGCGATGGGCACGCGCTTGCGTACCCACAGAAACAGTAGCGCGCCTTCTCCCACCGCGAGATAGTTAGCGTAGAGATTGGCTTGCGCGATATTTCCGTATGCCCGGCTGCCGTGCAGTTCGGCGACAAAATCTTCCAGCAGCGCGGGCAGGCCGTAGAACTGCAGCAATCCGGCGCTCGCTGTCAGCAGGGCACCAGCCAGGAGAAACGTGGCGAGTACCTCTACGACGCGCTCGGTGCCGAAGGTGTGCGCGAGCTGTGCGCCTAACCAGATCATCAACACCGCGAAGACGACATACAACGCCGCCAGCAAAGGCAGCTGCGGATAAGCTGGGTCTCCGAACGCGGCCTGAGCGGAGAGGAATAGCGCAAAGGCCAAGAGCCAGCGCGCCGGAACCGGCAGGGATACCGAAGGAACGGCGCGACCGGCGAGCGCGGCCAGGCTGGCTGCGATGCCCAGCATCGCAGCCAGCCACTCCGCGTGAAATGTCAAAACGGGGAGCTGATGGTATGGCAGCAGGAACGGGAGCACGCACAGGCTGCCAGCAAGCAGCAGCCCCATGGCCTGGCCTTGCGTCTCCGCGGCCTTCATGTTTGAGATAGGGCGAGAAAGAAAAAAGCCCGCCGAGGCGGGCTTTTTCAGGATTGCGATCGCTTACAAGTTCTTGCAGAGCAGGTACTGGTTCTGTCCCGTTTCGGCGTAAGCCGCGACAGTGCTGCTCGCGGGCACAGCGGGACTCGGCGTGGTCTGCAGGTCGCCACGGATTTCCCCGGCGCCCGGAGTGCCGTCGTCCATCTGCGTATCGACTGCGATGGCGATCTTGTCGGTCAGATTGCTGCTGCAGACGATGTTCGAGGTATAGCCGAGGCCGCCTGATTGCACGCCGATGATGCCGTTGACGGCGTTGGGCGGCTGTGTGCCGGCAGCGATGCCGCTTACGGCGCCGGGTACGAACCCGCCCAAGCGCAGATGCCACCAGAACAGGTTGGATTCCTGGGCGGCGACCGGCGCTGCGGCGAGAACATTGTTGTAGGTGCCCGCAAGTATGCCGTTGCCGTTGCCGGATACCGCACCTTGCGTCGCCCACCGGGTTGCCGCGGTGACGTCGTCTCCCGGCAGCGCCCGATAACGATCCTGGTAAGTGTTGACCGCCGCGGTCACCCCATTGAAGTCGTTGATGATGTTCTTGATCTTTGCTTGTGTGATCATTTCCTGCCCCTTCAGGATGCCGCCCAACAGCAACCCGATGATCACCAAGACGATCGCAATCTCGACCAGGGTAAAGCCAGCTTGGCCGATGCGACTGTGAGTACCTGCTTTCATTTTTCCCCCGTCCTTGCGGAGTTAAAGGTAGCGGCGTATCCGCAATAAGCGTGCCCAATATATATGTTAAGAATCATGCTGTTAAAAATGCATTCCTGACCCAAGTGTTGATATATGGACACTTGCGGCGGAATCTTGACATATTCCTCATCTGGAAGATTTACTGCGTGCTTCCAGCAACTTAAGGCGACTCTCCAGAAACCTCAGCTCCGCCGGGTCCCGGATCTCACCACTTTGCAAGTATCCGCCGATCATGATGCGAGCCGTCTCCAGTTCGTCGAGGTCTTCAAGAATGAAAGCTTCCATCTGCCGGGCCCAGAGCGGAACCTGTTTGCCGGTCGCATAGCGTTGTATTGCTGCCGCGTAGCGGCGAGCAAGCGAAAGGTCCTTGAGGCGGTGCTTGGCGATAATCGCGGCGTGGGACAGCCACGGCCAGCGCCGGTTGGGATCGGCGAGAAACTGTGTATAGATGAATTCCAGCATGCTGCGCTGCTTTGCCTCGATCGGCACTTCGGCGTAAAGCCGGCTCGCAGCAAACAGGGGGTACTGCCCTCTCGGATCAAGTTCGAGAATGCGGGCGAGCCAGTCTTCCAGCCGGGCGTAGTCGAGTTCGCGATAGGGGACCTTGCTTCCGGATTGGTAATCGAAGGCTTGCAAGTAAAGCATGAGGATTTTGGCCAATGCGACCGATTCTCCGAAGCTCGCCAGCCTGAGCACCGCAATGCTTGGCGCGGGCGGCAGGTTCTCGGCTTTGGCGATCGTCGCGGAAGACATCGCTTTCCAGCCGACCTGGGCGGCAAGACCCGCCGCAAGCAATGCCAAGACGATGCGCGGAACTTGCGAAACCGGGCGCTCGGCCATAGTGCTCAGAGGTTCTTGCGGTACAAGTCGAACAACGAGGCGGCGCAAATCAACACGAGGTAGACGAGGGTCTGCGCGAATACCGCCCCAAGTGCTGCCGATCCCTCGCCGGGCTCCCACAGCCAGGTGGTCTGCGTCATCCGGTCTAGCGCCGGAAGCAGCAATGCCAGCAGTTCCACGATCTGGTTGGCGATACGGTCCAGCAGCGTCGGATCCTGCAGAGGTGCGCCGGAAATAACCTGAATCGCCGCCATCGAACGTGACAACGCGTAAAAACCAGCGACGGCGGCAAACGCGGGTACGACCTGGGTGAGCGAAAGCACGCAAAAGAGGCTCACGGCAATGACGATCAAGAGCTCGCAGAACAGCGAAAACGTCCACAACGCAATTCCGGCAGGGTGAGCGAGCAGCAAGAGCGGGACAGCGCTCAGCGGCGCCAGTATCAGTGCAAGCGCCGCGTAGCCGGCGAACTTGCCGAAAAAGTAGGTCGATCGGGGCGCAGGGAGCGACAAGAGCAGTTCCGTAACTTTGTCGCCCCATTCGCGCACCATGCTGGTGATCACGAAAGCCGCGGCAATGAAAACGGCCGTCACCCTGAGGAACGCTGCAAGCAGAGCAGACTGGATCTCCCGCGACTCCGTTATCGCGACCTGATTAAGAAACTGGGCAAGACCGAATGCTGTTAGGGCCACCACGGCGGCGAGCCACACCAAGCGGTTTCTGACCGCCTCCAGCAACGTCATGCGCGCAAGAGAGGTGATGGTTCCCATGGGAGGAGGGTAGCCGGGTTCGGTGGTGAGGCGCTAAAGCTGGCACAATACGTGACTACGAAAGGAAAAGTCCAGCGGCTAAGGATTTCCGCGAAGCGGTCGGTTTATTGTCTGCTTCCCAATTCCCTGAATAGAATTCTTCAATTCTGCATGACCCAACCATGGTGACGGCAAAGTTCCTTCAAGGCTCGCAGTTTTTCATCGCAAAGTACTGGCGCGGCGTATTCATAGTGATGCTCGCGCTGTTGCATCTGGCGGCCATGCGCGGTGCCGGGGACTTCTGGGCGCGGGGACTCATGCTCGCTCACTTCGGCCTGTTCATAATGTGGCAGCCCTTCATGCGGGGGGAACGCCGCCTCAGTCCTGCGCACCTCGTCGCCATCGTCGGAGGAGCTGTCGGCATCTTCTACTTCCTGAACTGGTGGCTTCTCGCCCTCTGGGTCAGCGTGCTCGCAGGGGTAGTCGGGGGCAAGGTGTTTCTGTTCCAGGCGCGATGGTTGCGGCGTTTTTATCTGGTGGTTCTGCTGTACCTTGTGACGTTGCTGCTCGTCTGGATCGTGCCCAACAGCATCGTTTCCATACCTCTCCCCACGGAAGTCCGGGCCCTCGCGCAGTATGGCTTACCCGTCCTGCTGCTGGTGATGCTGGCGATTCCAGCTGAATCGGATTCGGTCGAAACACCGCAGATCGTCGATTTCTTCTACGCGGCAATGATCGTGCTGCTGCTGGTTGCGCTGGTGCTGGGCAGCTTCGCTTTCATGACGGTGGCCAGAATCGACTACGTTGCCTCCGTTTCGTACAGCATGCTGATCATCGCTGGGGTATTGCTCGTGCTTTCGCTAGCGTGGAATCCCCGGGCGGGTTTCGGCGGGTTGGCGATGTACTTCTCGCGGTACTTGTTGTCGGTCGGGTTGCCATTCGAGCGCTGGCTGTTTGTTCTCGCCGAGCTGTCCCAGCTCGAGACCAAACCGGAAAGATTCATGAAGGAAGCCTGCGCAGGACTGGCGCAGCTCCCGTGGGTGTCCGGCGGCTTCTGGCATACGGCCAACGAATCCGGAGATTTCGGCGCCGTCTCCAAGAATTCCGTCGAATTCACCAATCAGGAAATTCACCTGAGGGTGTTTACGAAGTTGCCGCTGAGTCCGTCTCTGGTCTGGCACTTCCACCTGCTCGGGCAACTCTTGGGCGAGTTCTACGTCGCCAAGCAGCGCGAACAGAAGCTTCAGCAGCAGACCTACGTCCAGGCCGTGCATGAAACCGGAGCCCGAATGACGCACGACGTGAAGAATCTGCTGCAATCGCTCAACGTTCTTTGTGCAGCGGCGGAGCGCGATACGGGTACCGACTCGACCGAGTTGGCGTCATTGATGCGACGCCAGCTTCCCGCAATTACGCAGCGGCTGCAGCAGACGCTGGACAAGCTGAAGAAACCAGATTCCGGCGACGGCCGCTACGTCGAGGCCAAGTCGTGGTGGGAGGGCCTGCAGCGCGGTTATGCGGATCGAGGGGTCGAATTCTCGCTCCAGGGGCTGGACGAGACCGTTATGCTGCCGAAGGAATTGTTCGACAGTGCCGGTGACAATCTTCTGCAGAATGCGCTGCGCAAGCGCAAGCTGGACGAATCGGTAAGCATTAGCGCGACTTTTCTTTGCAACGACGCGATCGAATTTTCGGTGTGCGACACCGGCAGTCCGGTTGCCGCCGAGGTGTTGAAGGGTTTGCTCAGAGGGCCCGTGCCGTCGGAAAACGGGTTCGGGATCGGCCTGTACCAGACCAGCCGGCTTGCGGAGATCTCGGGCTACTCTCTGCAGCTGCGTGACAACGATTCCGGAAGGGTGTGCTTCAGCCTGCGCGGCGAAGTTCGCCGCGGCGCGCGCTAGTCGCGGTTGGACGTCCCGCTGGCAGGCGCGGGATCGCGGAACAGCAGCCAGAGTACCCCGCAGTTGATGAGCAGCAGCAGCACTTCCAGGTAGAGAAGCGGCACGTAGAGACGTCGCCCCGCCTTGTCGCCGAAGGCGAAATAGAATCCGTCGAAATACATTCCCGTGAGTCTCGCGGCCGAGGCATAGCCCTCGAAGGGTAGGAAGAGCAGCACGAGGGCGAGATTCGCGAAGGTGAACGCCAGGGTTGCGCTGCGGCGGCTCATCAGGGCCTGCCCCGGCCGGTACCTTATCAGCAGCAGCCACGCGATCGTGGTATTGGCGAGTACCCAGCAGAGCTCGATCGTCAGCAGGTTCCAGTTCTTGACCCGGGTCTGGTTTGCCTCAAACACGAAATAAAAAGCATCGAACACGGCGACGTCCCTCCCCGCCGGTATCGAATTGTAGGGCGGGAAGAGCAGCATGAGCACGATATCGAGCGCCGCCACGAAAAGGACGATGGCCTGCGACCCGTTCATGTCCGTTAGGGCAGGCGGCCGGCGCTCACCATGCGCGCGATCAGCACGTTCGACGTGATCGCGATGACGATGTCGTCGAATTCGCACACCTGAGCCGCGTTTGTGGTGCCGGGGAGCGGATCGGCGCAGCCTGCCGCAGAGGGGGCCGGAGTGCGACTGTAGAAAGCAACGCTAAGATAGCCCGGGGGTGAAGGAAGTGGCGTTGCCGTCGTACTGCCGGAGACATTCCTGGCCTCGTCGTTGCCGACCGGTATGGGGTTCACCTGGGTTCCATTCGGCTGCCAAGCGCCTAAGCCGTTCTTACCGTGTGAGATGATGACCGCGGGCAAGGCTGTCCCCAACGGCACGGCTGTCGAGGTTGGCAGGAGCGTGACGGGGTCGATAGTGCCTCGGGTGAAGACTGCGATGTCGCCGAGCGAGCAAAGCGCGAATGACGAGAGGGTCGGCGGAGTGACCAGATTGCACGAAGGCTGGTTTGCCGGGCTCGCCGGCGACGAAACCGATTGAGGAAGAAAAGTGGGTGGCGGCGCCGGCGGCACATACGGAGCCGCACGCGTATTCCAGGTTGCGAGCGGCGTTCCGGGTGGGTTCTCAACGCTATCGGCAAATGCGGGTGAAACGCGATACGAGAAACGCCGACCCCATGCGTCAGTCTCCGGCACGCCCAGAGTCACCCAAGGGACCACCCCCATAAGCGCGGTGCACGACGGGGCGGTGAGCTGCTCGGTGCCCGCCGCGAGGTTGCCGGCGGCTGGACATGGGAGGCGTCCGTTCGCCTGGGCAAAACCGATCAGCGCCTCGCGGATCGATTCCATCGTGCGCTGCGTGTCGGTGACGTTCTTCAGGTCGATTTGCGTGCCGAAAGGAATCAGGGCTCCGGCAAGGAGAAGACTGACGATGAGCATCGTGACCGCCAGTTCGGCGAGCGAAAACCCCTTGCAGCGAACCATAGGTGCCATTCGCTCAGGGCGCAACGACCACGACCCGGTCGTTGATCGCGGTAGGGGCTCCGGCCCGATGCTCGTACACGAACGTGGTGCCGGCGGTGAAGTTTGCGCCCTCTAGGTAATTTTGGAGGTTCGCCGGCCGGGGAGCCAAGCCGTTCAGCTCGCGGCCGGCGAGCACAAGAATGACCCGCTTATTGTTCGGCGACGCCAGGTTGTTGACTGTCAGGCAGGGAGGAGTGGCGATGCAATTGCCGCCGCCGCCGGGCAGCAGGTCGGGTGCCACGGCGTAGAAGAGCTGCTTGTACCACTGATTGGCGATGAACCAGCCGGCGCCAGCGGCCGAGGACGGAGTCGCCAGCGTCATCATCGTGTTGTCCCATGATGTGGGGACAACAATGGGAGGGGGAGGCTGCAAGGGCGGCGGCGGGATTTGAATCCGGACCGGAGCTGCGCTGAGCGGCATGCTCAAGCTTAGCAACACCGTGCCTTTCCCGATATTCACCGGCGGCGGCAAATTATTGACGCTGGAAAGACTAGGCGCGGGCAAAAGCGGTGAACCCGACACGGTGATCGCCAAGTCGGAAATGAAGTGCTTTCGGACAAAGGCCATCCCGGCGTTGTCGGCGGCAAGGCTGAAGTCGAGCGTGGGTGTTCCGTTGTACGCCACCGTGCAGTCAATCAGCGTGATGCTCGACGCGGCGCAGTCCTGGGAAGTGATCGAGCCCGAAGGCGAGTCAGAAACGACAGGGGGATTCTGCCAAGTGACAAAAGTCGAGTCCGCGGTCAGAGGCATCAGCCCAGACACCTGGCCGGCAACGCCTTTGTAATCCGACGTAGCGGGATCGCCGAACAGCACGGGGAACGGATAGCGCCCCCAATGGGCGACGTATGTGTCGAGGTAGGGTTTGATGTCCCGCTCGATCCGCGCGGCGACCACCGGCTCGACCGCCGCCATGATGTCGGCCTGAGTGATTACAATCAGCCGGTCGTTGAAGCAATCGCCCGATTGGGCGCTCGTGGCGAACGTGTAATAAACGCCGACGCCCACGTCCAAGTCAAAGTTCTCGAGATAGTTGGCAGCGGTCTCGTGTCCGGCGACGCGATCCTGCGATGGCCCACTGAGCGGCCCACTGCACTGCGGGGGGAGTCGAAGACCCAGCGGGGCGCCCGGAGCGAAAACGATGGCGACGACCCGCGTCGCAGGCGCCGAGCCAGTTACCGTCAACTGCCCCGGCGTGTCGCTGTTGATGATGGTCGGGGGTGCTCCGCCTTGCAGCTTGCGGAAATTCCACGACAGGGCATACCACAGGCGCTCGCCGCTCGAATCGCGGAGATCGTCGATGCCGAGAGTTTTCCACGGCAGCCGACCAATGATGCTTGATGTCGGGGTGATCCCAGCGCCAATACAGTTGGCGTCGCCGTCGTCGTCCTTGTCCGGGCAGGGCAGTGCGCCAGGTTGAAAATATGATGTTCCGGATGTCTTATACAGCTGCCACTCTTCGGAAGCGGCGTAGGCGATCAGCGCGGCCTTGGCCTGCCGCAGCGCAGTCATCGTGCGATCTTCGCGGAATTTTGCGAGCTCGCTGTTGGTCCTGGTGAGCTGGTCGGCGATCACGTAGGCGCTCACTAGGACCACCAGCATCAGGAAGGCAATCAGCGCGAACCCCCGATTCCGGGCGGCCGAACGCACGCGTCGTGCGTGGCAGTGCTTCAAGGCCGTCGCGCCCGGTCCGCGGGCACGACGATGCGCCCGCCTTCGACGGGATCCTTCACTTCGCCGCGGGCCTTATCGAGTGTCTGGCCGATCTTGACGGTGACGCTGGTTTCTCCCTCGCCCGGAAGGGTGACGCGCGCAGGATCGCGCGGGCTTCGCGCGCTTTCGAGCGGCACGCCGTTGAGCCAGGTGGTCGTCCTGCCCGAGGATCGCGAGACCTGACCGTTGACGGTGACACTCCTCTCGGTACTGATCGTGGCGTCCAGGACATTGGCGCGGCGACGGCGGTCAAGATCCTGGCGCTGCTGAGGCGTGAAAAACAGCCGCCCGAGGTTCTCGTAGGCTGCCGCAGGCCGCGGGGCATAGGCGGCCGGAACGGCGCAGCAAAACCCCAGCATCACAAGCACGATTTTTCGGGTTGCGGCGGCGTTCTTCATGGGGTGGCGCCGGCTCAGGCGGGCTTTATCCCTTTCACCGAAACCAGGTCGACCAGACACTCGGCGCGTAGCCGCGGCTGCAGGGCGGTCGCGGTTCCTGGCGCGGTTCTCGTCACGGTACAGCGCTTGATGTTGACGTAGGCCCTGCCTTCGGTCTGGAGATCGTCCAGGAAATCCAGCAGGTCCCCTTCGTGCAGCAGCATCATGTCGAGCTTCATCCGGCTCACCACGAATTCCGCGTTCGGGCTGGAGACGACCCCCGGGTAGTCGAGCAGTTTCTGCGCTTCGATGCTGTACTTGACCTCGAAGAGCTTGCGCGTGTTCTTGATCTTTGCGATGGCTTCTATCCAGTCCAGGCGGTTCTGTACTCCCACGATGCCGCTTGTGCGCATCTGTTCGAAATACTTGAGGTTTTCGCGGATGTCGCGCTCCTCTTCCGATACTTTCGACACGCGATCCTGCGCCGCCGAGCGGCCCTGGCGCGAGGCGTTCTGCGCGTCGCGCGCCGCGTCGAGATAGTTGCTGCTGACGACCAGCGCCCCGACACCCAGCACGATCAGCGTTGCCGTGAGCGTGAACGGGGCGCGCAGCCGCTTGAGATCGTCGCGGACGAAATTCACGCGCCGGCCCTCCTGCTCACCGCGATCGAAAAGCGCGGTACTTCGCCTGGCCGCGCGACTCCGACATCGCCGCTGATGCTCTTTTCGGCATTGATGTCAAAAGGCAGCTGGGTGCGCATCACCTCCATGCCGCGCCGCTGGCGGAGCGCTTCGGCAAACTGGTCGATCAAGGCGGTAATCGCGCGGTAATCCGATGCCTGGGGGATGTTGAGTCGCCCGGATATCTCGGCAGTTTGCCGTACTCTGGATTCCGCGCTTTCGGGCTGCCCCGCGGCCTTAGGGGCTTCGCGGCCGGCGGACCCTGTGCTCGGGGCAGACCCGGCATCCCACTCTATCTTTTCGATCTCGATTTGCGGCAGCGCGGCGACCGCCTGGCTGATCTCGACGAACATGTCTCCCGGGGAGCTGGTCTGCTGTTGCAGAACCCGGTAGCTCTTCACCATGGCCTTCAGGTTTTCCGCAGAGGTAGGGATCTTAGGAAAGGCGGATTGCAGTTGGGCATATTCGTCCGACGCGCGCGCTTCCTGTTGCCGGTTGAGCGCCGCCTGCTGGCCAAGCTGATAGGTGTCCCATACCTTCACCGCGGAAAGCAACAAACACAACGCGAAAGCAGTGGCTCCGGCGATCAAGAGGCCCATGCGTGCCCGCCATACGTCGTAGAACCGCCGCAGGTCGTCGTCGGCGAACTGGTCGCCTGGCGCGGACTGGGCGAGAACATGCAGAAAAACGCCCTCCGCCAAGGTCTCGGTGGGGGCTGCCTTGATGCCGAGGCTCCTTCCCACCTGGTCGAGACCCCGGACATGGAACTGCAGGCGCGAAGAACTCACGCACTCGGCGTCGTAAAGCGCCTTGTACTCGCTCGGGGCGAGCACTACGATGTCCAGGGGCGGGGCCTCGCGCGGCATAACCCGGGCGTTGGTCAGGTACTGCTGGATGCGAATCGATTCCGCCGCGCATTCACGTGCAGTCGAGCGCGGGTCGGGCGCGTTGACGCGAGTCAGCCGCGAAAAACGGATGCGACCGTTCTCGATATAGCTCTGCCGCAAGCCGGCCTGCTGCAGGCTCACCATGAGGTAGCGCGGGACCTTGAAGCCGATCCGCCTTCCGACCGAGGCCGCGACGAAGGCAACCGAGAACACGCCGGCCAGTCGCGCTTCATGGGAGCGAAGCGCGCTCAGCCACGGCTGGAACTGCTGTGGATTGGTGAAGGAGGTATAGAGAATGCGTTCTTCGCGCCGGCCTGCATGGTTCTCGGATCCCAGGGACACAGTAATCGCCAAGGTAGTGTCGCGGTAGCGCTGGGCGAGCCGCCGCGCGAGCAGCGCGCGCCGATCGGCGCCGCGCACGTAAGGCACGTTTTCTTGGAAAAAGTCCTCCTCGACCACGTCGGCGAGCATGTAATAGATACTTTCACGCGCTGCGGCCACGTACCTGGAAAAATCGGCGAAGCCCTTTTCTCCGGGCGCAAACGAGGCATCGCGTCGAAGTTCGCCCTTCCGCCAGGAATAGGCGGTGACCCCTTGCGAGGTTAGATAGCAGAGGCGCCTTTGGGTCACGGGTGCTAGAACTTGATCTTGGTGATGACGTCATACACCGGGCCGAGAACCGACAGCATGACCCAGCCGAGGATCGCGCCCATGAAGACGGTGAGCGCCGGCTCGATGAGGACCTGAATCTTGGCGATCGATTCGCGGACCTCGCGGTTGTAGAAGTAGGACACGTTGAGGAGCGCGGCGTCCAGCGCGCCGGTTGTTTCACCGACGCGCAGCATGCGCACCACCAGAGGCGGGAACAATCCGATGTCGTGGAACGCGGAGGTAACGTTCTTGCCCTCCCCAATTTGCTGCGCCGCGAGCTTCAGGCCTTGCTGGATGACCAGATTGCCCGCGGTTTCCTCCGATGCGCGGATGGCATCGAGTATGGTGATGCCGGATGAGTACATCAGCGCGAAGGTGCTGGCAAAGCGCGACAGGATGATCTTGCGCAGGATATCGCCGCTCACCGGAAGCCAGAGCTTGAAGTTGTCGAGGTGATATCGCACCAGCGGGTTCGCCTTGGCGGCCGCCCGGATTCCGAAAACCAGAAGGACAGGCAAGGCAATGATGGCCCACCAGAAGTTGACGAAAAATGCCGATACCTGGATGAGAATGCGCGTCTGCAGCGGAATCTGCTGCCCCATGTTCTTGATGAACGCGACCATCTGCGGCACGAGGTAGATCATCAGGAAGAACGTCACGATCAGCACGATCGACCCGACGAACGCGGGATACATGATCAGCTTCTTCACGTGCTCGGCGAGCTCGTCCTCCCATTTCAGAGTGTCGATGAGGCTCTTCAGCACCTCAGAGAGCTTTCCGGTCTGCTCGCCGGCACGGATCAGGCTGGAGAACACCGGGCCGAAGATCTGCGGATACTCGGCGATCGCCTGCGACAGGCGCTGCCCCCCCTGGATACTCTCGATCACTCCGGAGATGACCTCGCGGAAGCGGGCGTTCTCGATGCTGTCGCGCAGGTCGATCAGCGCTTCGATCAGCGGAACACCCGCGCTGGTGAGTTGTTCCAGATGAAAGCAGAAATTGATCAGTTCCGCGCGCTTGACGGTCCCGGCGCGCAGCAGGGTGCTTCCCCGGCCCGCTGGACCGCCCCGCACCAGGTCGAGCCCCATGCGCTTCAGGCGCATGTCGAGGTCGATGAGATTCATGGCCTCGACCTGGCCCATGATCGATTTGCCGCGCGTGTCTATCGCCTTGTACGTGAACAATGCCATCTGGGTATTCCGGTGGCCAGCGCCGAGCGCCGCCGCGCTACATCCGGTCGGTGAGGTCGACGACCCGGACCAGCTCGTCGAGTGACGTCGAACCGTCCAGAACGCGGCGCAAGCCGTCGTCGGCGAGCGTGCGAAACCCCTTGGCCTTGGCCGCCTTGTGGAGATCCCTCCCGGTGGCGCGGTGCGCAATCAGCTCGTCGAGCTCATCGTCCATCTTCAGGATTTCCATGATCGCGAGGCGGCCTTTGTAGCCCTGATAGTCGCACTGGTCGCAACCGACCGCGCGATACAGGGTTGCCACGCGATCTGCGGCGAGACCAAGCATGCCGGCCTCGCCCGCTCCTCCCTGGTAAGCCTGCTTGCAGTGTTTGCACAGGCGGCGTACCAGACGCTGCGCGATGATCCCGATGATATTGCCGGCGAGGATGTCCGCGACGATTCCGATGTCGAGGAGCCTGGGTATCACTCCGACCGCCGAGTTGGTGTGCAGGGTGGAATACACCTGGTGGCCCGTCATCGCGGCGCGGAACGCCATGGTCGCCGTGTCCTCGTCGCGGATCTCGCCCACCAGGATCACGTCGGGGTCCTGCCGCATCAGTGAGCGGATGCCGTTGCCGAAGTCCATTTTCGCGGCCTCGTTGACCGAGGTTTGCCGGATCAAGGTAATCGGGTACTCGACTGGATCCTCGAGCGTCATGATGTTGAGGCCGTCGTTGTTGATGTGGTTGAGCACCGAGTAGAGCGTCGTGGTCTTGCCGCTTCCCGTCGGACCGGTGACCAGGATGATTCCCTCGGGCCGTGCGATCATTTTCTTGAGAAGCTGCAGCTGGCTCGCTTCAAGACCCAGTCCATCCAGAGGCACGATGCCTTTCTGCCTGTCGAGAATGCGCAGTACGATGTTCTCGCCGTGCGTCGTGTTCTGTGAAGACACGCGGAAATCCACGGCCCGGCCGGTCAGGGTCAGGGAAATGCGCCCGTCCTGCGGGGCGCGCGTCTCGGCGATGTTCATCTTCGACATCACCTTGATGCGCACCGCCATCGCGGGCCAATACGTCTTGTGCAGCGAGCGGATCTGGCGCAGCACGCCATCGATGCGGTAGCGGATGCGCAGGAAGCTCTGCTCGGGCTCGAAGTGAATGTCCGACGCGCTCTTCTCAACGGCGTCCGCGAGCAGCGCCGAGATCAGGCGAACCACGGGCTGCGAATAGGCGTCTCCAGCGGCTTGCAGGCTCTGGTAGTCGATTTCGCCGGTCTCGATTTCGTGGAGGATGCCGTCGATCGAAAAATCGTGGCCGTAATACTGATCGATGGCGCGTCCGATCTCGCTTTCCCCGGCGAGCCGCGTCTCCAGGGAAAACTCGCCCCGCAGCTGGGCACGCACCTGGTCGAGCGCGACGATGTTGGTCGTGTCGGCCAGCGCGACGATCAACTTGCGGGCTCCGCGATCGAGTGCCACCGGGAAGATGTGGTGCCGCTTTGCGAATTCGCGAGGCACGAGCTTGAGCGCCATCGGGTCGACGACGATCTGCGTGAGGTCGACGCTCTGCAGCCCGAGCTTCTCGGAAAGCGCATCGCGCAGGGTTGCCTCGGAAACGAAGCCCAGATTCACCAGCAGCTTGCCTACCGGCTGATGGGTCTTGAGCTGCTCGAGCAGCGCGATGCGCAGCTGGTCCTCGGTGAGGATTCCCTGCGATATCAGAATCTGCCCGATGTGGCGCTTCGCCTGCGGCGAAACGGTCTGGGCGTTCACGTGCGGCGAGTTCACGGCCGGGCTATCTGCTCAGGTCCTGGATCCGTGCCTGGGTCTGAGCCCGGTTGAAATTGGCTGGATGCCCGGTGGCAAGCTCGAGTGCCCGCTGGTAGTAACCGAGCGCAGGTTTTCTCTGCTGCAGCTGATCGAGGCTCACCGCGACGTTGAACGCGTAGTCGGCGTTCTCCGGCTCGGCTGAATAGGCCTTGAAGTAGGCCGCCTGGGCTTCCGGCCAGCGCGACTGCCGCGCGTACTGGTTGCCCAGCGAAAAATGCAGGTGCGCTGCCTCCGGCTGGCTCGCGATCATGCTCTTGAGGCGGCTTTCCACGGCCACGGGATCGAGTTGGTTGCGCAGCGCAACCAGACCGGCGATGGCGTGGCTGTCGCGAGGATTCATTTCCAGCAGCCTAACGTAACGGGTTTCGGCAGAATCGAGGTTGCCGACGCGCAGATCGATTGCCGCCATACCGAGCAGCGCGTCGCGACTGTTGGGCTCGCGCGCGAGCACGCGCTGGTAGCCTTCGCGGGAGGAAGCGAGATCGCCTCTCTGGAATGCCTGGTAGGCCTGATCGAGCAGCGGGTCGATCATCAGCGCTGGGGGATTGATCGCAATCGGCGTCAGTTCTCCCGGAGCCCGCCCGGGCGCCACGTCGCCTGCCGGTGACGTCGCTGCTGGACGCGGCAAGCCTGAGGCGGTGCTGGGGCTCCTGGCAACGGCGGCTGGGCGCGAAGGACGCACCGGGGACAGCGGAGGAATGACGGTCCTCCTCGGTTGTGCCGGCGCAACGGTCTGCGCGGGAGTACCGGTCTGGTCTTGCGCGGGCGTCGGCGCCGGCGAGGCGGGCACCGCGGGCTGAACCGGCGCGGCTCGGGACGCCGTGGCCGAAGACGCGGACACGGTCAGACTCGCCTTCGGCTGCAGCTGCCACCAGACGTAGCCGGCGTAGCCCACGCCGACGAGCACCAATGCGCCAACGGTGAGGTAAAACGGACGCCGGGGGTTGTAGTCCATTTCCTTTACCTGAAACATCCGCTGCGCCTGGGCGCGCTCGTTGCTCACCGAGCGCAACGGCTCGTCGGCGGGTATGGGCTCGGGTGCCGGGCCCGGTTGAGCTTCCTGAATCGACAGTGATGATGTCGGCGGATCGAGGGGCGCGCGTTTTCCCGACGAGGGCAGATCGTCGGTGAGAATCTCAAGAGGTTGCGAAATGTCCGGGAGCCTTTCCCGGGTCATCAGCGGCGCGGCGGGCTCCAGGGTAGGCTCGGGCGG
>JBGQFD010000026.1:0-35085 GCA_041496705.1 Gammaproteobacteria bacterium | reverse complement strand
GGCCACCCGTTGGGCGCCTCGGGAGCGCGTCTGGTGGCCACCGCCATGTATCAGCTGCAGGCGATCAAGGGCCGCTACGCCCTGTGCACCATGTGCATCGGTGTGGGGCAGGGCATCGCGCTGGTGATCGAGCGGGTATAGATTCCCGTCAAATCGCGCTCGCGGCTCGCGCGCCGGCCCTAGTGCGCCGCGCTCCTGATGATGTATCCGCCGGATTTTTCGTCGTGCTCCAGCTGGAGCATGTTGCGGGCGGCAGCTTCGTCTAGGAGCTTCGAGAAAGACGAGAAGCCGTAGTAGGACTCGTTGAATCCCGGGCTGCGGCGCTTGAGCGCCTGCTTCACCATCGACCCCCAGATCTTTTCCTCGGCACCGCGTTCGGCGATCAAGGCTTCCACCGTCTGCATGACGAGTTCGAGCGCTTCCTCGGTCTTGTCCTCGCTGTCCTTCGGTGACGTCTCTCCCGCCGCGGCGGGCTTGCCCTGCGGCCTCTTTTTCGGCTGCCGGCGCGTGGGTTTTTCCCGTACCAGGTCGTCGTAGAAAATGAACTCGTCGCAATTCGCCACCAGCAGATCCGAGCTGGAGTTCTTCACTCCCACCCCGATGACGGTCTTGTTGTTCTCGCGGAGCTTGGAGACCAGGGGCGAGAAATCGGAGTCGCCGCTGATGATGACGAAAGTGTCCACGTGCGACTTGGTGTAACAGAGGTCGAGCGCGTCGACCACCATGCGAATGTCCGCGGAGTTCTTGCCAGACATTCGCACGTGAGGGATTTCTATGAGCTCGAACGAAGCCTCGTGCATGTTGGGCTTGAATTCCTTGTAGCGGTCCCAGTCGCAGTAGGCCTTCTTGACGACAATGCTTCCCTTCAGAAGCAGATGCTCCAGCACCTTGTGGATATCGAACTTTGCGTACTTGGCGTCGCGCACGCCTAGCGCGACGTTCTCGAAGTCGCAGAACAGCGCCATATTGATGGTGTCACTTGGGGCAGTCATGCGGGCTCCCGGCGAGCGTGGACTCACCGCATTATCCCATTGCCCGCGGCCTGGCAATGCATTTCCGGTTGAAGTCCGGGCGTTCTCGGACTAGCATCAGCATCTTCTCGGAGCAAACGGATGCACACTGAAGTCCACGTACACGGCGCGGTTCTGCTGAAGGCCGGTGCGAGCCAGTCCGAGATCGAACAGGCGCTCAGGCCCTGGTTTGACTACGTCGACTTAGACGGGCTGGCGGATGCGCGCAGCGCGCATCAGGACGAGCCGGGAATCGTGTTTGACCGGCGCCGGCGGGCGCTCGACATCTGCTGGACCGGCTATGTCGGCCGCAACTTCCAGTCTTCTCTCGAAGGAGCGTTTCAGGCACTCTCCCCATACTCGGAGGAGGCGGCGGCCGTCGAGGTCAGCTACTACCAAGAGGACGGTCAGGACGAGCACAGCTGGGTCTTTGTTGGGCCAACGCCCGAGTCGATACGCGACATGCAACGCCGCCGCATGGCGGATGACGTCTCGGCGCTGTTGTCGCGCCACTTTGGGGAAGCCGAAATCGGCGAAGCCGTGGCGCTGATCAATCAGCTGTTCGCCCGCAGTGCGGCCGAAGGCCCCCAGGACCGGTTGCAGAGCCGGCCTAGCGGCACTTCCGGCAAGAAGCACCTTCACTAGATCGCGCTAAGCACCGCTCGCTGGAGCCCGATGAGGGTGTTCCACGACCTTGGTGCGAACCTATTGAATATCTAAGGTATTACTTTTACTTTAGCATGTAACATGCTAATTTGTTGTAGTATTATACTATATAATGCATATTCTTCGAAAGGCCTCTTAAGTCACTGTTGTAGCTAAAACTTTTTCTGTTTTCAAGCTTGACCCGCCCTCAGGTTTCCTCTAAAGTGGTAGGAAGTAGAATTTAGTGGGAAATTGTGGAATCACATTCCACCGCTGCAGCGAGGGGGACCGTTGTTTCAAGGGGCGACAGAGCTGAATCTCGACGCCAAGGGAAGGCTTGCCGTGCCTACCCGATACCGCAATGCCTTGCAATCGGGGGGGCGTGCGGTGGTACTTACCGCCCATCCCGACGGCTGCCTGCTGCTTTATCCCAGTCTTGCCTGGGAGCCGATCGGCGCGAAGATCCAAGCGCTCTCAAGCTTCAACGAGCAGGCACGTTGGTGGCAGCGCCTGCTCGTTGGTTTCGCCGAAGAGGTTGAAATCGACGGGCAGGGGCGGATCCTCGTATCGCCGGCATTGCGCAAATTCGCCGCGCTGCAGAAAGACATCATGCTCGTGGGCCAGGGCAGCCACTTCGAGCTATGGGACGTGGCCGCCTGGGACGACCGACTCGGAAAAGCCTTGTCGCAAGTGGGCACTAACCCTCCGCCTGGCACCGAAAACTTTGCGCTGTGAGCGCGAATGCGCATATCCCCGTCCTCTTACATTCGGCAGTCGATGCGCTCCAAGTCGAATTGCACGCCGACGGCACCTTCGTGGATGCGACCTTCGGCCGGGGCGGCCACAGCCGGCTGATCCTGGACCGGCTCGGCCCGCGCGGCCGGCTGATCGCGCTGGACCGGGACCCGGAGGCGATAGACGTGGCCCGGAAAATCAGCGACCCCCGCTTCGCAGCGGTGCAGGCGCCGTTCGGCAGATTGGGTACCTCGCTTGGCCAGCTCGGGGTGTCGGGCACGGACGGAGTGCTGTTCGATCTGGGCGCTTCATCGCCACAGCTGGACGATCCGCGGCGCGGATTCAGCTTCCGTTACGACGCGCCGCTCGACATGCGCATGAACCCGACGCAAGGCGTCAGCGCGGCGGACTGGCTGGAGCGGGCAGGCGAGGCCGAGATCAGGGAGGTAGTCAGCAGCTATGGCGAAGAACGGTTTGCTAAACAGATTGCAAAGGCGATTGTTGCTGCTCGGCGAGACCGGCCTGTCAGGACGACCCGGGAACTTGCCGCTCTCGTGGCTGCGTCCGTCCGGACGCGTGAACCGGGGCAGCATCCGTCGACGCGGACGTTTCAGGCTCTACGGATTCACGTCAATCAGGAGCTTGAGGAGTTGTCGCTAGCGCTCCCGCAGGCGCTTGCCACGCTCAAGCCTCTGGGGCGGCTGGTCGTGATCAGCTTTCACTCGCTGGAAGACCGGATCGTGAAGACCTTCATGCGCACAGCTGCCCGGCCGATGTTGCCGGACCGCCTGCCGGTGAAGGCGCGCGATCTTCCGGCGCCGAAGCTGCACCTCGTCGGGCGCCCGGTGCGCCCGGGGTTGGAAGAAATCACCGCCAATCCGCGCGCGAGAAGCGCGGTGATGCGGGTCGCCGAGAAACCTGGGGTCACACCGACATGACCCGGGTCAATCTTCTGCTTCTGTGCATTCTCACGGTGTGCGCGCTGGGATTGGTAACGTCGCAGCACCGGGCGCGCCAGTTCTTTGCGGAACTCGAACAGGAACTGGAACGTTCGCATCAGCTCGGTGTCGAATACGGCCAGCTTCAACTCGAGGCGAGTACGTGGGGGATGCACGCTCGCGTCGAGCGCATCGCCAGTCGGCAGCTGCGCATGCGTGCTCCCGACGCCAAGCGTCTTCGGATCGTGCGGCGCGAAGGCGCGGCGCCATGAGATTCTCTGCAAGCCCGGTCCTTGCGCTGACGTTGCCCGCGTGGCGCTCGAGCTTGCTTGTCGTCGCGTGCATCGTAGGATTTGCCGTGCTCGTAGGTCGTGCCGTCTTTCTGCAGGGGCTGAACAACGATTTCCTGCAGGCCAAGGGAGAGTCGCGCTACAGCCGCGTCATCGAGATCCCGGCCAACCGCGGTCGCATACTCGATCGTAACGGCGAGGCGCTGGCCGTCAGTACCCCCGTAAAATCGATCTGGGCGATTCCCGACGATGTCCGCCTGAGCCGCCTCGAACTCGCGCGTCTGGCGGTGCTGCTCGAGACTCCAGCTTCGGAAATCGAGAAACGCCTGGCCGACACCGGCCGCGACTTTGTATTTCTGAAGCGGCAAATCCCTCCTCAGACAGCCGAGCGCGTCGCCGTATTGCGTATCCCGGGCATATTTCAGAACCGCGAGTACCGGCGCTATTACCCGGGCGGCGAAGTCATGGCCCACGTGCTCGGCTTCACCGGTGCCGATGACGTTGGCCAGGAGGGGATCGAGCTTGCCTTCCAGGAGTTGCTCGCGGGCAAGCCCGGCAGCCGTCGTGTAATCAGGGACCGTCTAGGCCAAACGGTCGAGGACGTCGAATCGATCAATGCCGCGCAGGACGGCCGCGACCTGGTGCTGGCACTCGACGCGCGCATCCAGAACCTAGCGTTTAACTATCTTCGGTCCGCCGTTGAACGCCACCGTGCCAAGGCGGGCAGCATCGTGGCCGTCGACGCCAATACTGGAGAAGTTCTCGCGCTCGCCAATTTTCCGACTTTCAATCCCAACAATCGCAGCCGGCTCTCAGGAGCGCAGCTCAGGAATCGCACGGTCACCGACACCTTCGAACCTGGCTCGACGCTGAAGCCTTTCACCATCGCACTCGCGCTCGAATCGGGCAACGTCAGGCCGGACTCGGTGATCCAGACAGCCCCGGGAAGCTTCAGCATCGGGCCGGCGACCATCCGCGATGCACACGCCGAGCGCGCGCTCACAGTTTCCCAGGTCATCCAGAAGTCTTCCAATGTTGGAGCCGCCAAGATCGCCCTGGCCCTTCCGGCCGAATCGATGTGGGAGATGTTTCAGGCAGTGGGCTTTGGCAGCGCGCCGCAGCTCGGTTTTCCCGGGGAAGCAACGGGAAAGCTGCGTTCCTATCAGAGCTGGCGGCCGATTGAACAGGCGACCATGTCGTACGGCCATGGAATCTCCGTGTCCTTAGTACAGCTCGCGCGGGCCTACAGTGTGTTTGCGCGTGACGGTGAGCTTGTGCCGCTGTCGCTGCTTCGCGTGGACGTACCGCCGGTGGGCCGGCGCGTCATGGCGCCCGCAACCGCGCGTGCGGTTCGCGCGATGCTCGAGCTCGCGGTGAACCGGAACGGGACGGCGCCGCGCGCCCAGATCATGGGTTACCGGGTCGCGGGCAAGACCGGCACGGCGCACAAGCAGGAAAACGGCGTCTACGTCGCGGACAAGTACGTATCCTCCTTCGTCGGCTTTGCGCCGGCTTCGTCTCCGCGCCTGATGATAGCCGTAATGATCGACGAACCCTCCGACGGCCGGTACTACGGCGGAACTGTCGCAGCGCCGGTCTTCGCGCAGGTGATGGCGGGTGCCCTGCGCCTGTTGGACGTTCAGCCCGATGCGCCGATGCGGCCGCTCGAGTTGCCGACCGAAGGCGAGGAAGTGAAGGAAAGCATCTGAGTGTGGGTGATGAGCCGCAAAACATCCTTCAGCGACTTGCTGCGCAAGGCGTGCGCGTGACCGGGCTTGCCACCGATTCACGCAGCCTCGCCGCCGGGGAAGTATTCCTCGCCTATCCGGGCGCGCGCCGCGACGGACGCGAGTTCGTCGCGCAGGCGCTTGAACGAGGGGCCGCAGCCGTTTTGTGGGAGCGGCAAAGGTTCGATTGGAATCCGAGCTGGAAGGTGCCGAACCTCGCCGTGGACGACTTGCGCGGACTCGCCGGCCGTCTGGCCCACGAGGTGTACGGGCGTCCCTCCGACAAGTTGTGGACGATCGGTGTCACCGGAACCAACGGGAAGACCTCATGCAGCCACTGGATCGCGGAAGCCTGCTCGGCCAGCGGCGCGCGCACGGCCGTGATCGGTACCCTCGGAACCGGGTTCCCGGGACGGCTCGATGCGGGGGTCAACACCACTCCGGACGCGGTGTTGCTGCAGCGCGCGCTCGCGCGGTTGTTGCATGAGGGCGCGCAGGGCGTAGCCATGGAAGTCACGTCGATCGGTCTGGACCAGGGCCGGGTCAACGGTGTCGCCTTCGGCGCGGCGCTCTTCACCAACCTCTCCCGTGACCATCTCGACTATCACCCGGACATGGAGAGCTACGCGGGGGCCAAGCGGCGGCTGTTCGAGACGCCGGGCCTGAAGCACGCCGTCCTGAATCTGGACGATGTTCAGGGCGTGCAGCTGGCGCGTGCGCTTGAAGGAAGCCGCGTGAGTCGGGCGGGATACAGCTGTGTCGCTGGGGCCGCTGCCCGGGCCGGCCTGGAGAGCCACGCCGAAGCCCACGCGGTTGAAGCGACGGGCGAAGGAATCGCCTTCGCCTTGAAGAGCAGCTGGGGCGACGCGCTCATCCGCAGTCCGCTGTTGGGTCGCTTCAACGTGTCGAACCTTCTGGGGGTGCTGGCCACCTTGCTGGTTTCCGGGGTGCCGTTCGGACGCGCCGTCGCCGCGCTCGCCGGCCTGCGGCCCCTGACCGGCCGAATGCAGCGGCTGGGCGGATCGGGAAAGCCGCTCGCGGTGATCGACTACGCGCACTCTCCCGATGCCCTCGAGCAGGCGCTCGTAGCGCTCAAGGACATTGCGAGGGCGAGAGCCGGGCGCCTTGCGCTGGTATTCGGCTGTGGCGGGGATCGCGACCGCGGCAAGCGTCCCCTCATGGGGGCGGTGGCGTCGCGCCACGCAGACTCTGTGGTGATCACGAGCGACAACCCGCGTGGCGAAGACCCGGCGGCGATCATCGCGGATATCGCCGCGGGTGTTCCGGTGTCCCACCAGAGGATCGCGGACAGACGCGCGGCGATCGAGCACGCCATCGCCTCGGCTGCCGCCGCCGACGTGGTGCTCATCGCTGGCAAGGGGCACGAAGTTACCCAGGAGACTGCGGGGCTCCGGATTCCGTTTTCGGATGTGCTCGAGGCCGAGCGCGTGCTTTCGGGGTGGGGTCGATGATGAGCGCGCGCGAAGCCGCGACGGCGATCGGCGCGAGCCTGCGGAACGGCGACGCGGTCTTCGATTCCGTGTGCACGGACAGCCGAGCAATCGCCCGCAAAGCGCTCTTCGTGGCGTTGCGGGGAGAACGCTTCGACGGGCATCGTTTCGTCGGGGCGGCAGCGGCGCGCGGGGCGGTCGCCGCGATGCTGGCGGAAGAATCGGCGTCGGTCGTGGGGGAACCGGGGATTACCCTCCTCCTCGTCGACGATACCCGGCTTGCCCTGGGCCGCCTCGCCGCTCACTGGCGGGGCCGCTTCGACATCCCGCTCATCGCCGTCGCCGGATCCAACGGCAAGACCACCGTGAAGGAAATGATCGCCGCCATCCTGCGAGCGCATTTCGGAGCCGACCGCGTGCTCGCGACCCGGGGAAACCTCAACAACGAAATCGGCTTGCCGCTGACGCTCCTGGGACTGCGCGCGGAGCATGCGGCTGCCGTCGTGGAGATCGGCATGAATCACCCGGGCGAAACCGCCTACCTGGCCGCGATTGCGGCGCCTACCATCGCGCTCGTCAACAACGCGCAACGCGAGCATCAGGAATTCATGCGCTCGGTCGTCGAGGTAGCGCGCGAGCACGGCGCAGCGCTCGCGTCGCTCAAGCCGGACGGCATCGCGGTGATCAACGCGGACGACGAACATTCCGACTATTGGCGCGGCCTGGTCCCCAAGGGGCGGATACGCGACTTCGGCCTTGCCCGCAATGCCCAGGTGAACGCGCGCTACGCTGTCGCGGATTCAGAGAGCGAAATCGACCTGCGCACGCCTGCCGGCGCGGCGCGCATCGTTCTCCAGGTCGATGGCCGCCACAACGCGCTGAACGCCTGCGCGGCGGCGGCATGCGCTCTCGCCGCGGGGGCGAGTCTCGACGCCGTCGCGCGCGGGCTGGCGGCGTTCCGCGCCGTAGAGGGCAGGTCCCAGCGCCGGACTACCTCGTCGGGGGCGATCCTCATCGACGACAGCTACAACGCCAACCCGGATTCGGTCCGTGCCGCGATCGATGTGCTCGCCGGGTTCTCTGGAACCCGGATCCTCGTGCTCGGTGACATGGGAGAAGTCGGCGCCCGCGGCATCGAATTCCACCGGGAAGCCGGCCGCTACGCCCGTGAGCGTCGCATCGATCGACTGTACGCGACCGGGGACCTTTGCCGCGCGACGGTCGAGGGCTTCGGCGGGAGCGCGCGGCATTTCGTCGCGATCGAGGAATTGATCGACGCGGTTCGCGCGCGCCTGAACCCCCGGGTCGCCGTGCTGGTCAAGGGTTCGCGTTTCATGCGCATGGAACGTGTGGTGCAGGCGTTGTCCGGCGAGCCGGCGGTCGGGGAGAAACACTAGATGCTGCTCACGCTCACCCAATGGCTCGCGCAGGACGTGCGCGCCTTCAACGTATTCCAGTACATCACGCTGCGTGCCGTGCTCGCGACACTGACGGCGCTCGCCATTTCGCTTCTTGCCGGACCGCTGGTGATCCGCAAGCTCTCGGCGTACAAGATCGGCCAGGCGGTGCGCAGCGACGGGCCGCAGACGCACCTCACCAAGGCGGGTACGCCGACGATGGGCGGTGCGTTGGTGCTTATTGCCATACTCATCACCACGCTTCTCTGGGCGGACCTGTCCAACCGCTTCGTCTGGGTGGTGCTGATGGTGACTTTCGGTTTCGGCGCGATCGGCTGGGTCGACGATTACCGCAAGGTCGTTAAGAACAATCCGAAGGGCCTCTCGGCAAGAGAGAAATTCTTTTGGCAATCGCTGATCGGTCTTGTCGCCGCGGTGTACCTGGCCTTCGCAGTGTCGGCGCCGAGTACTGGAAAGGTGCTCGACTATTTCCTCGCGTGGCTGAACAGCGGCTTCTCGATGGAGCTGCCGTCCAAGGCCGACCTGATCGTACCTTTCTTCAAGAACGTCGCCTATCCGCTCGGGGTATTCGGATTCATCGCGCTCAGCTATTTCGTCATCGTCGGGACGTCCAACGCCGTGAACCTGACCGATGGCCTGGACGGGCTTGCGATCATGCCGGCGGTGATGGTAGCGGGCGGGCTGGCCGTGTTCGCGCTCGTCACCGGTCGCATCGACTACTCGCGCTACCTCCTGTTTCCATACATCCCTGGCGCCGCGGAGCTCACCGTGTTCTGCGGGGCGCTCATCGGCGCAGGCCTGGGATTTCTCTGGTTCAACGCCTATCCGGCCGACGTGTTCATGGGTGACGTGGGCGCCCTTTCGCTGGGCGCCGCCCTCGGAGCGGTCGCGGTGATCGTCAGGCAGGAAATCGTGCTTTTCATCATGGGCGGAGTGTTTGTCGCCGAAACCCTGTCGGTGATGATCCAGGTCGTGTATTTCAAGTGGAGCGGCGGCAAACGAATCTTCCGAATGGCGCCGCTGCACCACCACTACGAGCTCTCCGGATGGAAAGAATCCCAGGTGGTGGTTCGCTTCTGGATCATCACCATGATGCTGGTGCTGTTCGGTCTGTCCACTTTGAAGCTACGGTGAAATTCTCCGGGAAAAAGGCGCTGGTGCTGGGTCTGGGCGACACCGGGTTGTCGATGGCGAAATGGTTGGCGCGCGGCGGAGCCGCCGTGCGCGTCGCCGATTCGCGGGTGCAGCCGCCGCGGCTTGCCGATCTGAAGCGATCGCTGCCGGGGGCTACTGTACATTGCGGTCCGTTCCGCCCGGAGACCTTCGCTGGGGTGGATCTCGTCGCCCTCAGTCCGGGCATCTCGCTCGCGCAGACGGATTTGCCGCAGGCCGCTGGTGTGCCGGTGCTCGGCGATGCCGAGCTTTTCGCCCAGGCGATCGCGAGCGAGTCGCGCGTGATTGCGATTACCGGGACCAATGGCAAGAGTACGGTCACTGCGCTCGCGGGCGCCATGGCGAAGAGCGCAGGCGCGGACTGCGAGGTCGCCGGGAACATCGGTCCGCCCGTGCTCGACGTCCTCATGCGTCGCGAGGACGCCGGCCGCTTGCCGGCGCTGTGGGTGCTGGAGTTGTCGAGTTTCCAGCTGGAGGCGACGCGCTCCCTGAAACCCGCCGGGGCCACGGTGCTGAATGTGACCGAGGACCATCTGGATCGCTATCGCAGCATCGGCGAGTACGCTGCCGCCAAGGCACGCATCTTTGCCGGCGAGGGAATTCAGGTCCTCAACCGGGATGACCCGCGCAGCCTCGCCATGGCGCAGCCGGGCCGAACGGTGGTGAGCTTCGGTCTGAACGCCGCACAGCGCCAAGGCGACTGGGGTCTTGTCGAGCGCGGCGGGGAGCGTTGGCTGGCGCGGGGGTCCGAACCGGTCCTCGCCGTCGCCCAAATGAAGCTTGCCGGCCTGCACAACGCCGCAAATGCCCTCGCTTCCCTGGCGCTATGCCGCGCGCTGGACCTCCCGCTCGCGCCGCTCGTTGCGGCATTGCGCGAGTTCCGGGGTCTGCCGCACCGTGTCGAGTTGGTGGGCGAAGGCTCCGGCGTTCGCTGGTACGACGATTCCAAGGGCACCAACGTCGGCTCAACGGTAGCGGCGCTGGACGGGATCGCCCAGGGCGGCGGCAAGACTGTGCTCATCGCCGGCGGCGAGGGCAAGGGCCAGGACTTCACGCCGCTCAAGGACGCCGTGGCACGCTCGGCGCGCAGCCTGGTGCTGATCGGTCGCGACGCCCCCTTGATCGAGGCAGCGGTCGCAGGCACGGGCGTCCCGGTTATTCACGCCTTGAGCATGGACGAAGCCGTCTCCCGAAGCGCGGTCGCAGCGCGCCCCGGGGACGTGGTGCTGCTGTCCCCGGCCTGCGCGAGCTTCGACATGTTCCGCGACTACAAGCATCGCGGGGAAATGTTCCGCGCTTCGGTCGAACGGGTGCTGCATGCTGCGCAGCATTAGCCCCGGGCGCGCGGCGCTCGCCGAATACGACAGCAGCCTGCTGTGGGCGGCGCTGCTGCTGCTCACAATCGGCATGGTGATGGTGTATTCGGCCTCGATTTCGATGGCCGAGGCGAGCAAGTTCACCGGCGGTAAGGCGGGATATTTCCTGCAGCGGCACGCTTTTTTCATCGCCGTGGGGGCGGTGGGCGGTATGCTGGTGTTCCAGGTGCCGCTGCGAGTGTGGCAGCAGCTCGCCCCGTGGCTGTTCCTGCTTGGCGTTGCGCTGCTGGTACTGCTGCTCGTCCCCGGGTTCGGGCGCGAAGTCAACGGCGCGCGCCGCTGGCTGTCGCTGGGATTTGCCAGCGCGCAGCCTTCCGAGTTCATCAAGCTGTTCGTCGTCCTTTACGCGGCCGACTACACGGTCCGCAAGCTCGCGCTGATGCGCAGCCTGCGCCACGGGTTG
The DNA here is from genome assembly GCA_041496705.1 of Gammaproteobacteria bacterium. GTDB lineage: Bacteria > Pseudomonadota > Gammaproteobacteria > Burkholderiales > SG8-39 > VBDM01. The sequence continues at coordinate 23,919 of JBGQFD010000026.1, read as the reverse complement.
GTTCCGATGCTGGCGGTAATGCTGGTGGTCGGCTGGCTGCTGCTGCGCGAGCCGGACTTCGGGGCGTTCGTGGTGATCACCGCCATAGCGACGGCGGTCCTCTTCCTCGGAGGCATGAATGCGAGGTGGTTCGCCGCACTGCTGGCGATGATGGCACTGGGCTTCGTTCTGCTGGTGCTGTTCTCCCCGTATCGCATGCAGCGCATCTTCGGTTTCATGGACCCCTGGTCGGACCCGTTCGGCCGGGGCTACCAGCTGTCGCACGCCTTGATCGCATTCGGGCGCGGCGAGTGGTTCGGCGTCGGGCTGGGAGCGAGCGTCGAGAAACTGCTCTACCTGCCCGAGGCGCACACCGATTTCCTGCTCGCCGTCATTGCCGAGGAACTCGGGTTTGCCGGCGTGCTCGCGGTGATCGTCCTGTTCGCGTGGCTGGTGCTTCGGGCCTTCGCCATCGGCCGCCAGGCGGTCGTGCTCGAGCGCCCGTACGCGGCGCTCGTCGCGCAGGGCATCGCCGTCTGGCTCGCGGTGCAGACGCTCATCAACATGGGAGTGAACATGGGCGTGCTCCCGACCAAGGGCCTGACGCTTCCGCTCATGAGCTTCGGCGGCAGCGGCCTGCTCGCTAACTGCACGGCGCTCGCTGTCCTGCTCCGTATCGACTGGGAAAATCGCCAGCTCATGCGGGGAGTGCCCGCATGAACATGGCGATTTCAGTGAAGGCTAATGCGAGCGCAGTCCGCCTTGTGCTGGAACTAAGACCGGCAACTTATACAACTGGTGTAGCCGGCCCATGGCGCGAACCATCATGATCATGGCGGGTGGCACCGGCGGGCACGTCTTCCCCGGGCTTGCGGTCGCCGACTTCCTGCGCCGGTCGGGCTGGCGGATTGTCTGGCTGGGATCGAGAACTGGCATGGAAGCGGCTCTGGTGGCCAAGCATGGCTACGACCTTGCTCATGTGAGTTTTTCCGGCTTGCGCGGCAAGGGGTTGTTCGCCTTGTTGCTGCTGCCGGCGAGGCTGCTTCTTGCTTTCTGGCAAAGCGCCCGCGTGATCTTCGCGGTGCGACCCGACGTTGTCCTCGGCATGGGTGGCTACATCTCGTTTCCGGGGGGCTTGATGGCCGTGCTGCTCGGCAAGCCGCTCGCGATCCACGAGCAGAATTCGATTGCGGGCCTTGCCAACAGGGTGCTCGCTAGGCTTGCCGACCGGGTCCTATGCGCGTATCCGGGGGCACTGAAGCGAGCCACGGCGACCGGCAATCCGGTGCGGCCGGAGATTGCTGGGATCCCTGCGCCTGAGGCTCGCTATGCGGCGCGCTCTGGCCCGTTGCGCGTGCTGGTCTTCGGCGGAAGCCTGGGCGCACGCGTTCTGAACGAAGTGGTGCCTGAAGCGCTCGCGCTCCTGCCGCGCGAGCGGAGGCCGCTGGTGACGCACCAGTCGGGAGCGCAGCACCTTGATTCGCTACGCGCGGCCTATACCACCGCCGGCGTCGAGGCGAAAGCGCTCGCCTTCATCGACGACATGGCGGCGGCCTACGCGGACGTCGACCTGGTGATCTGCAGGGCCGGCGCGACCACGGTCGCCGAAATCGCGGCGGTGGGCGTCGCCAGCCTGCTAGTGCCTTTCCCTCACGCCGTTGACGACCACCAAACGAGCAATGCGCGGTTTCTTTCCGGCACCGGCGCCGCGGTACTGCTCGAGCAGCAGGACCTGAACGCCGAACGCGTGGCCGGCCTCATCACCGGATTCGATCGCGGGCGCCTTTGCGAGATGGCAAAGCGGGCTCGCTCCCTCGGCAACCCCGGTGCGACCGAGGCGGTCGCCAAGGTGTGCATGGATCTTGCGCGATGAAGCACAAGGTCAAGCATATTCATTTCGTCGGTATCGGCGGTAGCGGCATGAGCGGCATCGCCGAGGTGCTGCTCAATCTGGGCTATCAGGTGAGTGGTTCGGATCTCGCGGCGAACGCGGCGACCGAGCGCCTGGCGGGGCTGGGCGCGAAGGTGGTGCTGGGGCACGACGCCGCCAATATCGCCGCGGCCGACGTGGTGGTGGTGTCTTCGGCCGTGAGTTCCGGCAATCCGGAGATCGTCGCCGCCCAGGCGAGGCGCGTCCCGGTGGTCCCGAGGGCGCTGATGCTCGCCGAGCTGATGCGCCTGAAGCGCGGAATCGCCATCGCTGGTACGCACGGCAAGACCACGACGACCAGCCTGGTCGCAAGCGTGCTCGCGGAGGGTGGACTCGATCCGACGTTCGTCATTGGCGGCAGGCTGGTCAGCGCCGCGTCGAACGCCAGGCTGGGCACCGGCGAGTTCATCGTCGTCGAAGCCGACGAGTCGGACGCCTCGTTCCTGCACCTGCAACCCGTGGCGGCGGTCGTCACCAATATCGACGCCGACCACATGGAAACTTACCAGCACGATTTTGCCCGCCTGAAGCAGGCGTTCGGGGCCTTCCTGCAGAACCTTCCCTTCTACGGCAGCGCCATCCTGTGCGTCGACGATGCAAACGTGCGCGAGATCATGCCGTCGGTCACCAAGCCCGTCGTGACTTATGGACTGCGCGAGGATGCGATGGTGCGCGCAGTCGATATCGTCGCGGGAGAGCGCATGGGCTTTCGGGTGCTTCGCGAAGGTTCCGGGCCGCTGGAGATCGTCCTCAATCTGCCCGGGCGGCACAACGTGCAGAACGCGCTCGCCGCGATCGCAGTGGCGACCGAGCTGGGTGTCGCCGACTTGGCGATCGCGAGGGCGCTCGCCGAGTTCCGCGGTGTGGGCAGACGCTTCCAGCGCTTCGGCGAAATTCCGATAGCACCGGTCGGAAGGGCGCTGGGGAGTTTCACCCTGATCGACGATTACGGGCATCACCCCGTTGAGATACGCGCGACGCTCGACGCAGCGCGCGGCGCCTTCCCGGGGCGGCGCATCGTGCTCGCGTTCCAGCCGCACCGGTACACGCGCACCCGAGATCTCTTCGAGGATTTCGTCAAGACGCTGTCGGGCTGCGATGCACTGCTACTCGCCGAAGTTTACCCGGCCGGGGAGGCGCCGATCGTTGCTGCTGACGGGCGCTCGCTCGCGCGCGCGATCCGCGTCGCGGGAAAGACCGAGCCGGTGTTTGTCGAGAACATCGCCGACATGCCTGCTGCGATTCGCAAGGTCGTCCGACCCGGCGACGTCGTCCTTACCATGGGCGCCGGGTCGATCGGCAGCGTGCCGCAGGCGCTGGCCAGGGTTGGAAGATGAAGATGACCGAGCCCATCGGCCAACCCGCCGCCGTCCTGCGCGGTACCCTGCGCTTCAACGAACCGATGGCGAAGCACGTGAGTTGGCGCGCAGGCGGAGTCGCTGCGCGCGCCTACGCCCCGGCCGATCTGGCGGACCTCGCGGTGTTTCTGAAGACGCTTCCCGGCGGCGAGCCCGTGTGCTGCGTCGGGCTGGGAAGCAATCTGCTGGTGCGCGACGGCGGTTTCCGCGGCACCGTGCTTCTCTTGCACAGCACCCGCGCAGCCTTGCGCTTCGAAGGCGAGCTGATCTACGCAGAAGCGGGCGTCGCCTGCCCCAAAGTGGCGCGGTTTGCCGCGACGCACGGCCTCGAGGGCGCGGAATTCCTCGCCGGGGTGCCGGGCACCATCGGCGGAGCACTGGCGATGAACGCGGGCTGCTACGGGTCGGAAACCTGGGACGTCGTCGACCGGGTCCTGACGATCTCGCGCGCCGGCAAGCCAAGCGAACGTTCACCGGCGCAATTCGAAATCGGCTACCGGCACGTCGAGTTGCGCGCCGCAAAGCTCGGCGAGAACGAATGGTTCGCCGCGGCCTGGCTGCGGTTTCGCCCCGGGGAGGCGAAGCGCGCGCGCCGGCGTATCAAGGACCTGCTCGCCCAGCGCATCACGTCGCAGCCGCTTGAACTGCCGAACGCCGGCTCGGTCTTCCGCAACCCGGCCGGCGATCACGCCGCCAGGCTCATAGAGGCCTGCGGGTTGAAGGGCTACGCGGTCGGCGCGGCGCGGATTTCGGAGAAGCACGCCAATTTCATCGTCAACCCCAAGGGCCGGGCGCGCGCGGCCGACATCGAGGCGCTCATCGACCACGCGCGCGCGCAGGTCAAGGCGCGCTTCGGCGTCGAGCTCGTTTCAGAAGTGCGCGTCGTCGGGGACGGCGTATGAGCGCGCGCGGCTTCGGCAAGGTCGGCGTGCTGATGGGCGGGCGTTCGGCCGAACGCGAGGTGTCGCTCAACAGCGGCAAGAGGGTGCTCGCGGCGCTGAAACGCAGCGGTATCGACGCACACGCCTTCGATCCCGCCGAGCGCGGCATCGACGCGCTCATGGCCGAGCGTTTCGACCGCGTCTTCATCGCGCTGCACGGCCGCTATGGCGAGGACGGCACCATCCAGGGGACACTCGAACTGCTGGGAATCCCCTACACCGGCTCCGGGGTCCTGGGAAGTGCGCTGGCGATGGACAAGTGGCGCACCAAGCTGGTGTGGCAAGCGTACGGAGTTCCGACCCCTCGTAGCGAGCTGCTCGCGAGCAGCAGCGATTTCCAGGCGATTGCCGCGTGCGTCGGGCTGCCGCTGATGGTGAAGCCGGCCAACGAAGGTTCCTCGATCGGCATGACCAAGGTCAAGAGCGCCGGCGATTTTCCAGACGCTTACGCGCTTGCCGCGCGCTACGACCGGCTGGTCATCGCCGAATCCTTCGTCGACGGCGTCGAACTCACTGTGGGCGTGCTGGGAGACGTGCCGCTGCCGCTCATCCGGCTGGAGACGCCGCGCGAGTTCTACGACTACGCGGCCAAGTACACCGCCGACGATACCCGCTACATCATCCCCTGCGGTTTGCCGCCGGACGCCGAGCGCGTCATCCAGTACGAGGCGCTGCGTGCCTTCCGGGCGCTCGGTTGCAACGGCTGGGGGCGCGTCGACTTGATGCTCGATCGTTCCGGCAAACCCTACTTCCTCGAGGTCAACACCTCCCCGGGGATGACCGACCACTCTCTGGTGCCCATGGCTGCCCGCTATGCGGGAACCTCGTTCGAGGACCTGTGTGTGCGCATTCTCGAGCTCGCGCAAACCGCCGATCGCGGAGTCGCCCGTGTGGGATAGTCCGCGCCTGCTCAACGCCGCGGCGAACGCCCTGTTCGCGCTCGCGCTCGCGCTCCTCGTCTATGGCGGCGGGCGAGTGTTGATCGAATCCCGCGCATTCCCGCTGCGCACCGTGCGCGTGCTGGGCGATCTGCAGCAGGTCGCCCAGTCAGACGTGGTGCATGCGCTCCAAGGGAGGGTGGAAGGCACGTTCTTTACCGTAGATCTCGATGGAATAAGCGGCCTGTTCAGGACGATTCCCTGGGTGCGTCGCGCCGACGTGCGCCGCCTGTGGCCGGATCTGCTGGAAGTGACACTGGAAGAGCATGTGGCCCTCGCGCGCTGGGGGCAGGGCAAGGACGCGTCCCTGGTCAACACGCACGGCGAGTTGTTCACGGGGCGCAGCGACGCGACCTTGCCGCTGTTTTCCGGTCCGGCGGGTACCGAAGGCGAGATCGCGCACCGCTACCAGGCGTTTCGCGGCCTGCTCGCGCCGCTCGAACTCCAGCCGCAGCGGGTCGCGCTCAGCCCGCGCTTTGCCTGGCAGCTGAGGCTCTCCAACGGGCTCGCGGTCCAGCTGGGGCGCGAGTCGGACAAGGACAGTCTCGAGGATCGCCTCGCGAAATTCGTCGCTGCGTACCCGCAAACGCTGGGAAAGCTTGGCCGCAACCTCGACTACGTCGATCTGCGTTATCCCAACGGGTTCGCGCTGCGAGTCCCCGATTCCCAAAAACACGATTTCAGGAAAGCCGTGCCGAATCGAGCCTGACATGGCCAGGGAAAACAAGAATCTCATCGTCGCGCTGGACATCGGCACTTCGAAGGTCGCTGCCATCGTCGCTGAACTGATGCCCGACGGACGCATGGACATCATCGGTATGGGCAGCCACGAATCCAAGGGGCTGAAGAAGGGCGTGGTCGTAAATATCGAGGCGACCGTCAGCGCCATTCAGCGCGCGCTGGAGGAGGCCGAGCTGATGGCCGACTGCAAGATCGAGCGCGCTTTCACCGGGATCGCGGGCAACCACATCAAGAGCTTCAACTCGACCGGGATGGTGGCTATCAAGGACAAGGAGGTCACACCGCTCGACGTGCAGCGCGCGATCGAGACTGCGCGCGCGATGCCGATCCCGACCGATCAGCAGGTGCTGCACATTCTCACCCAGGAATTCATCATCGACGGCCAGGACGGCGTGCGCGAACCGCTCGGCATGAGCGGCGTGCGGCTCGAGGTGAAAGTGCACATCGTCACCGGCGCGGTCTCGGCGGCGCAGAACATCGTGAAGTGCGTGCGCCGCTGCGGGCTCGAAGTGAACGATCTAATCCTGCAGCCGCTCGCCTCCTCGCTCGCCGTCCTCACCGAGGACGAAAAGGAGCTCGGCGTATGCCTAGTGGACATCGGCGGCGGCACCAGCGACATCGCCGTGTTCCGCGAAGGCGCGATCCGTCACACGGCGGTGGTGCCCATCGCCGGCGACCAGATCACCAACGATATCGCCATGGCGCTGCGTACGCCGACCGCCGAGGCCGAGGATCTCAAAGTGCGCCACGGATGCGCGCTCAGACAGCTCTCGGAAGCCGGACAGATGATCGAGGTCGCCGGCGTTGGCGACCGGCCGCCGCGGATGCTATCCCGGCAGACGCTCGCCGAAGTGATCGAGCCTCGCGTCGAGGAGCTGTACTCGCTCATCCAGCAGGTGCTGCGCGATTCGGGCTACGAGGAACTGCTTTCCTCCGGCGTGGTGCTCACTGGCGGCTCGTCGGTCATGCAGGGAATGGTCGAGCTCGGTGAGGAGATTTTCCACATGCCGGTCCGTTTGGGCATTCCGCGCTATGCCGGCGGCCTCTCCGACGTGGTACGCAACCCCCGCTACGCGACCGCGGTGGGACTGCTGCTCGAAGGCGTGGTGCAAACGCAGCGAGGGCTGATTGCCCGGCAGGGCGGTTCTTTCAGGCAAGTTCTTGGAAGGATGCGCGAATGGCTGCAACGGAATTTCTAAACAGTACTGAACAGAAGGATGCGCGAATAGCCGCGACGCAACCTCTGAATTTTCTCAGTGGCAGGCGGGCAGTCGTTTCTCACTTCACCCCGGAAGGAGGCAGGTATGTTTGAAATTGTCGAAAACACTCTGAGCGGTACCGTCATCAAGGTGATCGGTGTCGGCGGCGCCGGCGGAAATGCCGTCGATCACATGATCAGGAACGGCGTCGCCGGCGTCGAGTTCATCGCCGCTAACACCGACGCGCAGGCCTTGTCGCGCGGCCAGGCGAAGCACCAGATCCAGCTTGGATCGACGGGGCTCGGGGCGGGCGCGAAGCCCGAAGCCGGTCGCGCCGCAGCGCTCGAGGCGCGCGACCAGATCGCCGATGCGCTGCGCGGCGCGCACATGGCCTTCATCACTGCGGGCATGGGCGGGGGCACCGGCACCGGCGCCGCGCCGGTGGTGGCGGAGGTAGCGAAGGAAATGGGGATCCTCACCGTGGCCGTCGTCACCAAGCCGTTCTCTTTCGAGGGCGTGCGCCGCATCCAGGCCGCCGAAATCGGCATCGAGGAACTCTCGCAGCACGTCGACTCGGTGATCGTGATCCTGAACGAGAAGCTCGAGGAGGTGCTCGGCGACGACGTCTCGATGGAGGAGGCCTTCTCCTCGGCGGACAGCGTGCTGAAGAACGCCGTCGCGGGCATCTCGGAGATCATCAACGTGCCCGGTCTCATCAACGTCGATTTCCAGGACGTGCGTACGGTGATGGCGGAACAAGGCATGGCGATGATGGGCTCGGCTTCGACTTCAGGCGTGGATCGTGCACGCATCGCCGCCGAGCAGGCTGTTGCCTGCCCGCTTCTCGAAGGGGTGAACCTTTCGGGCGCGCGCGGGGTTGTGGTCAACATCACCGCGGACAAATCGCGTCTCAAGCTGCGCGAGACCAAGGAGGTGATGAACACCATCCGCGGTTTTGCCGCGGAGGACGCGACCATCATCTTCGGGGCCGTGTACGACGAGAGCATGGGCGAGGATCTGCGCGTTACGGTGGTGGCGACCGGGCTCGGACATCCGCAAGCGGCGCGACAGTCGAAGCCGCAGCTCGTGAGAAAGACCGGCACCGACAACTTGCCGGTGACGGGCGTGGACTACCGCATGCTGGACGAGATGCCCGCGGTGATCCGCAAGAACCGGGCGTCGACCATCGAGGCGCTGGAAAACAGCGGCGTCGACAAGTACGACATTCCGGCATTCCTGCGCAAGCAGGCCGATTGATTCCGCACGAGGGAGGACCATGAGCACAGCCAAGAGACCGAGCATGCCCCGTTTCCTGCGCAGGCCGCTGATTGCCCGAGCCGGCATGCGACTGCCCGCTCGCACCGACCCCGTGCTGATCCGGACCGTCGCTTTCATACCGGCGTATCTGCGCAAGCGGCCACACTGAGCGCGCTGCGCGTCGGCTCACCGGAAATCCGGGTCGGTGGGCCGGCCGTCGTGCTAAAATCCCGACTCTTCAACGGGCTGCAGCGATCTGCTCGACTGCAGCGGAACTGATCGCATGTTCAAGCAGCGCACCCTCAAATCCGTGATTCGGGCCACTGGCGTGGGCCTGCACACGGGTGAAAAAGTCGCCATGACTCTGCGGCCGGCGCCGCCGAACTCAGGGATCGTGTTCCGGCGTATCGACCTGTCGAAACCAGTCGACATTGTCGCCGACGCGTTCAAGGTCACCGATACGCGCCTGTGCAGCGCGCTCGAGGCTGGCGGCGCACGCGTCGCGACCGTCGAGCACCTCATGTCCGCGTTTGCCGGGCTCGGGATCGACAACGCGTTCGTCGACCTGACCGGGTCGGAAGTACCGATCATGGACGGCAGCGCGGCGCCGTTCGTGTTTCTCATCCAGTCCGCCGGCATAGAGCAGCAGCCTGCGCCCAAGCGGTTTTTCCGGATCAAGCGGCCGGTGGAAGTGCGCGACGGGGAAAAGTGGGCGCGCTTCGAGCCCTACGACGGATTCAAGCTGTCATTCTCGATCGAGTTCGACCACCCCGCGTTCGAGCGCTCGGCGCAGACCGCGACGGTTGATTTCATCGATACATCCTACGTCAAGGAAGTTGCCCGGGCGCGCACCTTCGGATTCATCCAGGAGGTGGAAGCGCTGCGCGATTCAGGTCTTGCTCTCGGCGGAAGTCTGGACAACGCCATCGTAGTGGATGAATATCGCGTGCTGAACACCGAAGGCCTGCGCTACACGGACGAATTCGTGAAGCACAAGCTGCTCGACGCGATCGGCGATCTCTACCTCATCGGACATCCCCTGATCGGCGCGTTTTCGGCCCACAAGTCCGGCCACGCACTCAACAACCGCCTGTTGCGGGCTGCGCTCGCCCAGGAAGGCGCGTGGGAATGGGTGACCTTCGAGCGCGAGGAAGATGCGCCGGTGGCGCTGCTGCGCTTGTTCGCCCTGCCCGCCGCCTGAGCGGCGTGGCCGCCGGCCATGCTGCTGCTTCGTCTTGCCGCAGTCCTCGTGGTGCTCGTCACCGTGGCGAGCTTGGTCCTGTTCCTCGTCACCCGCGACCGGAGGTACCTGCGCTTCGCCATGCGGGTGTTGACCTACGCGCTGCTCGTCGCCCTGCTGGTATTCGGATTATTGATCCTGGAACGCGTCGTTGTGCTCGTTTGACCCCGTGCTTACTTCGCGGCTCGCTCGGCGAGCCGGGCGACTGCATGTTTCAGTTCAGAATCAGGGAGTTGCTCGGAGAGGGCGTGCAGGGTTTTTGCCGTTTCTGGGCTTAATTTCGATTGTTTTTCAACGAGTTGCCGGCGATCCTGCAGGGGTTGCACTCGTATATCCATTCCGGTAATCTCGACCCCTCGTTTGGCGAGGTGCTGCTGCAGCGATGGGCGCAGAAGGTTCAGCTTGGCAGCTACCGCGCCGTTAACGGCAAAAAGAACAACCTTTCCCTGCTTGTAGTTAGCGACGGAGCACGAATCCGCGAGGGCCTGTGGCAAGGCTGCGGCCAGCAACTTGCGCAGCTCGATCAGTCTACGGGCCTGCGGCATCAAGGCTGCGACGCCGTCGGCCTGGGTCAGGAACGTACACGGGTTTTCAGGATGCCTGTTCTTGGAATGCATAGAGGGTCGCCCTAGGAAGGCTGCATGCATATTATTCTGGTTTCGAGCCGGCTGGCCAGGTCAAGATCGCTGACCCTGACGACCAGGCATCTGGTCGGGGGTGCGGTGCTTGCCACGCTGCTCGTCTTCGCCCTGACGCTGGGGCTCTTCTGGATAACCGTGCGCCACGCCACCGAAACGAAACTGCCGATGCTGGATTCGCTCGTCGTGTCGGCGCAGGAGCAGCAGCGCAAGAAGACCGAGGAGTTTCTCCGCGAGAACCTCAACGCCATGGCGGTCAAGCTCGGGGAGATGCAGGCGCAGCTGATGCGTTTGGACGCTCTGGGTGAGCGGCTTGCGGCCCTCGCAGGGCTCAAGCCCCAGGAATTCCGCTTCAACGAACCGCCCGGACGGGGAGGCGCCGTATCGAGTATCCCGCCGCAGGATCTTTCGATGGCCGAGCTGAACCGGCACCTCGATCAGCTTTCCCGGCAGATGGAGAACCGCACCGATTCCCTGGGAATCCTGGAGTCGCAGCTATTCGATGCCAAGGTGAAGAAGAAACTCATGCCGACGATCCCGCCGGTGGATGCCGCCTGGAGCGCGTCGAGCTTCGGTTGGCGCATCGACCCGTTCAACGGCATGCTCGCCATGCACGAAGGTGCGGATTTCCCGGTCGACGCCGGCACTCCGGTGTTCGCCGCTGCGGGCGGCGTCGTTACCTACGCCGGGTCGCATTACCAGTATGGCAGCATGATCGAGATCGACCACGGAAACGATTTCACCACGCGTTACGCCCACTGCTCGCGCCTGCTGGTGAAGGAGGGCGACGTGGTCCAGCGCGGGGGCAAGATCGGCGAATCCGGGTCGACGGGGCGCGCCACCGGACCGCACCTGCACTTTGAGGTGCGCTACCGCGGCGTGGCGCAGAACCCGATCCGTTTCCTGCAGGCCGCCACGCGCTAGACCCGCCCCGGGGGCTCCTGCGCTGCCCGCGCTGCCTCCGTTCCCGCGCCGGAAGCCCTTTTCCGGCATGGTAGACTTCGAACTTTTGCGCACCACAGCAGTCATTCCCCGATGATTTCCCGCGCCCTCAAGGCGATTTTCGGCAGCCGCAACGAACGGCTCTTGAAGCAGTACGCCAAGTCGGTGCGCGCAATCAACGCGTTCGAAGCCTCGATGGCCGCCCTCTCGGACGAGGCGCTCGCCGCCAAGACGCCGGAACTGCGCGCTCGACTTGCCAAGCGGATGGAGGGGAGCGCGGCGGAGCTGCGTTCCGAAGCGGAGAAAGCCGCGATTGCCGAGCTTCTTCCGGAGTCGTTCGCAGTGGTCCGCGAGACGGCAAAGCGCGTACTCAACATGCGCCACTTCGACGTTCAGCTGATCGGCGGCATGGTCCTGCACGATGGCAAGATCTCGGAGATGCGCACCGGCGAAGGCAAGACGCTGGTGGCGACTCTACCGGCCTATCTCAACGCACTCACCGGGCGCGGCGTGCACATCGTGACGGTCAACGACTACCTCGCCAGCCGTGATGCCGAATGGATGGGGAAGATCTACAGGTTTCTGGGACTAACGGTCGGAGTGATCCTGACCCAGATGCCGCACGACGCCAAGCAGTCCGCGTACGGCGCAGACATCATCTACGGCACCAACAACGAGTTTGGTTTTGACTACCTGCGCGACAACATGGCCATGCAGGTGCACGACCGCTTCCAGCGCGGTCTGAACTACGCGATCGTCGACGAAGTCGACTCCATCCTGATCGACGAGGCACGCACGCCGCTCATCATTTCCGGGCGAGCCGAGGACCGCACCGAGATCTACCAGCGCATGGACAAGGTGGCGCCGCTCCTGAAGCGCCAGGAAAAGGAAGCTGCGCCGGGCGATTTTCATGTCGATGAGAAGAACCATACAGTGCTGCTTTCCGAGGATGGGCACGAGCACGCCGAGAAGCTTCTCGCCCGCGCGGACCTGCTGCCCGACGGGCGCAGTCTCTACGAGCCGGCGTACGTGAACCTGATGCACCATCTCAACGCGTCTCTGAGAGCGCACAACCTTTTTTTCCGCGACCGGCACTACGTGGTGCAGGAGGGCGAGGTCATCATCGTCGACGAATTCACAGGCCGGCTCATGCCTGGCAGGCGCTGGTCCGACGGCCTGCACCAGGCGATCGAGGCGAAGGAGAACGTTTCCATCCAGAGCGAGAACCAGACGCTGGCGTCGATTACTTTCCAGAACTACTTCCGCATGTACGGCAAGCTCGCCGGCATGACCGGCACCGCCGACACCGAGGCCTACGAGTTCCAGGAAATCTACGGACTGGAAGTAGTCGTGGTTCCCACACACATGGACATGGTCCGGGAGGATCGCAACGACCAGGTGTTCCGCACCGCCACCGAAAAGAACAAGGCGATCATCAACGACATCAAGGACTGCCATGCGCGCGGGCAGCCGGTGCTGGTCGGAACGACGTCGATCGAGAATTCCGAGCTGCTTGCCGGGATGTTGCAGAAGGAGAAGCTCCCGCACCAGGTGCTGAACGCCAAGCAGCACGCCCGCGAGGCGGAGATCGTTGCGCAGGCCGGGCGGCCGAAGGTGGTCACCATCGCCACCAACATGGCGGGCCGCGGCACCGACATCGTCCTGGGCGGCAACGTTGAGAAGCAGGTCGACCTCGTGCGCGAGACGCAAGACCTCGACGCGGCGGAGAAGGAGCGCCGGATCGAGCAGTTGCGCCGCGAGTGGCAGGCGCTGCACAACCATGTCATCGCCGCCGGCGGGCTGCACATCATCGGCACCGAGCGGCACGAATCGCGGCGCATCGACAACCAGCTGCGCGGCCGGTCAGGCCGGCAGGGAGACCCTGGCTCGTCGCGATTCTACCTGTCGCTCGAGGATCCGCTGCTGAGGATCTTTGCCGGCGAGCGCGTCAACGCCATCATGCAGCGCCTGGGGATGCCCGAAGGCGAGCCGATCGAGCACGGCCTGGTGACGCGTTCGATCGAAAGTGCCCAGCGCAAAGTCGAGGCGCACAACTTCGACATACGCAAGCAGTTGCTCGAATATGACAACGTCGCCAACGACCAGCGGCGCGAAATCTATCACCTGAGAAATTCCATCCTCGAATCGCAGGATGTATCAGACCAGATTGAGTCGCTGCGCGAGGGCGTGGTGACCGACTTCTTCCGCGCTCACGTTCCCGAAGAGAGCATGGAAGAGCAATGGGACATTCCGGGCCTGGAAAAAGTGTATACCGCGGAGCTCCGGCTCGAGCTCCCGCTGTCGAAATGGCTCGAGAGCGACCCGAGTCTGGATGATGGTGCGCTGCTCGGGCGCGCAATCAAGGAGGCCCACGCAGCCTATGTCCGCAAGATGGCGGGCAATCCGCCGGACGCCGTGCATCATGTGGAGCGCCTCATACTGCTCTCGACGCTCGACAATCACTGGCTGGAGCACCTCGCCGCGCTCGACCATCTGCGTCAGGGGATTCACTTGCGCGGTTACGCGCAGAAGAACCCCAAGCAGGAATACAAGCGCGAGGCGTTCGAGCTGTTCGGCGGCATGGTGGAATCGGTCAAGCTGGAAGTCACGCGTACGCTCATGATGGCGGAGTTCCAAAACCGCGAACAAGTCGAGCAGGCAGAGGCGGTACGGGCACCGGCGGTGGAGAACGTCCAGTATCAGCACGCCGGGTATGAAGAAGCGCTCGCCGGAGCGGAGTCGGCCGCGGAGGCCGCGCCGAAGGCCGCACCCTTCGTGCGGCAGATGGGCAAGATCGGCCGCAACGATCCCTGCCCCTGCGGATCGGGAAAGAAATACAAGCACTGCCACGGCCGCCTGAGCTGAATTCCTTCGATGGCCGTCAATCTTATTCCTCCACGGCCGGAGGACTTGCTGCCCGTCAAGGGCCTGAAGCTCGGTGTCGCCGAGGCCGGGATCCGCAAATCCGGCCGCAAGGATCTGCTTCTCATGACGCTCGCCGAAGGCTCGAGCGTCGCGGGCGTATTCACGCAGAATCGATTTTGCGCGGCGCCGGTGCAGGTGGCGAAAGAGCATCTCGCATCCGATCCCTCGCCTCGGGCGCTGCTCGTCAACACCGGCAATGCCAACGCCGGAACCGGCCGAGAGGGGCTGGCCCGGGCGCGGGCGAGCTGCGACGGGGCGGCGCGGTTGCTGAGCTGCGGTTCCCGCCAGGTGCTGCCGTTTTCGACCGGCGTGATCATGGAGCCGCTGCCGTTGGAGCGAATCCTGGCCGGCCTGCCCGCCTGTATCGCCGGCCTGCACGAGGACAATTGGATGCGAGCTGCCGAGGCCATCATGACGACGGATTCCGTGCCGAAGGCACGGTCGCGCCGCGCTCAGCTCGGAGACAAATCCGCCAGCGTTACCGGGATCGCAAAGGGAGCCGGCATGATCCGGCCGGATATGGCGACCATGCTCGGCTTCGTGGCCACTGACGCCGCGGTCGAAAAGGCTGTGCTGCAGCACATCGTCGAATACGCCGCAGCGCGCTCTTTCAACCGTGTCAGCGTTGACGGCGACACCTCCACCAACGATTCCTTCGTCCTGATCGCCACCGGCACAGCCGGCACGGCGCCGGTTGGTGAAACCGACGGTCCAGCCTTCGCGGCGCTGCGCGACGCAGTGCTCGAGGTGTCCCAGTGGCTCGCGCAGGCGATCGTGCGTGACGGGGAGGGTGCCACGAAATTCATCACCGTGCGGGTGGAAAACGGCAGGGACGAGGCCGAGTGCGGCAGCGTCGCCTATGCGATCGCCCATTCGCCGCTGGTGAAAACCGCGTTTTTCGCCTCGGACCCGAATCTGGGGCGGCTGCTCGCTGCCATCGGCAACGCCGGGATCCGAGATCTCGACGTTGGCCGCGTCGAGTTGTACCTAGATGACCTGCTCGTGTCGAAAAACGGAGGACGTGCTCCGGGTTACCGCGAGCAAGATGGGCAGCGCGTAATGAAGAAAAGCGAAATCACGGTTCGCGTCGTGCTCAATCGTGGCTCGGCCGAAACCACCGTCTGGACCTGCGACCTGTCGCACGATTACGTTACCATCAATGCCGAGTACAGGACCTAGGGATCCCGCCATGTCGGAGTTCGAACGGTTGATCAAGCGCGGCGAAACGCTGCTCGAGCGCCTCGAGGCATTGGTGCCGCCCGTGCCGCGCGCCGTGGACTGGCAGGCGAGCACCGCGTTCCGCTGGCGCCGGACCTCGCGCCACGGTTTCATCCAGCCGATCACGAACCTGCATCGCATCAAACTCTCGGATCTGCACCGCGTCGACCGGCAGAAGGGCCTGATCGAGCAGAACACCCGCCAGTTCGTCGAGCGCCGCACGGCCAACAACGTGCTCCTCACCGGTGCGCGCGGCACCGGCAAGTCGTCGCTGGTCAAGGCGCTGCTCAACAAGTACCACAAGCAGGGCCTGCGGCTGATCGAAGTGGAAAAGCACGACCTCATCGACCTACCCGACATCGTCGAGCAGGTCGCGCAGCGGCCGGAGCGTTTCGTTGTGTTCTGCGACGACCTGTCCTTCGAGGCTTCCGAGGCGGCTGGCTACAAGGCCCTCAAGGTGGTCCTCGACGGATCGATCGCCGCGACTTCCGACAACCTCCTGGTATACGCGACTTCGAACCGTCGCCACCTGATGCCGGAGTATATGCAGGAAAATCTGGAAACGAAGCATCTCGGCGAGGAAATCCATCCAGGCGAGACGGTGGAGGAAAAGATCTCGCTCTCCGAGCGCTTTGGACTATGGATTTCCTTCTACCCGTTCGACCAGGACGAGTATCTGGAAATCGTCAGCCACTGGCTCGAGGTGCTCGGCTGCCGCGAAAGCGAAATCCCCAGGGCGCGCCAGGAGGCGCTGCAATGGGCGCTACAGCGGGGCTCACGCAGCGGCCGCGTGGCGTGGCAGTTCGCGCGCGACTATTCAGGCCGCGTTGCCCCTGCCGGCGCATCCCGGCGATAGCTTCGTCGAACCCGATGTCTGACCCGGTAGACGTTGCCGTGGCCGTGCTGCTGCGCGACGACGGCGCGGTGCTGCTGGCGCGGCGCCCGCGCGGCAAGGTCTACGCCGGCTACTGGGAGTTTCCCGGCGGGAAGGTCGAGCCGGGCGAGCCGATAGTCGATGCTCTCAGGCGTGAAATCCGCGAAGAGCTCGGTGTCGAGATCAAGCGTGCCCACCCCTGGATCACGCGGACGTTTGCCTACCCGCACGCGAGCGTGCGCTTACATTTTCACCGCGTGTTCACCTGGCGCGGAGAGCCGCGCGCGCTCGAGCACGAGGCGCTCGCCTGGCAGCAGCCGGACTCGGTCGGAGTCGAGCCGCTGCTTCCGGCCAACGGCCCGGTGCTGCGCGGCCTGCAGCTCCCCAGCGAGTACGCGATCTCGCGCGCGGGGGAGCTCGGCGTGGAGCACTTCGTGTCTCGGCTCGAAGCAAGGTTGCACGGCGGGCTGAAGCTCCTGCAGGTCCGCGAAAAGAGCCTTGGCCGAGAGCCGCTGCAAGACCTGGTCCGACGCGTCGTGGCGCTTGCCCGCGTTCACGGCGCGAAGGTGCTTGTCAACGCCGATGACGCGCTCGCGCGCGAGGCCGGTGCCGACGGCGTACATCTCACTGCCGTTCAGTTGCGCCGCGCCGTAGTCCGTCCCGATATTGCCTGGTGCGGCGCCTCGTGCCACTCGATTGAAGAACTGCGCCTCGCAGAGGCGCTCGGCGTCGATTTTTCCGTACTTGGTCCGGTCCGGGCGACCCCGTCGCATCCGGATTCCGTGCCGCTGGGGTGGGGGCGGTATCGCGAAATCACCACAGGCGCGAGCATTCCTGTCTATGCGCTTGGCGGGATGACGTCGCGGGATCTCGACCACGCGCGGACCTGTGGCGCACACGGCATCGCCATGATGCGGGGAGCGTGGGAGGAAGGGCAGGACTGAATCGCGCTTTTTCAGTCCTGCTTTTCCGCATCCGGCGCGGCGTTCTGTTCCTCGACGGTAACCGAAACTTTTCCATCGCCCAGCCACCCAGGTCGATGAGCTTGCAGCGCTCCGAGCAAAACGGCCGGTAGTCATTCTCCGCCACCCAATCCACCTGCGCCCCGCAGCGCGGGCAGCTCACGAACCGGGTGGGCGGAGCGCGCTTCAAAGGTTGCAGAAGGTCAGTTCGAATTCCACTTCAGAATCGCAGATGCGCGGCCGCGCCTCGGTGCCGAAGCTCGCGAAACGGATGTTGAGCGCATAGCGGTTGGCGCTGATCTCCGGGATGAACTGCGAACCGCGCGGTAGCTTGATGCTCACCATCTGCGAGAGCTTGCCGCCGAGCATTTGCGAGTACGCACCCTGGTGAGCGATGTGCTTCATCGGCTTGCCGCCCTGGCGCAGGAGTTTCAGCACGATGGCGGAGGCTTTGCGGATCGGCAGCATCGGCGCGAACCACGCGCGCAGATCGGAGCCGCGCCCGCTGCTGTCGCGGTGCAGCCAGAAATGGTAGGAGGGCAGGTCGAACTCGCAGACACCCCCGGGGATATTAGTGCGCTGCTTGATCGACATCAGCCATTCGTTCTCGCGCAGGTGCTGGCCGATCTTGCCGGTCATCGCAAACAGCGCAGCGCTGGCGCGTTCGATCTCGGCGAGCACCTCGTTGAGCACGTTCTCGGCGATCTGCGGGTTGTTGCGGAACCCCAGCAGCACCTGTTTCTGGCGCTCCAGTTCCTGCAGCAGGTCCGACTTCAGGTCCGCACGGCCCGCGACCTCCAGAATCTCGAACAGGGTCAGCAGCGCAGCGTGATGCTCGGGGTAGTCTTCCTTGGTGAAGAAGTGGTCGGCGCGGTCGAACAGATCCTCTAGCCGCAGCAGCGTCCGGATGCGTTCGTTCAGCGGATACTCGTAGGTGATCACGGTGACGCCCGCGACTCGGAAAGGCCGTCGATCTCAGGATAGCCCGGGCGATTCTCACCCATTCGGGAGGAATTGACAACGGGCGAGGCTATGACGTCATCCTTCATCCGGCGGCGAGCGTCAGATACTTCTCGTGCAGGCGGGCGACCTGGGGATCGAGGGCCTGCGGCGGGCCGGTGTTGTCGATCACGTCGTCGGCACAAGCCAGGCGTTGCTCGCGCGAAGCCTGTGCGGCGAGGATCCCGCGAACCTCCTCCTTCGACAGGCCGCTGCGTCGCCTCACCCGCTCGATCTGCTGCTCCCGGGTGCAATCGACGACCAGCACGCGGGCGTAGCGAGACCGGTCTACGCCGCTCTCCACGAGCAGGGGCACCGACAGGATGACGTAGAGGCTTGCGGCGTCCCCGGCTTGGTGTTCGCTTTCACGGCGGATCATCGGGTGCAGAATCCCCTCCAGCCTTCGCCGGGATCCGGGATCGGCAAACGCCAGCCTGCGCATCGCGGCGCGGTCGAGCGCGCCGTCCGCGCCGATGACACCCGCGCCGAACTCGGCGCGGATCGCCGGAATCGCCGGGCCCCCGGAACGCGTCAGCTCACGGGCGATGGCGTCGCTGTCGACGATCGTCACGCCGCACCTCGCGAACAGCTCGGCCACCGCAGTCTTGCCGCTGCCTATCCCGCCAGTGAGTCCGACGGCGAACGGCTTCACATGAACTGGTTCAGGTATTGGCGCGTCAACTGCGGGCCCCAGAAGAAAGCAACGATGCCGGCGGCGCCGAGGTAAGGCCCGAACGGGATCGGCGCGCTGCGGCCGTGCCGGGCGAAGACGATGAGGACGATACCCACGGCCGCGCCGATGAACGACGAAAGCAGGATGGTGAGCGGGAGGGCCTGCCATCCGCACCAGGCGCCGATCGCCGCGAGCAGCTTGAAGTCGCCGAAGCCCATGCCCTCCTTCCCGGTCGCAAGCCGGAAGATCCAGTAGATGCTCCAGAGGGAAAGGTATCCCGCGACCGCCCCCAGCACCGCGGAACGCAGGTCGACGAAGCCGCCGCCGAGGTTGACGATCAGACCCAGCCACAGGAGCGGCAGTGTGATCGCGTCGGGCAGTAACTGGGTGTCGAAATCGATGACGCTTGCGGCAACCACCGCCCAGACGAACGCCATCGCGGCGAACGCGGCGACGCCCGCGCCGTAGCGGGTCGCGCAGAACCAGGCTGCGCCGCCTGCAAGGAGTTCGACCAGCGGATAGCGGGCGCTGATGCGCGTGCGACAGGCAGAGCAGCGGCCGCGCAGCGCCGCCCAGGACACGAGAGGGATGTTCTCGAGGGCGGTGATCCCGTGGCCGCAGGCGGGACAGCGCGAGCGCGGCACGAAAAGATTGTACGGCTCTCCCTTGGCCTCGGGAATGGAGGCCGGCTGCCCGACCAGCGCGAGCTCCGCGCACTGCTCGCGCCACTCTCTTTCCATCATTTTCGGCAGCCGGTGAATGACGACGTTGAGGAAGGAACCGGCCACAAGTCCGAGCGCCAGGCACACCCAGGGGAACACTGCCGGGTGGGCGAGCGTACCAATCAGATCCGTCACGAGGTCAAGCAAAAGGGGTTACGGCGGGACCGCAACCCTTCGCTCGCATGAGGGTGGACGCTACACCGCCTGGCCGAGCTTGAAGATCGGCAGGTACATCGCGATGACCATGCCGCCGATGAGCACGCCCAGCACCACCATGATCATGGGTTCCATCAGCGCGGACAGCGCTTCGACCGAGTCGTCGACCTCGGCTTCGAAGAAGTCCGCGACCTTGCTGAGCATCGAGTCGAGCGCGCCGGACTCTTCCCCGATCGACACCATCTGCACCACCATGCTGGGAAACACGTTGGATTCGTGCATCGCGGTCGTCAGACTCGTGCCGGTACTGACTTTCCTCTGGATATCTTTGGTGGCCATCAGATAGATGTAGTTGCCCGAGGCCCCCCCGACCGAATCGAGCGCTTCGACCAGCGGAACGCCCGCGGCGAACATGGTGGAGAGCGTGCGCGTCCAGCGCGCGATGGTGGACTTCTTGACCAGGTCGCCGAATACCGGCACTTTGAGCATGAGGCGGTCCATGAAGATCTGCATCGGGACGGAGCGCTTCCACAGCTCGAAGAAACCATACACGCCGCCGCCGATGGCCGCGAAGATGAGGTACCAGTACTTCACGAAAAAATCCGAGATCGCCATCACGAACAGCGTCGGGGCGGGCAGGTCGGCACCGAAGTTGGAGAACACCTGCTTGAAGGCCGGGATCACGAAAATCATGATCACCGCGGTGATAACGAACGCGACGGCGATGATCGCGATCGGATAGAACAGCGCCGCCTTGATCTTCGACTTGATCGCGAGGATCTTTTCCTTGTAGCTCGCCAGCCGCTCGAGCAGGGTTTCGAGAATACCGGCCTGTTCGCCCGCTGCCACCAGGTTGCAGTAAAGGGCGTCGAAATGCAGTGGGTACTTGCGGAACGCGGCGGCGAGGGACGAGCCGGTTTCTACTTCGGTCTTGAGTTCCAGCAGCAGCCGCGCCACCGCGGGATTGGCGTGACCCTTGCCGACGATGTCGAAGGATTGCAGCAGCGGCACGCCGGCTTTCATCATGGTGGCCATCTGGCGGGTGAACAGCGACACATCCTTGTCCGAGACCTTTCCGCCTTTGCGGGCGCGCTGCCTTCTGACCTTGGTGACGATGATGCCCTGCCGGCGCAGCGTCGCGTTGACCACATGGCCGCCCGCGGCGCGAATCTCGCCCTTGACCACCTTGCCGGCCTTGTCCCGGCCCTCCCAGCTGTATTGGAGTTCCTTGACCCTGGCGGCAGCTGCGGTTGCCATAGCGGTGTCTCCTGCCCTAGTCCGTGTGCTCGGCCGCGACCCCGAAGATTCCGGTCAGCGCCGTTTCCGCCCGGATCGGGCGGATCGCGTACGCCGATGATGCATTCACGCCGGTCTTTTGTAAAGTCTCAGATGTGTTTCGTATCACTTTGAAGCGAGGACGTAAATCCTCAGTTAGGAGGGCGAGGAAAAGTGCCTTGCTAATGTCCTCGCGCCAAGGCTGCCGCCATGCTCAGGCGGCTTGCGCCAGGTCCGAAGGATGCGGGCGGAACAGGCGCACGGTACGGATCACGCGATCCTGCGTCTGCACGATTTCCATTGGCACCGCGGCGATCTTGACGCTCACCCCGGCCTCGGGAATGTCCCGCAGGTGCTCGAGGATCAGACCGTTGAGGGTCTTGGGACCGTCGAGCGGCAGCGCCAGCCCGAGCTTGCGGTTCAACTCGCGCAGCAGGCTCGAGCCCTCGACCAGCGCGCTGCCTTCCTCGTTCCAGGGCTCGATGGCCGATCTCACCGGCGCGCTGGTGGTGAACTCCCCGATGATCTCCTCGATGATGTCCTCCAGCGTCACCAACCCCTGCAGCTCGCCGTATTCGTCCACTACCAGGGCGATGCGCTGGCGGTTCTCCTGGAAGTACTGCAGCTGCGTGAACACCGGTGTGCCGGCCGGGACGTAGTACGGGTCGGCGAGCAGCCCGGCAAGCGCGGCGCGGTCGAGCTCCTTCGCCTGCATCAGGTGCAGCACCTTGCGCAGGTGCAGGATACCGGCGATGTTGCCCAGCTCTCCGCGGTAGGCCGGAAGGCGCGTGTGGTACGCCGTGCTCAACTGCGCGACGATGGTTTCTGCAGGTGCCTCGAGATCGATTGCCTCGATCTGCGCTCGCGGCGTCATCACGTCCTCGGCGGTGATGGCTTCCAGGTCGAACAGGTTCATCAGGATGCTCTGGTGCTTCTTCGGCATGAACTGTCCGGATTCGAGCACGAGCATGCGTAGTTCTTCCATCGACAGTCGCTGCTGCACGCGCCGCTCCGTGGGGACGCGCAGCAGCCACAACAGGAAGCGCACGAACAGGTTGGCGACCCACAGCGTCCACGCCGTCGCCTTCACCAGCGGTTTGAGCACGTAGCTCGCCGCGAGCGCGGTCTGCTCCGGGTAGCGTGCGCCGACGATCTTCGGCGTGATCTCGGCGAACACCAGGATCAGGAACGCGACCACCACGGTAGCGCCGCCGAGGACGATCTTGTCTTCGCCGAACAAGCCGATGGTGATCACGCCGACCAGCATGGTAATAGCCGCGTTCACCAGGGTGTTGCCGGCGAGCACCACCGACAGGAGCTTGTCGGTATCGCGCAGCAGCTCCGAGGCGAGGCGCGCACCGCGATGGCCGAGACGTTCGAGCGCACGCAGCCGATAGCGGTTGATCGCCATCATGCCGGTCTCCGCCATCGAGAAAAAACCGGACACGAGCAGCAGGAGCGCGAGTGCCGCGAACTGCGCTGCCAGAGGAATGTCGTTCAAGTCGGGCGCGGGCGGCAGATGTGCCCGCCCTCCATCGGGTGACGAAGGCGAACCCAGTATAGCCCTATTCAGAACCCCTTAGGCGAGTCCCCGCCGCAGGATGACTTCCAGCACGAAACGGCTGCCGATGTAGGCGAGCAGCAGCGCGGCGAAGCCGGCAAGCGTCCAGCGCAGCGCGGTGCGCCCGCGCCAGCCGTATAACCGGCGGCCGGCGAGCAGCGCCGCGAAGATGAACCAGGACGCGACCGCGAATAGCGTCTTGTGGTCGAACCTCATCGCCCGGCCGAACAGCGTTTCCGAGAACACCATGCCGGTGGCGAGCGTCAGCGTCAGGAAAACGAATCCGGCGAGGATTACGCGGAACAGCAGCCGCTCCATCGTCAGGAGCGGCGGCAGCGCTGCGAACGGCCCGACCAGCGCGCCTCCGTGCAGGCGCCGCTCCATCAGCGTCATCAGCAGCGCGTGCAGCGCCGCGATGGTGAACATGCCGTAGGCGATCATGGCGAGCGCGAGATGCATGCGGAACTCGGTCGAATGTGTGTACGCGGGACTCGCCATGCCGGGAAACAGGGCCGGCAGCGGCGCGCACACGGCGGCCAAGGCAAGGATCGGCGCCTGCATACCCTCGAGAGGGAAGAACAGGCTCTCGCTCCAATAGAGCAGCACCGACAGCCACAGCATCACCGACAGCGCCTGCCCGAAGCCGAAATGCAGCTCCGCGTGCGCGAACAGCATCTCGTAGACGAGCCAGCTGTGCAGCGCGAACGGCGCGAGGATCGCCCCGCGCTCCCAGGAGGCGATCCGCGTGGCGCCCTGCGCGCGCCAGCGCGTGCGCCAGAAGTGATAGGCGAGCGCCGCGTAGAGGAGCGACGCAGCCGCGTAGAGTAGAATTGCCGGCATCCGCGCAGTTTACACCACGGTTTTCGCCCGCTCTCCCGTGCTCGACAACCTGACCCAGAAGCTCTCGAAGGTCGTCAAGACGCTGCGCGGCGAGGCGCGCCTCACCGAGAGCAACATCGCCGAGGCGCTACGCGAAGTGCGCGTGGCGCTGCTCGAGGCGGACGTGGCACTCCCGGTGGTGCGCGATTTCATCGCGCGCGTGCGCGAGGCGGCGCTGGGGCAGGACGTGATCCGCAGCCTCACTCCCGGGCAGGCGCTGGTGGGCGTAGTGCACCGCGAGCTCGCCACGATGATGGGCGGGGAGAACGCGGCCCTGGACCTCGCGGTCGTGCCGCCCGCGGTCATCCTGCTCGCGGGACTGCAGGGCTCGGGCAAGACCACCACCGCGGCGAAACTCGCCCGGTTGCTCGCCGCGGAGCGCGGCAGAAAGCCGCTGCTCGTCTCCTGCGACGTCCACCGGCCGGCGGCGATCGAGCAGCTGCGGACACTCGCCCAGCAGGTCGGCGTCGATTTTTTCCCGTCGGACTCGGCGCAAAAACCGGTCGATATTG
>JBGQFD010000025.1:0-37725 GCA_041496705.1 Gammaproteobacteria bacterium | reverse complement strand
TCTCGCGAAGGAGAACCGCACCCATGTGATCGACTTCGGCCCGGTCTCGCCGCGCGGGCTCGACGCCGCCGCCTTCTCTCTGATCGGCGGCACCGCCGGCGACCTCTTCGCCTGGTCCGCGGTGAAGGAAGACCGCAACGTCCACGGTCCGCTCTCCTTCGCCGTGCCCGGCCAGGTCGACGGCCTGGGCCTCGCGCTCGAGCGCTTCGGCACGCAAAGCCTCTCGAGTGTGCTGCAGCCGGCGATCGGCCTCGCCGAGCAGGGCATCGCGGTCGACTGGTATCTCACGCTCAAGGTGGCGACCCTGGGCGTGGAACTCTCGCGCTATCCGTCGACCCGCGGGGTCTGGCTCCCGTCGGGAATGCCCCCGGTCACGCCGCAGGACGCGCCGCTTCGCCGGCTGCGGCTCGCCGGGCTCGCACAGACGCTCGGCCGCCTCGCGCGATCCGGGCGCCGCGATTTCTACGAAGGCGAGATCGCCGACTCGATCGCCCGCGACGTGCGCGCGATGGGCGGCGTGCTCTCGGGGGAAGATCTGCGCGAGTACCGCGCCCGCGTCGTCGCGCCGATCGAATGCGAATATCGCGGAGCGACGTTTTCGACTGCCCCGCAGCTCACCGCCGGCCCCAGTTTCGCCTGGGCACTGCAGCGGCTCGCCGGGCACAGGTTCGAATCGGGCGGGCCGCGCGCCGACGCCTTTGTCGCCTACGCCGAGGTTCTGCGCGAAGCCTACGCGCAGCGCCTGAAGGCGATGGGAGAATCCGCCGACGCCAACGCTCACGGCGGCTCGGCCACCAGCACCACCCACCTCAACGCGATCGACCGGGACGGTAACATGGTGGCGCTGACGCAGACGCTGCTCTCGGTGTTCGGCAGCAAGGTGGTTTTGCCGGAAAGCGGCATCCTCATGAACAACGGCATCATGTGGTTCGACCCGCGCCCGGGCGGGCCGAACTCGCTCGGACCGTCGCGGCGCCCGCTCACCAACATGTGCCCGGCGATCGCCTGCCGCGGCGGTCACGCGTGGTTCGCGCTCGGCGCCTCGGGCGGGCGCAAGATTTTCCCCGCGGTGCTGCAAGTCGCTTCCTTCCTCGTCGACCACGGCATGAATCTCGAAGACGCGTTTCACCAGCCGCGCATCGACGCGAGCGGCGGCGAGCTCGTCGCAGTCGACCCGCGGCTGCCCGAGGCGGTGAAGCGTGCACTCGCCGCGAAATTTCCCGTGCACTCCGCCGAACTGCTCACCACCCCGACGAATTTCGCCTGCCCGAGCGCGGTGCTCGACAACGCATCGACGGGCGAGCGCTGCGGGATGAGCGACGTGATGTCGCCGTGGTCGGGCGCCGTCGCGGAAGGCGATCCGTGATCCGCGCGGCGATCGTCGGCCTGGGCCGCTGGGGGCAGAACCTGGTGGCGAGCGTCGCCGGCAGCGAACATATTCGCTTTGTCGCCGGCGCGACGCGCAGCCCCGACAAGGCGCGCGACTTCGCCGCGCGGCACGGCTTTGCGCTTCGCGAGCGCTACGAGGCGCTGCTCTCCGATCCGGGCGTGGACGCAGTGGTCCTCGCCACGCCGCACACGCTGCACGCGCAGCAGATCGTTGCCGCGGCGATTGCGGGCAAGCACGTGTTCTGCGAAAAACCCCTGGCGCTCACCGCGCGCGAGGCCGAGGCCGCGGTGCGCGCCTGCGCCGACCGCGGGGTGACGCTCGCGGTGGGCTACAACTGGCGCTTCCAGCCGGCGTTGCAGGAGATCCGCCGGAGGCTCGGCGACGGGCGCCTCGGGAAACTGCTGCACATCGAGGGCAATTTCTGCGGGCCGAGCGCCTACCGCTTCGGCAGCGGGCACTGGCGCCAGAGCCGCGAGGAAGCGCCGGCCGGCGGCATGACCGGCCGCGGCGTGCACCTCGTCGACGCGATGCTCTACCTGTCCGGAAAGATCGAATCGGTGCATGCGCGGAGCCGGCGCTCCGTCCGCGACTTCGGCCTGGACGACACGACGGTGATGCTGTTCGACTTCGCCGGCGGCGCGAGCGGCTACCTCGGCACGGTGATCGCCACCGCCGAGACCTGGCGCCTGCAGGTGTTCGGCTCCAACGGCTGGGCCGAGGTCGGCGGCGTCGAACACCTGGGCACCTGGCCGCTGAAGCTGTGCACCATCGATCGCGAGAACCTGCACCGGCACCGTCCGCCGGAGGTCCTCGGCTTCGAGGCGGCGAGCACCGAGCGCGCCGAGCTCGAGCACTTCGCGCTGGCTGCGCTCGAGCGCCGTCCGCTCGCCGTGAGCGGCGGTGACGAGGTTCACGGTGTCGCCGTGTTCGAGGCGATCCTGCGCTCGGCGCACGACGGCTCGACGCTGCGCGTCGGATGACATACGATGACCCGAAACCCCGATCACGGGAGGAGAGCCGCATGCGCGCAGTCCTGACCCTGATGGCCGCCGCGACGCTTGCGGCGTGGATGCCGTCCGCCTGGTCACAGACCGGCGCCGGCGGCGCGAATTTTCCCGCGCGGCCGGTGCGCATGATCGTCGGCTTTCCCCCCGGCGGCGGCACCGACATCATCGCGCGGATCGTCGCGCAGAAGCTCGGCGAGCGCTGGGGCCAGCCGGTGCTCGTCGAGAACCGCGCCGGCGCTGGCGGCAACATCGCCACCGAGCTGCTCGCGAGGAGCGCGCCCGACGGCTACACCATGATCATGGCGTTCTCCTCCCACGCCAGCAACCCGGCGCTCTACGGCAAGCTGCCCTTCGACATCAACAAGGACTTCAGCTCCATCACCCTGGTCGGGTCGGCGCCGATGGTGGTGATCGCGAGCCCGGCGTTTCCCGCAAAGACGCTGGCCGGGCTGATCGAGTACGCCCGCGCGCACCCCGGCGCCGTGAGATTCGGCTCCTCGGGAGTCGGCACGCCCGTGCACCTCGCCGGCGAGCTGATGATGCAGCTCACCGGCGTGAAGATGGTTCACGTGCCCTACAAGGGAATCGCGCCGGCGATGACCGCTATTCTCGCCGGCGAAATCGAGATCAGCTACGTGGCCGTGCTGACCGGCCTCCAGCATTTCAAGGCGGGCAAGCTGAGCCCGCTGGCGGTGGCGGGCCGCAGCCGCTACCCTTCGCTTCCGGACGTCCCGACCGCCGCGGAGGCGGGGCTGAAGGGCTACGAGATCGATTTCTGGTACGCGCTGCTCGGGCCGGCCGGCATGCCGCCGCCGCTCGTCGCGAAGATCCAGCGCGACGCCGCGGCCCTGCTCACCACGCCGGAGATGAAGGAGAGCCTGCTCGCCCAGGGCTGCATCGCTTCGGGGAGCAGCCCCGAGGAACTGAATTCGCTCATCCGCCACGACTACGCGCTGTGGGCCAAGGTCATCAGCACCGCCGGGGTGAAGCTCGAGTAGCCCTACCAGCGCTCGAGCTTGATGTCGTCGTAGGAGGCGGGCTGTGAAATCGGCTCGATGTGGCTCAAGGTGATCGCCTGGGGAACGAGCGAGCGGATGCGCTCCTCGATCTCCTCGGAGAGCTGGTGCGCGCGGTCGACCGGCCAGGCGTCGGGTACGAGCAGGTGAAAGGAGACGAAGCGCCGCGCGCCCGCCTGGCGGGTGCGTAGCGCGTGAAATTCCACCCCGTACCGCCTGCGATACTCGGCGAAAATTTTTTCGATGTCGGCGAGCTCGGATTTGGGGATAGCCGCATCCAGCAAACCCGCGAACGAGCGCCGCATCAGCACGAATCCCGTCCAGAGAATGTGCACGGCGACGGCGATCGCGACCAGCGGGTCGAGGATCAGCCAGCCGGTCGCCGCGACCAGCGCCACGCCGGCAATCACGCCGACCGAAGTCCAGACGTCGCTCATCAGGTGATGGCCGTCGGCCTCGATGGCGATGCTGTGCAGGCGCTTCCCGGCCGAGATCAGCACGAGCGCTGCGCCGAGATTGATCGCCGTGGCCGCCGCCGACAACGCGATGCCGAGACCGGGTGCCGCGATCGGCTGCGGCGCGGCAAGCCGCGGAACGGCGGCGAAGGCGATGCTCAGCGCCGCGAAGGCGATGAATGCGCCTTCCGCGCCGCTCGCGAAGTACTCGGCCTTGAAACGGCCGTAGGGATGCGCGGCGTCGGGAGGCATCGCGGCGAGCCTGAGCATCGCCAGCGCGAGCAGCGCCGCGGCAAGGTTGATCAGCGACTCGAGCGCGTCCGACAGCAGGCCGACCGAGCCGGTGACCTCCCATGCCAGCGTCTTCAGCGCGATCGTCAATAGCGCGGCGGCCAGCGACAGCCACGCGTAGCGCTCGAGGGTGCGGTCCGCCGCCATGGTTCAAGAATGATAGTCGCTATTCGCGGCGGATGGCTTCGGCCTCGAAGGGTTCCCGCCCGTGCGCGCTGCGTCCGCGAACGATGCCGCGTACGCCGAGCGGCGCGCCGAGGGCGTGCGCCCGAGTGAATAGTAGTGAACGTGCGGCGTGACCACGGGATCGTCCCCGCCGAGCGCGTTGGCGCGATAGCTCGACCAGCGGTACGCGGCCGGGAGTGCGGCGAGCCCGGCGCGCACCGGGTTCTCCTCGATGTAGCGCATGCAGGCCAAGAGGTGCCGCCGCGCGTGCACGGGCGTCGCATCGTAGGGCTCCTCCCACAGCGCTTCCGCGTGTCCATAGGCGGATGCCAGGTGGCGCGCGTAGCGCGCCGCGAGCGCCGGCATCAGGCGCGCCGCGCCTTCGGCGCGCGCGGACGTGAACAGCAGGTGCACGTGATTGCCCATCAGCGCGTAGGCGTGCACCGCGCAGCGTTCGCGCTCCGAGCATGCGCGCAGCGCGTCGAGATACGCGACGCGGTCGTCCGCGCGGGAAAAGCAGGCCGAGCGCGCCCGCCCGCGCTGCACCACGTGCAGCGTGACCCGGGGTTCTTCGGGGCAGGCAAGGCGCGGCATGGCAGGCGGTGTCCGCAAGGAACAACGCCGCGCGCCGCCGCACCGTTGACCTTGCGGCGCGACGCGTCGACCGGCGAGTCTCAGACCGGCTGCCGTGCCGCGGCAACGAAGGCGTCCGAGAAACAGGCATCCTCGGCGAGCCCCTGTGCGATGAATGCGGGCCGCGCCGCTTCCACCATCTTCACCGAGCCGCAGGCGTAGATCTCGAAGCCCGCCAGGCTGGGAAAATCCGCGAGGATCGCCTCGTGAACGAGCCCGGTGCGTCCCTTCCATTCATCCTCTGGCGCCGGATCCGACAGCACCGGAACGAACCTGAAGTTGTCGTGTTCGCGCTGCCAACGCTCCGGCAGCCCGGCCATGTAAAGATCGCAACGGCGCCGCACCCCCCAGTAGAAGATCATCGGGCGCTCGAGTCCGTTCGCGAAGGCGAATTCGAGCATGCTCTTCACCGGCGCGAATCCGGTTGCGCCGGCGACGAAGATCAGCGGTTTCCTGCCTTCGCGGATCGCCGAGACGCCGAGTGGTCCTTCGAAATGCAGCGCATCGCCTTCCTTCATGGTGCTGAACACCTGCGTAGTGAAGCGTCCGCCGGGCACGAGGCGCACGTGCAGGTCGACGACTTCGGTCTCCTGCGGCGCGGTCGTGAAAGAATAGGCGCGGCGCTCGCCGTCCTCCAGGATGATGTCGATGAACTGCCCGGCGGCGAAGCTGATGCGCTCACCGCCTTCGAGACGCAGCCGCAGCAGCATCACGTCGGGCGTGAGGCGCTCCAGCTTCTCGACGCGCGCCGCGTACGACCTGGCGTGCTCGCGCCTTGCCGCGCCTTCCTCGTACTCGACCTCGATGTCCGAGAGCGGCGTGGCGCAGCAGGAGAGGAACGTTCCCGCGGCGCGCTCGGCATCCGGCAACGCCGACTTCTGATACGGACCGTAATCGAGCTCGCCGTTCAGCAAGGCGCACTTGCACACGCCGCAGCCGCCGTTCCGGCATTCGAACGGCAGCGGCACACCCTGGCGCAGCGCGGCGTCGAGCACCGTTTCGCCTTCGCGTGCGGCGACGGTGCGATTGCCCGGGTGCAGCGTGATCTGCGCCGCGACTTCGCGGCTGCGCCGCTTCGGCGGCAGCCACGGCGCAAGCAGCAACAGAACGGTGAAGCCGCCGACTAGCAGCCAGAGCTGTTGCGGCGACCAGCGGTAGATGAGCGGGTAAGCGGCGAGATAGAACCAGTCGAAGTCGAGTTCGAGAGGCACGCGACCGAGGTCGGCCGGGCCCTGCGACAACGCCGGCCGCAGAAGGGAAAGCACGAGCAGCGCGCCGAGCGAGGCGAACGCGAGCGGCCACGGCGGCGTGGTCTTCGCGCGCGGAACGCGCTGAGTGTGCACCCAGAGAATCGCCAGTGCCGCGAGCGGAATGCCGATGTGCAGGAAGCTGAGCAGCGAAAAGAACCGGTCGCTGATCGCCTCGGGCAATATGAAATTCCGCACCAGGACGCCCCGGAATACCGGCAGGCCGTCGAACCATTCCGCGGTGGCCGTCACCACGAATTGCGCGAGCCGGTCCCAGGGCAGCATGTAGCCGTTTACGCCGGAAGCGTACAACAGCCACAGCAGCACGACGCCGGTAATCCACGCAAAGGCGCGGAAACTTCTATAGCGATCGAAGACGAAGTCCCGCGCGAGATGCAGCAGCATGGTCAGGACCATCGCATCCGACGCGTAACGGTGCAGGCTGCGCATCACGCCGCCGAGGTACCACTGTCCACGAGTCAGCGCTTCGACGGAAGCGTAGGTCGTATCGACGCCGGTGCTGTAGAAGACGTAGAGGTAAAGGCCGCTCGCGATGACCAGCCAGAACATCCAGTAGCTGATCGCGCCCAGGTAGTAGAGCGGATTGAGGCGGTCGCCGAACGCGGCATTGAACGCCGCGTCGATCCTGAGGAAAAGCCACTGGCCGGCGGATTGGACGCGCTGCAGCATGGATGCAACTGTCGTTTGACGCCCTGTGGTGCCGTTTGATCTGAATCAAACCCTCTGCAGAAGCTGGTCCAGATTTAATCCAGGTCAAATTCTTTTGGTTCGGCACTGCGTAGATTCGCACCGAGGCAAACCACAACGGGGCACACCCCGGTACAGGAGAGCAACGCCATGGCTGAATCCACTCACCCCACCGCCGCGGCCGAAGAACGCGTCCCGGTCATGCAGCAAATCCTCGAAAACCCGTTCCTGCTGTTGTTTCTCGGTGTTGCCGTCCCGACCGTGATCTACATCGTATGGGGTGTGATGGAGATCGTCGGCATCCCGATCGCCAAATGAACCATCGCAAAACGGTCTTCACCGACCTTTTCATGGAGATGCCCCGATGAGCGCCATACTGCCGCCCGCACAGCGATTGTGGTGGAAGGAGCCCGTCCACAGCGTCGAGTTGGTCTGGATCGTCATTGCCTTCGTCTGGTGCCTGGTGATGTTTTTCATGATGCCGTTCTGGCATATCTACGGAAAACAGAACCTTTCCGCCGAGACCTACCGCACCACGCCCGACATGTTCTCGAAGAAGGCGCAGGCGATGGTCGACCAGTACAAGGTGCGCGAGGAGACCGAGCAGAAGATTCCGGTGGTAAAACCGCCCGCCGGCAGCGACGTCTACCTGATCGCGCGGCTTTGGCAATGGTGGCCGATCCTCGAGCTGGAGAAAGGCAAGACCTACCGCCTGCATCTCACCGCCATGGACTACCAGCACGGCTTCTCGCTGCAGCCGGAGAACATCAACATCCAGGTGCTGCCCGGCTACGAGCACGTCGTCAACGTGACGCCCAACCGCGCCGGCACCTACGCCATCATCTGCAACGAGTTCTGCGGCATCAACCATCACACGATGGTGAGCAGGCTCTACGTCAAATAGGGGAGGCTCGAACATGGCAACCACGGCACTTTTCCGGACCTGCCCGCGCACCGGCCTGCAATTCCACCAGTCGGCTGAGACGCTGATCAAGGTGAATGCGGTTGCCGCAGTAGTGTCGCTGCTCGTGGGCGGCGTTCTTGCTCTGCTCATTCTGCTTACCCGCTGGCAGGCGGTGCACCTGATCGACGCCGACAACTTCTACATCGCCCTGACCGTGCATGGACTGGACATGCTCGCGTTCTGGGTCATTTTTTTCGAGATTGCGATCCTGTATTTCTGTTCTTCGACGCTGCTGAAGTCGCGCCTGGCGACGCCGCGCATGGCATGGCTCGGCTTCGCGCTCATGCTGATCGGCGCAGTGACGGTAAACGTGGCCGTGTTCGCGGGCACCTCGACGGTGATGTTCACCTCCTACGTGCCGCTGCCCGGCCATCCGGCGTTCTACCTCGGGCTGATCCTGTTCGCAGTGGGGGCGCTGATCGGCTGCTTCGTCTTTCTGGGGACGCTGGTCGTGGCGAAGGCGGAGAAGACCTACGAAGGCTCGATTCCGCTGGTGACTTTTGGCGCGCTCACCGCCTGCATCATCGCCATCTTCACCATCGCCTCGGGGGCGATCATCCTGATCCCGACCTTCCTTTGGTCCACCGGCTATATCAAGCACATCGATCCCCTGATGTACCGCACGATCTGGTGGGCGTTCGGCCATTCGTCGCAGCAGATCAACGTCTCGGCGCACGTGGCGGTGTGGTATGCCATCGCGGCGATCGTGTTCGGCGCCAAACCGCTGTCGGAACGCGTCTCTCGCACCGCGTTCCTGCTTTACATCCTGTTCCTGCAGCTCGCCAGCGCCCACCATCTGCTGGCGGACCCGGGGTTGAGCACGGAATGGAAAGTCTTCAACACCAGCTATGCCATGTACCTGGCAGTGCTCGCGTCGATGATCCACGGCCTGACCGTGCCGGGCGCGATCGAGGTTGCGCAGCGCGCGAAGGGCTACACCCGGGGCCTGTTCGAGTGGATCCGCAAGGCGCCCTGGGGCAACCCGGTGTTCTCGGGCATGTTCATGTCGCTGTTCGGCTTCGGCTTCCTCGGTGGAATCTCAGGGGTGATGATGGGAACCGAGCAGCTCAACATGCTCATCCACAACACCATCTACGTGCCGGGGCACTTCCACGCCACGGTGGTGATCGGCACCACGCTCGCGTTCATGTCGCTCACCTATTTCCTGATCCCGACGCTGTTCCAGCGCGAGCTGATCATGCCAACGCTGGCGAAGTGGCAAACGTACCTGTTCGGACTGGGCATGGCGGTGTTCGTGCTGGCGATGATGGGCGCGGGGACGCTGGGCGTGCCGCGCCGCCACTGGGACATCACTTTCGCCGGCACGGCGCTGCCGTACGAGTTTCCCGGCACCGTGTGGCTGATGCTCGGCATCATGGGCGTATCGGGCCTGGTCGCCATCGTCGGCGGCGCGGTCTACATCTTCCTCACCGTTGGCTCGCTGCTGTGGGGCAAGCGTCTCGAGGGCGGGACTTACAGCGCCCAGGGCGGCGTCCTGCGCATGCCGGTGGCGACGGCGATCACCGGGCACGGAGGCGCGGGATTTGCCGCACCCGGCACGTTCGTGTTTGCCCTGGTCTTCCTGACCGCATTCGTGCTGTACTACTTCGTCAACTGGAAATACCTGTCCACGGTCTGGGGCTTGAGTTGAGACCAAGGCACCCTTGGAGAAATGCGATATGGGCGGCGCGATGCGGCTGGCGTTCAATCTGTTCAAGCTGCGCATCGGCATCGTCATCGCCTTGACGGCGCTGGCCGGCGCGGCGATCCAGCCCGGGCCCGCCGTGCCGCGCTGGCAGCTCGCCGTCCTCGCACTGGCCGTGCTGGTGGCGTCGGCCGCTGCCGGCGCCTTCAATCAATATTACGAGTGGGAATTCGACCGCCGCATGGAGCGCACCCGAGGGCGCCCGTTCGCCACCGGCGCACTCGCGCATCATTCCGGCTGGCTCTGGCTTATCGCGTTCATGACCGCCGCCGCGGTGGCCGCGGCCTGGATAGCAGTGAACCCGTTGGCAGCGCTGAACACGTTTCTCGGCGCCTTCGTCTACGCCGTGGTGTACACGGTATGGCTGAAGCGGCGCACCTGGCTCAACATCGTGATCGGCGGGCTCGCCGGCAGCTTCGCCGTGCTCGCGGGCGCAGCGGCGGTGACGCCGGCGCTGTCGCCGGAAGCGCTGCTGCTGGCGCTGGTGCTGTTCCTGTGGACGCCGCCGCATTTCTGGAGCCTGGCGATCGCCTACCGCAGCGACTACGCGGCTGCCGGCGTGCCGATGCTGCCGGTCGCGAAAGGCAATGCGTTTGCCGCGCGCGCGATTTTCGCTCACATCGTACTGCTGGTCGCTGTGTCGCTCGCGCCCGTGCTGTACTCCGCAGGCTGGATCTATCTCGCAGGAGCTGCGGCGGGCGGCGCCTTGTTCCTGCGGTACGGCTGGCGCCTCATGCGCCAGCCCGACGGGAAGAGCGCCATGGCGTGCTTCCACGCATCGCTCGCCCAGCTTTCCCTCCTTCTCGCAGCGGCGATGCTGGACGGCGCGCTGCGCGCGTGATTCCTGTCATGAGAATCCGCGGAACCTTGGCCGTCTGCGGAGCGCTGTGCCTGCCCGCCGCCGGCGCCGCCCTCGGCGAGCCCTCCCCGGCGTCGAACGCGCCCGACTACGACAAGGCGCTGGCGGTGAGCCAGGCCGCGGTCGGCCGGGAGATCGGCGAATACGGGCTGCTCGACCAGTACCGCCGGCGCGTCGCGCTCTCCGACTACCGCGGCAAACCTCTGCTGGTGAGCTTCGTCTATACCGCCTGCTCGCAGGCCTGCCCGGCGGCGACGCAGTTCCTGGCGAAGTCGGTCAAGGAGGCGCGCGCCGCGCTCGGCCCGGACAAGTTCAACGTCGTCAGCATCGGCTTCAATCAGCCCTTCGACTCGCCGGAGGCGATGGGGGCGTTTGCCCGCCAGAACGGCATTCGCGACCCGGGGTGGGGCTTCCTCAGCGCCGACGCGGCGACGACGCAGGCGGTCACGCGAACATTTGGGTTCACCTGGTACGCGACCCCCAAGGGCTTCGACCATATTTCGCAGGTGAGCATCGTCGATGCCGGCGGAGTCGTCACCCGGCAGGTATATGGCGAGGCGTTCGAACTGCGCGTGCTGGTGGACCCGTTGAAGCAGCTGCTTTCCGGACAGGCAAGCGGTACGGGGTTCGCCGGAGTCTGGGACAAGGTCAAGTTGTTCTGCACCGTGTACGATCCGGGCACCGGCGGCTACCGGGCGAACTATTCGCTGTTCGTCGAGATTTTCACCGGCGCGACGATTCTCGCGGGAATAGCGTGGTTCCTCCTGCGGGAGCGCCGCAGGTTGCGGGTTCAATCGGAAATCAAAGTCGCGCGCCATGCGATCCGATAAGACGCGTGGGCAGGATGGTGAGGCGCGATATGGATAGCTTGCTGCGTTACGCGGGCCAGATCGCCTTGTAT
This sequence comes from Gammaproteobacteria bacterium, assembly GCA_041496705.1. Classification (GTDB taxonomy): domain Bacteria; phylum Pseudomonadota; class Gammaproteobacteria; order Burkholderiales; family SG8-39; genus VBDM01. The sequence continues at coordinate 26,384 of JBGQFD010000025.1, read as the reverse complement.
GCGCTGTTCGCGGCGTTCATCGGATATTTTTCCGTGTCGCCGCGCTACCGGCACCTGCAGGCTGACGAGGCGCTGCTGCGGCTGTCGTTCAGCCATCCGGGCAAGATCAAAGCCGACTGCCGGCAGCGCACGCCCGAAGAGCTGGCGAAGCTGCCCGCCAACATGCGCGCGCCTCTCGACTGCAAGCGCGAGCGCTCGCCGGTCGTCGCGCGCGTGGAACTGGACGGCGCCGAGTTGGTGCACGAAACGTTCGCGCCCTCGGGCCTGTCGCACGACGGCGCCTCGACCGGATACCGGCGGGCGCCGATTGCCGCCGGGCGGCACCAGGTGCGCGTCCAATTCAACGACGATGTGCGCGTGAGCGGCTTCAATTACGAGCGAGATCTGGTCATCGACGCCGCGCCCGGGCAGGTCGTGCTGATCGATTTCGCGCCCGAGCGCGGCGGAGTGCTGATCCGATGAGCACGGCGACCCTGTTCGCCCCGCTCGCCGGCGCGTTGCGCGCCGGTACGAGCCTGTCCAGCGAGCGTATCGCGGAGTTCACGCTGCCCGTGCCGAGCGACATGCGCAGGCGTCTCGCCATCGGGTGGCTGCTGCTTGCGCTTTCGGCGCTGGTCGGCTCCGGGCTGTTCTCGCTGCTGCTCGTCCTTGCGCGCACCCCGGGTCTGCAGCGGCTCTTTCCCGTGGCCGATTTCTTCCACGTGGCGCTGGTGGTGCACGTGGACCTCTCGGTGCTGGTGTGGTTCTCGGCTTTCGCGGGGATGCTGTGGACCTTGAGCAGCCGGCCACGTTATCCGGCGCTCGCCGGCGCGGCGCTTGCGCTCGCCGCGCTTGGCACCATCGTCATGGCCGCGGCACCGTTCCTGGGCCAGGGCGCTCCGATCATGAGCAACTATGTGCCGGTGCTGGACGACAGCGTATTCCTCTACGGGCTCTCGCTCTTCGGTGCCGGCTTCGGCCTGCTCATCGTGCGCCATCTGCTCGCCCCAGTCCGTTTCCGCGTCGGCCTCGACGGCGAGGGCGCGCTGCGCTTCGGCCTCAATGCCTCGGTGGTGGCGGCGGCGATAGCACTCATCGCCCTCGCCTGGTCGTGGGCCGGAATGCCCGCGGGACTGTCGGGCAAACCCTACTACGAGCTCCTCTTCTGGGGCGGCGGCCATGCGATCCAATTCACCTGGACGCTGTTGATGCTGGTGGCGTGGCTGTGGCTCGCGACCCTGGTCGGCGCGCCGCTGCCGCTGTCGCCGCGGCTCGCGGTGCTCTTGTTCGCGATTGCCCTCGCCTCGGTATTCGCCGTGCCGCTCATCTACCTCGCCTGGAACGTCGCGTCGATCGAACACCAGAGGCTGAACACCTGGCTGATGCGCTTCGGCGGCGGCCTCGCCATTCTGCCGATAGGCCTCGCCGTCCTGATCGGCCTTGCGCGCGCCTCCCCGGGCACCGCGGCGACGCGACCCTTGCAGGCGGCGCTCATCAGCTCGCTGGCGCTGTTTGCGCTCGGCGGGCTGATCGGCTTCCTGATCCGCGGCAGCGACGTGCGCATTCCCGCTCATTACCACGGCTCGATCGTCGGCGTGACGCTGGCGCTGATGGGCCTTGCTTATGCGCTGCTGCCGCGGCTCGGATTCGGCACGCCGCAAGGGCGTCTCGCCGTGCTGCAGCCGTATCTTTACGCCGGCGGGCAGCTGGCGCACATCGTCGGGCTGGTATGGTCTGGCGGCTACGGCGTGCAGCGCAAGGTGGCGGGCAGCGAGCAGGTGCTGAAGAGCGCGCAGGAAGTGTTTGGCATGGGATTGATGGGTCTGGGCGGCCTGGTGGCGGTCGCCGGTGGGGTGCTGTTCCTGGTTGTCGTGTTCCGCGCGCTGCTCGAGCGGCGCAGCCGAGGACCCGAACAAATCCGATGCACCGCCTGGTAAGCATCTCACTAGCGCTGGTGCTGGTCATCACTCTCTCGAGCGCGTTCATCCGCTTGTCGCAGTCCGGGCTGTCGTGCCCAGGATGGCCCGCGTGTTACGGCGCGCAGGCCGGGACTCCCGCGGCGGCCCTCTCCGAAACGTCGCCGGTGTTTTTCGCGCGCGCCCTGCACCGCGTCGCGGCGAGCGCCGCCGGCGTCTTGCTTCTCGTCATAGCCGTGTTGGGGTGGCATCGCTGGCGCAATGATTCCCGACGCGCAGTGGCCGTGGTGCTCGTCGCGCTCGCCGGCTTGCTCGCCTGGCTCGGGATATACACGCCCTCGACGTTGCCCGCGGTGACGCTCGGCAACCTGCTCGGGGGAATGGCGTTGCTCGGCCTGCTCGCCTGGCTGCGGCAGTCCGATGTCCGCGGCGAAACGCCGCAGGCGCGGCCGCATTTCTGGATTTGGGTGGCACTGGCGCTGGTGACGCTGCAGATCGCGCTCGGGGGATTGATCGGAGCACGGCATGCGGTGCTCGCCTGCACCGGCCTGCCCGGGTGCGGCGGCGGCTTGTGGCCGCACGGTGCCGATTGGCGCGTGTTCGATCCCTTCCTGCCGAACGAAGGCCTCGGCGACGCCTCGCGGCAGGCCCTGCACCTGGCGCACCGGCTCGGCGCCCTGCTCCTCGCGGTGTTGCTCGCGTGGATCGGCTGGCGGGAGACACGGCTGCGCGGCGCACGCCTGGGATTCGCGCTGCTCGTCCTCGTCGCAGCGCAGATGGTGCTCGGCCCGGCAATGCTGCTCGCGGGTTTTCCTGTCGCGCTCGCGGTGGCCCACAACGCCGTCGCATCGCTGGTGCTGATCGTCCTGGCGAGCATGCTCCCGCGGCTGCGTCCCGAGGAGAAGGCCCGGTGATACGCATCGATGCGCGCGGTCTCGAACCGCCGGAGCCCTTCGAGCGGGTGATGGAAACTCTCAGCGAGCTCGAGCCGGGAGGCGAGATTCTCCTCATCATCAACCGCGAGCCGGTCCCGCTCTACGGCGTGCTCGAGCGCAACGGCTACTCCTGGAACACGACCCGGTTCGACGACGGGCGTTTCGAGATCCTGATCCGGGAGAAGCACGCGCGGACTTGAGTCTCAGGGATGTGCACGCTGCGGCCGTGGACCTCGATCACGCCCTCCGCGGACAGCATACGAAAGGCGGTTTGCGCCGCCCCTATGACGGGTGTCGGTAGTTACCGACTACGGCCCTACCGAGTACCTGATCACAGTCTCGAAGCCGACGCCGCGCAGCTGGAAATCAGTCGCATTCGTCTGGACCAATTTGAAACAGCCGCTGGCCGGATAGGGAACGCTGCCCCAATCGAAACACACCTGAGCGTCGTCCTGCTTCACGACCATGGAGCCGCTGGCATATTGCGTGTAGCAATTGGGGCACGAGCGCTCCACCTTCCTTTCCCTGCTGATCCGCAACGTGAAGGGCGCCTGTCTGCGCGGTGTCGCTTCGCCCCGTCTCGCTTCGATCGACGGATAGCTCGCAAAGTGAGCGGCAATGTCCTGCCCGGAAAGCGTCCGCGGGTAGGTCACCGCCGCAGGAGTCGGGGCGGGCGCTCGCCCGCGTTCCGATCGAGCATCGGCATCCAGGGCGCCGAGGTCGGCGATCGCCTGCAGGCCTTGCGCAATGTTCTTGCGCGCGGCGCCTTCGACGGCCATGCGCATCCGCGTCGCGCCCACGACGGCGTCGTCCATGGTGGCCGTGTGCGAGGACTTGATGCCCTTGCGCATGATGACGGCCTTGTCGGACCCCTTGGTCAGCGCCCAGCCGGTTTCCATCTCGACCGTGAAGCTCGCTCCGAACACCGGCTTGGTAAGTTGCGTAACGATGACGGTGAGTTCGTAGTCGCCATTCCCCCCCTGCACCACGCTCTTGAAGAGCTTCGATTGGATGATCGAGCTCTCGAGTGCCGCCTTGAGTTCCTCGTTCGAGACGGTCGAGCCGGTCATCTGACTGGTTTCCGTGCCGCCCCTCGTCTGCACCGAAACGCTGTAGGGATAGCTCTTGGTCGCGGGGGTGCCGACCGACATGGCCTCGCGGGTCGCGGTCGAGGCGCAGCCCGTCAAGCCAACGACAGCCGTGACGACGAGAATTCCGGTGATGCGCCCGCAATTGGTCGTCTTCATGTTACTTTCCCGCCTCCCTGAATATGTTGGCCAGAACCTCGTCGACCATCTCGGTCGGCGACTTGCGCGCAAGCGAAGTGTGAAACGAGTTGCCGCTCGCCAGCGGATAGTCGTTCCTCGGGTCGCGGATCGTGATCGTCAGCTCGAGCATGTACATCGTAATGTCCCACCTCCACCTGTCGACATAGGTGACGAGGGCATCCACGGCCGGCGGCTTTTCGGTGCCGGTGGTGACGTTGTATCCGCGGGTGCGCAGCTTCTCGGCGATCAGCACGTTGATGCCGTTGTCGTCCTTGGGATCTTTCCTGACATGCATCGCCTTGAGGCTGCCGAGATTGACCGATGGATCGACCGTCGCGGTCGCGCGGTTGATGGCGCAGCCGGTTGTCATCATTGCCGCGGCGGCGAGAGCGGCGAGTAGCATTGCGGTTCTTTTCAAAGGCACCTCCCTCAGGGATCGAAGCTGCGCAGCCGCTCGACGTCGCGGATATGCACGCTGCGGCCGCGGACTTCGATCAGACCCTCCGCGGCCAGGTCGTGCAGGATGCGCGAGAAGCGCTCCTGGGTGAGGTTGAGCCGCGAAGCCACGACGCTCTTCGCGGTGGGAAGCGTGACTTCGATGCCGCCGTCCTGTGCGGACGACAGGCTGCAATCGTGCAGGAGATACCCGATGATGCGCTGCGTTCCCGAGCGCATCGAGTAGGCCTCCACGTCGCCGATCAGTTGGTGCAGCCTGAGCGACAGTCCGGCGATCATGCGCCGCGCGAAGCGCGGATCGCGCTCCAGTTCGTCGAACACCGCCTCGCGCTGGACGTGCAGCAACAGCGAATCCACGAGCGCTTGCGCCGTCACCACGTGCGGCCGCTCCATGAACATCACCGCCTCACCGAAACTCTGCCCCGGGCCGAGGACGTCGACCACCTTTTCGTCGCCGCGCGCCGAAACGAACGCGAGCTTGATCTGGCCGAAGACGATGAAAAAAAAACCGTTCGCCTCATCGCCCCGGTGAAACAGGATTTCGGAACGTGACGCGCGCACTTGCCGGGTGAAGGCGGCGATTCGGTCGAGCTCGTCCGCGGCCAGCTCCTTGAACAATCCCACATTGGCGAGGAAGGACCGGACATTGATCGGGGCGGTCATGGTGTCGTGGGAGCCTGGCCGGAGACGCTTGACGCGGATCACATCCGCGAAAGACGCAAGTCTAGCGGACGGCGGCCCGAAACGGCAGAGGATCGTGGCTCAGCGCCACGGCGACGATATAGACGAACACGAGCTGCGCGGCGAGCCACGCTGCGAGCCGCACACGACGGGTCCTGCCGTGGCGCAAGGCAACCATGCCGAGCCCGATGTAGGCGACGAGGCCGGCGAGTTTCGCGGTGAGCCATCCGTGCGTTCCCGGATACTGCTGCAGGATGATCGCCATCCAGATCGCCGCGGCGAGGAGCACGGTGTCGTTGACGTGCGGGACGACCCTCACCCAGCGCCGCTCCAGCAGTGGCGAGCCCGTGAGCATCCAGATGCCGCGCGCAAAGAACAGCGCATAGGAAATCGCGACTGCGGCGACGTGGATGACCTTGAGCGCGCCGAAGTCCATGCGCCGCGCTTATCCGCCGCGCGGCGGACTCAGAGGACGGGTATGCGCACGTGCATCAGCGCCGAGCGCCCGCCGCGCACTTCCTTGAGGCACCTCTGGATCGCCGCGGGCACTGCGTCGGGTTCGGTGACGCGCTCGCCGTAGCCGCCGGCGGCTTCGCAGATCTTGGTGAACTCGACGTCGGGCGCAAGCAGCGCATTGAACTCGTTGCTCGCCTTGGCCTCGCCCTCCGGATACACGCGCAGCGTCGCTTCCTTCACCGCCGACCAGCCCGAGTTGTCGAAGAGCACGGTAAGGATCGGCAGCTTGTATTGCTTCGAGACTGCGTACACCGAAGACGGATTGCCGAAGTAGAAGCCGCCGTCGCCGACCATCTGCACCACCGTCGCTTCGGGTCGAGCGAGCTTGATGCCCAGGGCGGTCCCGGAGGAACTGCCCAGACCCCCGCCGGCGAATCCGATCGAAGAGCCCGGCCGGGTGCGCATGATCTGGTTGTTGACGATGGGGCCGTTGCGGATGCCTTCGTTGATCACGATGGCATCGTCGCCGATCGCCTTGGAAATCTCGGCGCAAAGGTAATGCGGGTTGATCGCGCCTGACTTGCCCTTGTCGGCGGCCTGCCTCGCGAGATTTGCGCGCCGCTCGCTGCCCTCGCCCCGCATCGCCTCGACGCGCTTTGCCGCCGCATCGCGGAACGCGGACGTCGCTTTCGCTTTGAGCGCTTCGAGCAGCTGCCGCAGGATCAGCACGCTGTCGCCCTGCACGCGCGCGTTCGAGGCGAACCCCCAGATCGGGAAACATTCCTTCACCACGTCGACGTCGATGTGCGCCCACCAGGTCTTCGGGTTCTCCTTGGTGTGCTTGGGGATCCACGGCACATCGACGTCGAGGAGCAGCCCGACGTCCGCCGCGGCGATATCCGGAACGATTCCACCGTAGCACGGCGAGGCGCGCGAGATGTTGAGATACAGCGGGTTCGCCTCGAACACGCGGATGCCGGCGAGGCGTGCGATCTCCTCGATCAGCGCCGGGGCTTCCGTGTTGCGCCCCGCGTAGGAAGTGACCATCACCGGGTGCTTCGCGGACACCAGCTTGTCGGCGATCTGCGCGACGGCGGCCGCATCGGCCGCACCGGCGGACACCGCGCCGTAGCGCTCCCGCGGGAACGGGCGCATCGAGGCCTCGTCCCAGGTTTGCGTGAGCGTCTCGCGCGGCAGCATCAGGTAAACCGGCCCCATCGGATCGCTGTGCGCCACGCTGTGCGCCCGGCGGAGCGTTTCTTTTGTCATCACTCCGGAGGGCAGCGTCCACTCCCACTTGGCGTACGGACGCACGATCCCCGCCTGGTCGAAGGGCTCCTGGATGAAGTGCACGTAGTTGTCGCGCGAGCCAGGCAATTCGCCCCTCACCGTGTAAGGCGCCTTGCCCGCGAGCAGCACCAGCGGCAGCCGCCCGCGGCGCGCGTTGTGCATCGCCATCGCCGAATTCGCCGTGCCCGCGTCCACATGCACCATCACCGCCTGCCCGCGGCCGGTCGCCATGGCGAAGCCCGCGGCCATGTGCATCGCCGTGTTCTCGTGCGGGCAGTTCAGAACGGTGGGGTAGTGCCAGCCCTGTTTTTTCCAGCGCGCCATTTCCTCGATCAGCGGTGCGTGGTCCGTTCCGAAATTGGAGAACAGATACTCGACGCCGATGTCGTTCAGGCCATCGAGAAAGTAATGCGCGGTGGAGTGGAGTCTTACCTGAGGGGCTTTGTCCATGCGGGGTCCTCTGGTTTGTCTTCTGCTAACGCTTGCGCCTCGCGGTCACCCGCTTGGTCTTGCGGCGGGCACGGGCGGGGCGCTTCTTGGCAGTCTTGGTCGCCGCAAGCCTCGCGACAACCTCGCCAGAAGCCGGGTCGGTGACGCCGAGCCCGCCGCCGAGGTCCTCAAGCATCCCCCGCAGTTCGTCCAGGATTTCGATCATCTGGGGACGCGCGGCAGCGAGGCTCTTGAAATTCCTCCACTCGCCGATGAGGCAAAACGTCTGGTCCCCAGTCCTCACGAGCGATCCGCCGATGAATCCCTTGAACGCGGGTCTCGCCTTGCGGTGCGCATCGATGAAGGGCTGCTCATGCCCGGGTTTCACCCGAAACCGTACTACGTTGAATGCCGTCATCACATCTCCTTTTCTAAGTTTGCCGTTTTAACGCGTGGACTTCTCGTGCTAGCGAGCCCGCTTGAACGCCGGTCGCTCCCCGCAGCGCTTGCACCAGGCTGCCACACGCGGGTGGCGGTCGAGCTTGAGCCCGAACCTCGTGCCCATGACCAGCCAGCTCGCTGCCGCGACGTCAGCGAGCGAGAAGCCGCCCAGCAGATATTCGCGGCCTTCCAGGCGGGCTTCGAGGGCATCGAGGATGCGGTTGAGCTGCGAGCGATTGTAGTCGGCCGAGGCCTTGCTGCGGTCCTCCGGCTTGTACGAGACCGGCGTGTCGAGCCCATGGTACAGGTACTGCATCATGTAAGGCCCCAGCTCGGTCATGGCCCACACCGTCCAGGAAACGGCGTCGGCGCGGGCCTGGCCGCCGCCGGGCGGCCACAACTTCTTCTCGACACCGTACTTGGTGCCGAGGTGTAGCAGAATGGCGCCCGATTCGAAGAAGCTCTGGTCGCCGTCGACCAGCGCCGGCACCTTGCCGTGAGGGTTGATGGCGAGATATTTGGGCGATCGGTTCTCCTGCTGCTTCGCGTCGAGCTCGACGTACTCGTAGGGAAGGCCAAGCTCCTCGAGCGCCCACGCGACACGCGTTCCCGAGCTTCGCGGCCAGGAATGGAGACTGATGGTCATTCACACCTCCTTCGCCCGGAACACGGGCGCGAAATAAATAGACGACTAGGCCGTTACCTTGTACACCACGTCGTGCTCGCGCACGTGCTCCTTCACCTTCAGGCCGAACTCCTGCCGGCGGCCGACCTCGTCGACGCGCTCGCGATCGATCTGCAGCGACTCGACCTTCTGGCGGAAGTCGCTGGTGTGCCCGATGATGCGAATGGTGTCGCCGACATTGAGGGTTCCGGTGTCCAGGCGCACCACCGCGACCGAAAGGTGATTGAAATAGTGCGTCACGACCCCGATCGGGTCCTCGCCGGGTAGCGGCGTGGGTCGCGGGGGCACGGCCGGTTGCGGCTTTTGAGCCGGGCGCGCCGGCGCTGCCTGCGGCTTGGCAGCCGGACGTACTGCAGGCTTCGCCAGCGTAGCGCGGACTGCCGGTTTCTTCGCTGCCGCCTTTTTTGGCGCGGCTTTCTTCGGCGCCGCTTTTTTCGTTGCGAGCTTCTTGCGCGGGGCCGGCTTCGCCGCCGGCGCTTTCTTACTCTTGGCTTTCCCTTTCGGTTTCTTCTTTGCAGCGGCCATTGGCGCCCTCCGTTGGAGTTTCGGGTGGGATTCCGGCAATCCTAGCCGCCCGGGCACAACATATCAACGACTGGAGGGCCCGTCCCCCGCGAGGCACGCGTCCACCGCCTGCTCGACGTGCAGCCGTGCCGTATCCAGGAGGGGCATGCCGACGCCCGGCGCGTCACGCAGCAGGAGCGGCAGTTCGGTGCCTCCCAAGATCAACGCCTGGATGCCCTTCTCCGCCTGCATCTGCCTTGCGATCGCAATATAGCGCTCGCGCGTTTCCGAGCGGACCACCCCGTCGACGAGCTCGCCCATATAGGTCCTGTGGATGAATTCCTGGTCGGCCGGCCCGGGAACCACGACGTCGATGCCCTGGAGGGAAAAGACCTTCTCATAGAACCCGCCCTCCATCGTAAATCGGGTTCCGAAAAGCCCCAGCCGCGTCAGTCCCTGCCCGACCGCGGCGCCGCAGGCGGCCTCGACGATGCTGATGAGCGGAATCGGCGAGGCGCGCCGAAGCCTGTCGAAGACGATATGCGGCGTGTTCGACGCCAGCAGCCCGATTCCGGCCCCCGCGACCGCGAGGCGCCGGATCTCCTCGAGGAGGTAGGCGGTCAGCCCGGCGAGGTCGTTCGCGTTCACCAGTTCGAGCGCCCGGAACAGGTCGATGCTGTTGATGAGGAGCGGCGGATAGCTTCCGTCCGGCCTGCGCTCTCTGTAGATCGAGATGAAGAGGCGATAGTAATCGACGGTCGACTCGGGGCCGATGCCGCCGACAATGCCGACCAATTTCACGCCCGCACCGCCGGCTCGAGCAGGTGGGCTATCGAGTTCGCGTAGTAACGCAAGAGCGGGAGGTCCTCCGGCCGCGCGGCATACAGTCCTTCGTCCTCGTCGACGAGGTGGCGCAGCAGCAGCATTCTCAGACCCACGGTGATGGCGTAGTCGAAATCCCGCCGCGGCACGTAGACACGGGCGCCGGCGCGCTCCAGCCGCTCGATCAGCCGCTCGACCTCCGCCTTGATCTCGAGCGACGACATGCGCCGTTCCGGGTTCCCCACGAACACCGTCGCAATGAGCGGCACGGGCACCACCGGCACGACGGCCCCGACCGAGCGCATCAGGTGCGCGCCGAGCGCCGCCGTCTCGCGCCTGCGATCCTCGCCCGCGAGCTTCTGGAAATCAAGGCCGCGCTCTGTACAGTAGGCACGCATCGAGATCGGCGAACCGAAGTTGACGCAAGCGTAGCCAAAGCGGTGCCACTCGCTCTTCAGCATCAGCCGGACGTTGCGGATGACAAAGGCGAGCGTGTTCCACAATGCCCGGACGCGGCCGGTGCGCGGCGCCTCCGGGTGCAGCGAAAGGAGCAGGCTGCGGTCCTCGAGGACGCGGTCGTAGTTGATGCCCAGGGGCACAAACACCAGGTCGTGCTCGCCCTCGACGCGGAAGCCGCGCATCATGTAGTCGATCACCCCGAGCTTCGGTTCCCTCATGCGGCCGTCGCGCGTCAGGCCTCCCTCAGGGAAAACCGCCTGCGGCACGCCGGCCTCGGTCGCCATCGCGATGTAGCGCTCGAGCACGCGCCGGTAGAGCTCGTCCTTCGAGTTGCGGCGAACGAAGTACGCGCCCATCGCGCGGATGAGCGCCGAAAGCGGCCACAGCCGAGCCCATTCGCCCACGGCATAGGAGAGCGCCGCCTGGTCTGCGGCAAGATACGCGGTGAGGATGTAATCCATGTTCGAGCGGTGGTTCATCACGAACGCCACAGTGGCGTCAGGCGGCACCCTTGCCAGCCCATCGGAGTCCACGTAGCCCAACCGCACCCGGTAAAGAGACCGCGCGATGCCGCGCCCGATCCAGTAGCCGAGGCGGAAATAGAGATACGCGTTGAACGCCGGGACGATTTCGCGCGCGTAGCGCTCGACGATGCGCAGCGCGAGCGGCACCGGGACCTTGCGCTGCTTCGCGAACTGCTCGGCGGCGGACTGCACCTTGGGATCGGTGAGCAGGCGGTGGATGAGCGCCTGGCGCTTGGTGCGCTGAAACGGACGGATGCCGATGCGCAGGCGCTCTCCCAGGTCGTCGATCACCTGGTTCGCCGGGTGCGTCACCAGGAAGCGCAAGAGCGGGATCAGCACGTGCTCGTAAAGCGCCCAGACCGCGAGGGCCGCCATCGCGACGAGCAGCCACGCCGGCACCGCGACGCCTTCGCTCACGGCACCGCCCGCGAAATACAGGAAGGAGCGGAGGGCAGGTTCAGGCCGGTTTCGCTGTGTTACGCCGGCTTCGCCGCGGCCCGCGTCCGGTCGAGCACGGTCATCGCCGAGGCGACGACGCTCGCCACGTCCGCGAGGTTCGAGGGCACGATCATGGTGTTGTTGGTCTTGGCGAGGTTGCCGAAGGCGCCGATGTAGAGTTCGGCGACCTTGAGGTTGGCGGCCTGCAGCCCGCCTTCCTTGCCGATCGCCTCGGCGACGACGTTCACCGCGGCGGCGGTGGCGTCCGCCACGACGCGCAGCGCGGTGGCCTCGCCTTGCGCCTTGTTGATCGCCGACTGCTTCTGGCCCTCGGAGGTGAGGATCGCCGCCTGCTTCTCGCCCTCGGCGAGGTTGATCTCCTGCTGCTTCTCGCCTTCGGACTTGGCAATCAGCGCGCGCTTTTCCCGCTCGGCAGTGATCTGCGCCTGCATGGCGCGCAGGATGGTCTCGGGCGGAGTGAGGTTCTTCACCTCGTAGCGCAACACCTTCACGCCCCAGGAGCGGCCCGCCTCGTCGAGCACGTTGACGATCTGGCGGTTGATCACATCACGGCTCTGCAGCGACTGGTCGAGCTCCATTTTTCCCACTTCGCTTCGCAGCGTGGTCTGCGCGAGCTGGACGATCGCGGTGACGTAGTTGGAGGTGCCGTAGGAGGCGAGGCGCGGATCGGTCACCTGGTAATAGATGAGGCCGTCCACCGCGAGCTGAGTGTTGTCCTTGGTGATGCACACCTGCTCGGCGACGTCCGCCGGCACCTCCTTGAGCGAATGCCGGTACGCGACACGGTCGAAAAAGGGAATGATGACGTTGAACCCGGGCTCGAGCACTTCGTGGAACTTGCCGAACCGTTCCACGACCCAGGCGTTCTGCTGGGGCACCACGCGCACGCCCTCGATGACGAACACCACCGCCAGCGCAATGATCGCGAAAGGGATCCAGAGCGCATGGATCGGCGCGTAACCGTAGATGAGGACCGTGGCGATGATGACGCCGATGACTTTGAACAGCATGCTGCCTCCCAGGAAGCGTGAGATTTCTTCCGCGGCCTCCGCGAGATCAGGCGGGTCGCGTCTTGGAAACTTTGAGGGTGTTGCCATCGACCGAAGTGATATAGAGAATTTCGCCCGATTCTCCGGCGGCGCCGCCCGCGACCTGCGCGTCCCAGAGCGCATCGCGGTATTTCACGCGCGCCTGGCCGGTGTCCCGGTTGACCCAGGCGTCGAAGACGGCCGGCTGGCCGAAATCCAGACCCTGCATGCGCTTGGGGCTCATCGTCTGCTTGTAGCGATGCACCCAGACGACACCGGCGACAGCGACGATCGCCGCGCCTAGCGTCTGCCAGACGAACCCGCCGCCCGCGTAGCCGATACCCGCCCCGACCAGGGCTGCGATCCCGAGCACCAGCAGGTAGAACGTGCCGGAGACCAGTTCGACGATGATCAGCGCGAAGCCGGCGATCAGCCAGACGAGGGGAATATCCATGGAGCGGGAAGGAAAGGGACGGGTGCCGCCTATGCTACCTCACCCCTGCGAAAAGGGCTTGAGGAAGCGCTCTTTTTGCTCACCGAGGTTGCTCTGCGCGGTGGAGGGTTTGATGGTCTGGAGACGCGCTGAGCCGGCAGTTCGACGCTACGGGGCGCGTGCCTTGCGCCACGATGGTGCGTCGGTTAGCATGCGTTAATCAATCTGATTAAAGCTGACCACACGATGGAAACGCGCGTCGTTACGAGCCACCTGCCGGCCGAGCTCGCCGAAAAGCTCGACGGGCTGGCCGAGCGCCTCGACCGCCCCAAGGGGTGGATCGTAAAGGAAGCGATCGCTTCTTACGTCGCGCTGGAGGAAGAGCGCGGCCGCATGACGATCGAGGCGCTGGCCGACGTGAGAGCGGGGCGCACACACGAGCACGCCGAAATCGAGGCTTGGGCGGGACGCCTGGGTACTCCGAAGCGCAAGGCCCGCCGCTGACCGTGGCGCTGCGCTGGACCACCAGTGCGCGCTCGGACCTGGTACGGCTCCACGAGTTCCTTGAGCCGATCGACCGGCGGGCCGCCGCGCAGGCCGTTCGCCAACTCGTCGCCGGCGCGAAGCGCATTCCCGCGCGCCCGCGGCTCGGCCAGCGCCTGCGAGAATTCGCGCCACGCGAGGTACGGCGGATCCTGATTGGGGACTACGAGATCCGCTACGAGCTAACCGCGCGCGATGTTTTTGTGCTGCGGATTTTCCACACCCACGAAGATCGCTGAGCCGGACGCTTTCGCTCCCCTGCGCACCCCCCGGCGGGGGCGATCGGAGCGAGTTTAGTGGTAAGGCGGCTCACCGCCACCTTGAAGCGCATGTCCGCCCAGACCCTCGAACTCGTCGACCTGAAGGTGCCCAGCCCCTTCAGCCTGCCGTTGATGGTGGAGCGCTTCCGCGAGACGCTCACCAACGAGAAGCTCGCCGACCGCCTGGCGCGCATCATTCGCGACGCCGAGCGCGTGGCGGACGCGCGGTGAAGATCTTTCGCCTGTTCCGCGCCGCCAACACCGTGCGACTGGCGACCTGGCTGATCGCGCTGTGGAAGCTCTTCAAGCACCCGGACACGCCGCGCGCCGCCAAGTGGGTGGCCATCTTCGTGCTCGGCTACGCGCTCAGCCCGATCGACCTCATCATCATCCCGCTCGGCGTCGCGCTGGCCGTGCGGCTCACGCCCAAGCCGCTCTGGGAGGCGCGCATGCGCGAGGCCGAGGCTTCGCGCGAGAAGCTGCCGCGCCTGTGGTGGGGCGCGGGGTGCTGATCGCGCTGGTGTGGGCGCTGCTGTTCGGGTTGTGCGTGTGGTGGCTGGCGGGGCAGTTCGCCGCCTAAGCAACCGGGGCGCCTCAGGGCGTGCGCATGTCCACCGCGAACCCCGGTGCCCGCAGGCTGAACCTGGCACGTTGACCCAAGGTCCCGGCCGGGTCGGTCTCGAAGCAGTCCTTCTCGAGCGTGCGCACGCCGGAGCCGCTGTCCACGTCGTCGGCGTTGATGCAGAAGTAGACGATGCCGTTCTCGAATTCGACCGACCATGTCAAGGTCGAGGTGCCGATCACGGTGGCCCCCGCGACGCAGGCATCGAGGATGTTGGACGTGGCCAAGGGGCCGCTCTGGCCGACCTTCGCCGCGGTCGGCGGCACGGCCGCCGTCGTGGCCTGGTCGCAGGTCGTCGTCGTGACCGGCGGCGCGGTGACGGCGAAGTCGTCCTGGCTGCCCAGCAGGTTCAGGTTGTCGTCGTAGTAGAACTGGGTCACGCCGTTGCCGGCCACGACGTTGTCGATGCTCAGCCGGCTGACGACGTCCGCGCGATTCGCCGGCGTCGCCGTCACGGGATACGCGGAGCCGGCCACCGGAACGGCCCCGAGGCGCAGGGTGTACAGGTGGTTGTCATTGCCGGTGCCGGAGGCGGTTCGGCCGGGCGTGCCGTCGAGGAAGTCGGACCAGGCCGCGCGCGCGTCGTAGTCGCCGGTCGGTGGAGGGGGGCCGGGATCGTCGCCACCGCCGCCACAGGCGGCGAGCAGGCAGTACAGGGCCAGGGCGGCCGGGGTCGTGCTCGCGATGCGCGCTTTCATTCGTCTGCCCATCCAGTTCGTCAGGCTCAGGCAGGCACGCGCATCAGCGTGCTCTTGCCGAACAACGATTCGATCAGGTCCACCGCGAGCTCGGCGGTCTTGTTGCGCACGTCGAGCGCCGGGTTCAGCTCCATCACGTCGAGCGACGCGAGCCGGCCGGTGTCGGCGATCATCTCCATGCACAGCTGCGCCTCGCGATAGGTCGGCCCACCGGAGATGGTGGTGCCGACGCCCGGCGCGATCTCGGGGTCGAGGAAGTCGACGTCGAAGCTCACGTGCAGGTGTGTGTTCGCATCCAGCGTGGCGAGCGCGAGTTCCATCGTGTGGCGCATGCCCATCTCGTCGATGTCGCGCATGTCGAAGACCTCCAGCCCCACCTCGTGCACGAAGCGCTTCTCGCCGGGGTCGACGCTGCGGATGCCGATCTGGCGCAGCACCTTCGGGTTGATCGCCGGCACGGTGCCGCCGATTTCGATCAACTCCTTCGGGCCGTGGCCGCACAGGCACGCCACCGGCATGCCGTGGATGTAGGGATAAGGGATAAGGGAGGGATAGGGATAGGCGAATCAATCCGGCTGCGAAGTCGGAAGGGCCCGCTAGCGCGCCCCAATCCGTGCTTGAACCTGTGCTGAACGGTCCACAATCTGTCTTATGTTTAATTTCGCTCCCCTGCGCACCCCCCGGCGGGGGCGATCGGAGCGAGTCTAGTGGTAAATTGCTGAGCAATCAATTCCAGCCGCCGCACCAAGAGAAGGTCTATCCCGCACCCTCGGCAGATCCGGGGCGTTTTCTTCGTTCAGCAACTCAGGCGACGTCAGGAACGGGATGGTAGGTCAGTTCGAGCACCGGCGGTTTTAGCCCGTCGATGCTCCTTGCCTCAGGTGGCGCGCGCTGATTTCGCGTCTCCCTCGGCGCCCAACGGTTCAGATGTTCGAGAATACCAGCCGACGTACCGCACCAAATGTTCGAACCGATCCGGAATATGGCGGCAAAGCAATTCGAGCCATTGCGCACCGGGCATCAATTGGAAATTGCGCTTCAGCCCTTTGTGCATGTGCGAGCAGTAAACATCGAAGCCCGCGCATTGATACGCCGGGCGCGCCAAAAGACGGCTTGACTGGACGCGTTCAGCCCGAGCAGGCCGGAAGCATCAGCGCCTGCAGCACTTCCCCCGTAGACCGGTTCTGCACGAAGGCGGCGACACCCGAGTGCTTGGTATTCGCCCCGGGCAGCAGCGGTAGCGAGCGCTTTTCCTCGAGCTTCAGGCTTTCGCCGAAGCCTATCGGACCGATCCACTCGCGCACCACGTAATCATGCTCGAGCCGCTTTCCCCGGTTCTCGCCCGCGTTCACCTCGCTCGCGAGCTTGTTCTCGTAGGCCGCGAGATACAACGCGGCATTTTTCAACTGAGCGGGATCGAAAAGCTGCGCGCTCAGCTCGGTCTGGATTCCGTCCTTCGCGACCGCGCGGATTGCCAGCGCGATCCGAGCGCGGGCGGGCTTCGAATTGATGCGCGTTACTTCCTCGGCGAAATCGGGCGATCCCCAGCGGCGGAAATCCTTCCCCTGCAAGAGGACCTGCGGCGTATACACGAACGCGGGGCGCTTCAGCTGCGCCAACCGCCGCTGGCGCGCGGCGAACTCGCCCCTGGCGAACGGGTCCTTCCAGCCGATGTAGTCCCAGTAGTCGACGTGCAGCGCAAGCGGCACCACCTGCTGCGGCCGGAATCCCTGACCAAAGAGAGAAGCGAGCCATAGGTCGGCCGGGGGACAGCTGTCGCAGCCCTCCGACGTATACAGTTCCACCAGCGCAGTGGTGTGCGCCGGGCTGTGCGCTGAGCACACGGGAGCGGCGGCGTGCGCGGCGGCGGACAGGACCGCGGCGCCCGCGGCGAGGATGAGCTTGATCATATGCCTTCAGTCGCGTGGCAGAGGTGATTCCTTACGTCGCGCATGCTACCGCGGTTTGCAGCGCCGTCGCCCGGCCTGCATAATCGCGCGGCGCCTCGATGAATTCCCTTTTCTTTCGCGTATTCGGTCCCTACTTTTCGAGCGCCTTCAGCTGGAACTTCGCGCTTGGCATGACGCACATGCTCATACCGCTCTACGCGCGCGAGCTTGGCTTCTCCGGCATCGCCATCGGCAGCCTGATCGCGCTGCCCATCGTCGTGCAGATGGTGTTCAACCTGCTGGGCGGCGCGTGGACCGACCGCCTCGGGGGCATGGCGATCGCGCAGGGCGCCTTTGCCGCCACCATCCTCGCCGGCGCGATGTTCGCGCTGTCCTCGAGCTTCGCCGCGCTCCTCGCCGCACAGGTCGTCATGATCGTCGCGCGCGCGATCTACTGGCCGGCGAGCTGGTCGCTCGCGAGCCGGCTGCCGGGCGATCCGAGCCGGCTGATGGGGCGCTTGAACGCGACCAGCAGCCTCGGGCAGATCGCCGGCACCGTCGCCGCAGGCCTTGTCATCGCCCGGGCCGGTTTCGCGGCGGGTTTCTGGACGGTGTCGGCGCTGGGCGCGGTGTCGCTCGCGCTGGGATTCTGCTTCCGCTATGAACCGGCCCGGCCGAAGCGCGCGCCGGCGCCCATGCTCGCCACCTACCGCATGCTCCTCGGGCGGCGCGGCATCTACTACGGCCTGATGTGCGCGATCGTTTCGGCGCTGCCGTTCTCCTTGAGCGTCTCGTTCTATCCCATCCTGCTGATCGAGCAGGGCTTCGACACGGAAACCGCGGGGTGGCTGCTCGGCATGCGTGCGCTCGGTTCGATTGCGTCGGGCGTGGCGCTCGCGCGTTTCGTTCGGCGCGCCGACGACCGCTCCGCCCCGTTCGTATCCGCGCTCATCGTCGCCGCGTCGGTGGGCCTGGTCGCATGGTTCACCGACCCATGGGTGATCGCACTGTTCCTCCTGGGCGTGGGCCTAGGTTCGGGAATCATGACGATCTATTTCCAGGTGCTGGTGAGCGCGATCTCCTCGAGCGAAACGCGCGGCTCGGCGATGGCGCTCGCCGGCCTGGGCTGGAGCGTCTCGCACATCTCGGCGCCCATCGCGATGGGCTGGCTGCAGGACGCGTACGGCATCCACGCCGCCTTCTACGTCCTCGGCGCAGCCGCGTTTCTCTACTCCTTCGCGCTCATCCCGGCGCAGCGCTGGGCGCTGCGCGCGCCGCCGCCGCACTGAAACCGCTCTTTGGAGCGGTTTCCGGCGCCCGCGGCAACTCCGGTAAACTGCCGCCATTGCCAGCCTGGGAGTCCGCCGTGAACGACGCGTTCAAATGGATGGGGATCATCGTCATCATCGGGATCGTCCTGATGATCGTCGAATACCGCTTCGCCGCGAAGAAGAAGGAGGGTTACACCTCGGTCGACCGCAAACGCATCCTCGGCATCCTGTGGCTGACGGCCTTCTTCGCCCTGCTGGTCGGCGGGATCATCTGGATCGCGCCCGACTAGGGTGTGTCGAAGATCTCCCTAGGGGTGCTCGACCAGTCCCCGATCATCAGCGGCCACAGCCCGGCGCATGCCCTCGCCGAGACGATTTCCCTCGCCCGGCTAGCCGAGGAGCTGGGCTACCAACGCTACTGGCTCGCCGAGCATCACGCCGTCGCGGCGCTCGCCGATCCCTGCCCCGAGATTCTGGTATCGAGCGTCGCCGCCGCGACCTCGCGCATCCGCGTCGGCACGGGCGGCGTGCTCCTGCCCTACTACAGCGCGCTGAAGGTCGCCGAGGTGTTCCGCATGCTCGAGGCGCTGTTTCCCGGACGCATCGACCTGGGCGTCGGTCGCGCCCCGGGCGGCGACCCGCGCACGGCGCTGGCGATGACCGACGGCGAGTTCGGCGGCGCCGAGCGCATGCCGCAGCAGGTGCAGGACCTGGTCGGCTTCCTCGACGGGACCTTGCCCGCTGGACATCCGTTCACCGGCGTGAACGCGCAGCCCGCCGGCGGCACCTCGCCGCAAGTGTGGCTGCTCGGTTCGTCGGACTACAGCGGCGCGCTCGCGGCGCAGCTCGGCCTGCGCTTCGCCTTTGCGCACTTCATCAGCGCGCACGGCGGCCAGGCGGTGACTCGTGCTTACCGCGAGCAGTACCGGCCTTCGGCGCGCGAACCCGAGGCGCGCTCGCTCGTCTGCGCCTTCGTGATCTGCGCCAAGACCCGCGCCGAAGCGGAGCGCCTCGCGATCAGCATCGACCTGCGGCGCCTGCACATGGCCAAGGGCATCGACGCGCCGGTGCCGACCTACGACGAGGCGAAAGCCTACCGCTACTCGCTGCAGGAGCGCGCTTACATCGAGCAGCAGCGCGCGCGCCTGGTGCACGGCGATCCCGGCGAGGTGCGCGAAAAGCTGCTGCGGCTGCAGGAGGATTTCGCCGCCGACGAACTCATGATTGTCACCATCACCGGCGACTACGAGAGCCGGCGCGAATCGTACCGGCTGGTCGCGGAAGCGATGGCGTAGGCTATCCGACGGACAGGGCGGTGATCGGATTACCACGACCTGCCGGCCTTGTACGCGAGGATTCCCGTTTGATACCATGACCTCGGGTTACCCCGGCCAACACAAGGAGGACACGATGTTTCCGAGAATCCGCTGTGCAGTCTTGCTGCTGCTCCTCGTTCCCTTCTCCGCCCACGCAGGAGTGAGTTGCGCGGACGTGCTCAAGGCTCTCGCGGGCCGTCTCGCGGACGCCACCTGCTTCGTCAGCACGGACCTCACCACCAACAATCCGCTGACGACGCCGGCCAACGACTCGCTGCCGGGTGTCCCGGCGCTCGCTTTCACTCCCATCACCGATCGCGGCGTGATCGCCCCGAGCGCGGGCAAACGCACCCCGATCACCAAGGCGGTGCCGGGCCTGCAGCTCAACGCACGCATCGCTTCGGACCCGACGGGCCAGGCGCGCTTTCTCCTGCGGCTTCCGAACGACTGGAACGGCCGGCTGGTGGTCGCTGGCGCCTCCGGCACGCGCAGCGAGTTCAACGGCGATTTCGCCTGGAGCGACTACGTGGTGCAGCAGGGCTACGCCTATGCCTCGCAGAACAAGGGCGTCCTCAACCTCTTCCTCGCCGCAGTGAGTGCGACGCCCCCCGCGGATCCGCTGGCCTGCCGGCTCAACCCGGCTTCCACTGTGTGGGTGCATTTCTTCGACAACGATCCCGGCCAGCCTTTCACCCGCTGGGCGGAATTCATGATCAAGGCGGCACAGCTCGCACGCGAAGGCGTGAAAGGGGGCTATGGGCATTCGCCGCGCTTCACCTACGCGGTCGGCACTTCGAACGGCGGCTACCAGGTGCGCCGCGCGGTCGAGCTGGCGCCGGAGCTCTTCGACGGCGGCGTCGACTGGGAAGGCACGTTCGTCGACGCGCGCGCGCCAAACCTGCTGACTGACCTGCCCCCGGCGATTCTCAACTTCCCCGACTATGTCGCGTCCGGCTTCAATCCCGGCAGCACCGCGGCCAAGAACATTCGAGGCGCCGGCTATCCGCCCGATATCACCTTGGGGGCCCTTTCACTCTGGCAGAATTATTCGAACTCGTTCTGGGAAGTGACGCAATGCCAGTGGCAGAAGCGGCTCGATCCCGTCTACGACACCTACGGGAGCGGCACCGGAACCTATAACTACGTGAGCCGCCTTGCGTTCTCGGACGTCGGCGCGCAGTTTGCCGCCTTTGCCACGACCGGAAAAATCAAGCGTCCCCTCGTCACCGTTGCCGGCACCATGGACGCGTTGCTGCCGATCGACCACCACGCGCGCGCGTACGCACGCAAAGTCGCGGCCGCGTCAAATCACAAGCGGCACGGCGACAATGGGGACGGCCACCATCGGGACGGCCACCATCGGGACGACGGGCAACCCGCGTATCGCCTGTACGAAATCCAGAACGGCAACCATATCGAAACGTTCCAGGACGTTTTCCCGCAACTCGAGCTGATCGAGCCGCACGCGCAGCGCGCTTTCGACCTGCTCGTAAGGCAGGTCGAGCACAATGTGCCGCTGCCGCCCGACCAGTGCGTCCCGCGTGGGGCGGCCATCGCCGAGGCTCCGGCGCAAGCCGGACACTGCGCGAGCCTGTTCACGCCCTGAAGCGGGCGCTTCTCGTTATTTTCGGCATGAACCCCGCTTCGGCGGGGTTTTCACCACATCGGGACAAACAGCACGAATTCGCACCGGCTGGTCGCGGAGGCGATGTCCCAGGCTAGAACAGGTGCACCGCCGTCGGCCAGAAAAAACCGATCAGGCTGAAGACGACCCCGATCGCGCCCAGGCCGTAGGCGAGCCACAGCAACGCGATGACGCCGGTGATGATCTCCGCCGATGCGAGCACGATCGCGATCTGCACCGCGGCGGAGGCGATCTCATACTGATGGTAGGCCGCCATGGCACGGTCGCGCTTCGCTTCCCTCTCCTTCGCCCGCGCCATGAGTTCCTTGCGGCCTTCGCCGGTCTCGGGCTCGGACGAATAGCGCTCGGCGGTCTTCTTCCAGGCCTCGACCTGCTTTTTCACCGCCTCGGGCGCCTTCTGCCCGAACTGCGCCTCCATCTCCTCGGCGGCGGTGCGGATCGTGGTCTGGCGGATGGTCTTCGCCTGGAAGAAGGCCCACAGGTTCGAGGCCTCGATGTGACTGGCGAGCGCGCTCGTCTGCGAGGCTTTGCCGAGGGTCTCGGCAAAAGCCAGAACCAGAGCAAGCACGGCGATGAACAGCGCGACCCCCTTGTTGGCGGGATCGATGTGGGCGTGGCCTGCTGACATGATTTCCTCCTCCTGAATTTCTTGACCGGCCGGATTCTAGCTCATGCTCGTTGCTTCATCGCCTCACCCCCGGTGTTTCGACCGCCAGCCCCTGTGCGCGCCAGGCGAGGAAAAGCTCGAGGTCGAGGTATTCCGGTGCACCGTAGGGCAGCATCTCCGCGCGGATTCCCGAAAGGCAGGCGCGTAGCCGCCGCTCGAGCGACCCGAGCGTCTGCCACTCCAGCCGGTACGCCGGCCAGCCGTTGGGGTGGCCTTGGGTGATGGTCTCGGCAAGGAGTCTCTTACCCCAGTTCGCGTCGTGGCAGTGCGCGCACGACAGGTTCAGCTGACCGCGGCGCTGGTGGTAGAAGATCCGGCCAGCTTCGAAGCGCACCCGCGCTGGGCCGTCGATTGCCGCGGAGAGCGGCTCGCCGCGCGATTGCCGCGCGACGAACGCCGTGAGTGCAAGCAGGTCCTCCGATTCATAACGCAGCGCCTCGGCGCCCATGCGAGCGGTGCGGCACAAATTGATGCGGCCCTCGAGGTTGAGGAGCTTGCCGCTCGCCGCATCGATCTTCGGATAGCGCGCCGCGACCCCGCGCATGCTCCCGTCCCGGTGGCAGCCCGCGCACGAGCGGTTTGCCTTTCCTGCCGGCTCGCTCCAGAGTTTTTCGCCGCGCTCGACCCACAGCATCCCGGGGTTGGCGAATTCGTCCGCCTGCAGCGTGCGCAGGTCCTGGCCGAGGAATGCGGAACCGGATTTCAGCTGATCGAGCGGCAGACTCCGCTCCTGCGCCCATGCAAGCGCAACGGTGCACGCGAGGGCGAGAAACGCAGCCGTGCAGCCGCGCTTCATGCCGTGACAACGATCGACTGCCGCTCGAGCCCCTGGCGGCCCTCGTCGTCGATCCAGTAAAACTCGAACTCCCCGCTCGCTTCGGCGACGGTGTAGAACTGCAGGTAGGGGTTGGCCGAAATCCCGGAGGAGAGATCGGCGCGGAACACCTCGATGCCGTTGTAGCGGCAGGAAAAGGCGTTGATCACGTTACGCTTGATGAGGTGGCCGACGTCGTCGTGGCGGTACCCGGTTTCCATGTCGTGCTGGATGACGATGCGCACCTCGATCACCTCGCCGCGTTTCGCCTGCTTCGGAATCTGGATTCGCGCCGCCATATCCGTCCTCGTTCCGCCTGATTTCAGCTCTCGTCGAGACACGCCGACAGCGTCACCACGACTTCGGCGGTGTCGGACCAGAACGAGCCGTCGGAGAATTGCGCCACGGCGGTGACGCGCTGGCTGCCCGCGAGACGCACGCGAGAACTGACTTCGGCCTTGCCGGCGCGCGGCCCGAGGTGGAAGCTCGCCATGTGCGTGACCGGGTTGCGATCGGAAAAAAGATGGATGCCTTTCACGTGGTCGTTCGCGGTCATCGGGCTGTCGACGCTCACCTTCATCGCCACCGAGTTGCCGTTGTCGGCGAGTTGCGGTAATTCGAGCCTGACCCTGCCCTTGCTCACCGGGACGCCCTTGGTGATCGCCCAGAGATGCGGATCGAGCGGAGTCACCTGCGCCCGCGCCGCCTGCGGCAGCGCCGGCAGCGCGACCAGCCCGGCAGCCCCGGCGAGAAAATCGCGGCGCCTCACCGCGGCGGCTCCCTCAGCCCCGCGAGGTAGGCGACGACGTCCTCGACCTGCTGCGCGGAAAGAATCGCCTTGCCCCGGTAAGCCCCGGCGACCTGCGTCAGCCCCTCGGTCCTGTAGTAGGCGGGCATGGGCGTGCCCGGGTTGACGCGGGTGGAATCGGCGACGCGCAGGCGCAGCTGCGCCGGCGAAAGGCGCGCGCCCACGCCGGCAAGCGGGGGCGCGATGTTGCCGGAAAGCGATTCGCCAGGCACCGCGTGGCACAAGGCACAGGCTCCCATGTCGCGATTCACCACCACGCTTCGACCGCGCGCCGCGTCGCCCGGTTCCGGCGCGAGCGGCCGTGGAATCGCGTCGCCGACCGCCTCGAAGCGCACGCTCTCCTCGGCGTGCGCGACCCCGAGGAGGGACGCGAGTAGCGCCGCAGCCGCGACCACCGCCCTCAGGCGAGCGTCAGATCGTGGTTCGTCAGCGGCAGCGAGCGAATTCGCTTCCCGGTGGCGGCGAAGATCGCGTTGCACACTGCCGGCGCGATCGACGCCTGTCCGGGCTCGCCGATGCCGCCCCAGAATCCGCCCGAAGGGGCGAGCACCAATTCGACCTTGGGCATCTCGCGCAGGCGCATCATGCGGTAGTCGTGGAAGTTCGACTGCTCGACGCGGCCGTCCTTGATGGTGATGTCGCCCCAGAACATCGCGGTGAGCATGAACACGGCGCTCCCCTGCATCTGCGCGAGGATGTTGTCCGGGTTTACGACATGTCCCGGATCGATCCCCAGCACCAGACGGTGAATCTTCACCTCCCCCTTGTCGCTTACGGACAGCTCGCACACCGCCGTGGTATAGCTGCCATAGGCTTCGGTCTGTGCGATGCCGCGGAATACGCCCGCGGGCAGCGGCTTGCCCCAGCCGGCCGCTTTCGCCGTGGCCTCGAGGATGCCCAGGTCCTTCGGCGATTTCGCGAGCAGCGCGCGCCGGTATTCGTAGGGATCCTTTCCGGCGGCGTTCGCCAGCTCGTCCATGAAGGACTCGCGCACGAAGGGGTTCTGCGAATGCCCGACGGTGCGCCAGAAACCCACCGGAACGTGCGCGTTGAGCTGCGCGTACTCGACCCTGACGTTTGGAATGCTGTGCGGAAGATCGAAGATGGAAGCCACCGCCTGCGCGTCGATGCCTTCCGCCGGTGAAAGGGGCGGCTTCAGCGGCAAGTGCAGGAGAGTCGAGATAATCGACGTGGACGACACGCGCGAGTACCATGCCACGGGATTGCCGGAGGCGTCCAGCCCCGCCTTCACGCGGATCAGGCTCGCCGGCCGGTAAAAATCGTGCTGCGTGTCCTCTTCGCGCGTCCAGAGCATCTTCACCGGCCTGCCTTCCATCGCCTTGGCGATGGCCACGCCCTGGCGAACGAAATCCTGGCCGCCGCCGCGCCGGCCGAAGCCGCCGCCGAGCTGCGTCCTGTGCACTTCGACGTTCTCCAGCGGCACGCCCGCGGTCGCAGCCGCCACGGCGAGCGAGGCTTCCGCGTTTTGCGTGGAGGTCCAGACGTCGACCTTGCCGTCCTTCACCACCGCGGTACAGCCCATCGGTTCGAGGCAGGAATGCGCGAGGTAGGGCGTGAAGTACTCGGCTTCAAGCGTCTTCGCCGCGGTGCCGAACGCCTTGTCGACGTCGCCGTCCTTGCGCGCGACCGCGAAGTCTTGCTGCGCGTTCAACCCACCGCGGTAGAACTCCATGAGGCTCGCGCTGGAGACGCCGCCGTTGGCGCCCACGTCCCATTCGATCGAAACGTCCTTGAGGGCTTCCTTGGCTCGCCACCAGTTGTCGGCGACCACGGCAACGAAGCCTTCCATCGGCATCACTTTGATGATGCCGCGCCGGCCCTGCACCTTGACCGCATCGACCGATTTCACCTTGCCGCCGAACACCGGACATTGCGCAATCGCGGCGTACACCATGCCGGGCAATTGCGCGTCGATGCCGTAGCGCTGGCGTCCCATCACCGTGTCGGGGATGTCGACGCGCGGGATGGGCTTGCCCGCGATCTTCCAGTCCTTCGGATCCTTGAGCTTCACTTCCTTGGGCGCCTCGAGCTTGGCGGCGGCGTTCGCGACTTTGCCGAAGCTCGTTCTGCGCTTGCTGGCGGTGTGCGTGATGACGCCGCTGGACGCGACGCATTCGCCCGCCGGCACATTCCATTTCTGCGCCGCCGCAGCGATCAGCATCTCGCGCGCGGTCGCGCCGCCCTTGCGGAGGTATTCCTGCGAAAAACGGATGGTGCGGCTGCCCACCGAAGCCATGTCGCCCCAGGCGCGCTTGCGCCTGACGTTCTCGTTGGCCGAGGCGTATTCGATCCTCACCTTTTTCCAGTCGCACTCGAGCTCTTCGGCAACGAGCATCGGGGCGGAGGTCATGCTGCCCTGGCCCATTTCGGAGCGCGCGTAGCGGATGATCACCGTGTCGTCGGGCCGCACCACGACCCAGGCGTTGATCTCGCTGCCTGGCGCCGCGCCCTGGGCGAGCGCTTGGGGAACGTGGAAGCCCACGCTAAGCCCGCCGCCGATCGCTGCGGATTGCTTGAGGAATTTCCTGCGGGAAGGCGCAAGTAGTGTCGTCATGGTCGCTCCTTTATGCCTTCGCCGGCTTCATGGCGTTTGCCGCGGCGTGGATCGCGGTACGGATTCGCGCGTAGGTGCCGCAGCGGCAGATGTTGGTCATCGACTCGTCAATGTCCTTGTCGCTGGGGTTGGGATTTTTCTTCAGCAACGCGACCGCCGCCAGGATCTGGCCGCCCTGGCAATAGCCGCACTGCGGGACCTGGTGGTCTATCCAGGCCTGCTGCACCGGGTGCATGCGGCCGCGCGGCGCGAGACCTTCGATGGTCGTGATCTGTTTGCCGGCGGCGGCCGAGACAGGGAAAGAGCACGAGCGAACCGGTTCGCCGTTGACGTGCACGGTGCACGCGCCGCACTGGGCGATGCCGCAGCCGAACTTCGGACCCTTGACGTCGAGCACATCCCGCAACACCCACAGCAGCGGCATCTCGGGCTCGACGTCCGCGGTGCGCGCGCGGCCGTTGACGGTCAGTTTGATCATTGAGGTCTCCTTTTTGGAAGTCCGGTCGTTTAT
>JBGQFD010000024.1:0-38313 GCA_041496705.1 Gammaproteobacteria bacterium | reverse complement strand
TAGTTCTTGCGGTCGAAGGCGGCGGTGCCGGCAAGGGCCAGAGCCTTGATGTTGTTCGGATCGGCGGCGAGCGCGCGCGCGACGATCTTCTCGGGCTCGCCGTGCAAGCGCCGGCCCTGCGCCATCGCCAGCGCGTCGGCATAGTCGGCGAGCAGCTGCGCGTCGTCAGGGATGCGCGCAGCGGCCCTGGCGTAGGCATCCGCAGACTCGAGATAACGCCCGAGAACGGCGTACGAGCGCGCCAGCATGACCCAGCCTTCGGCGTCTTCCGGGTTGTCCTTCATGCGCGCCGCGAGCCGCTCGATCAGCGATTGCAGCTGCTGCTGCGTGACTCCGTGGTCGGTGCCGCCGCCCGGCTGCGGGTCGAGCGCTCGCGGATTGCCGACGCCGAGATAGACCGCGAGAGCGCAGAGCGGAACAGCGATCCCGAACGCGATCGCCGAAGTGCGCGATCTGGCCGGGGTCTGCGGCACGATGTGCTCCCCGAGGCGCTCTGCACTGACGTCGTCGATCAGCCGCGCCTCGATTTCGCCGCGCGCCTTGTCGACCTGGTCGGCGGCGAGCGTTCCTGAGCGCAAGTCCGATTCCAGCTCGCGCAACTGGTCGCGGTATACGGCCGTGTTCACGACGTCGCGCGATTCGGCGGGACGCGCCCGGCCGCGGACCAGGGCCGGCACGACGAACAGCACCGCGCCGGCGACCAGCAGGGCGGCGGTAATCAGGAAGGCGGTCATCGCTTGGGAGTTTCCTCGCCGGACAGCAACAGGCGCGCGCGGTCGCGCTCACTCGCCGTGAGCTCGTCTCTGGCACGCGGGCGCGCCAGGCGGCGGAACAGGATCGTCAGGCCGGCGGCGACAAGGAGCAAGGGGCCGAGCCACAGCAGCAGCGTCGTGGCCTTGAGCGGCGGACGGTAGAGCACGAAGTCGCCGTAGCGCGCGACCATGAAATCGATGATTTCGGCGTCGCTCTGGCCCTGGCGGACTTTTTCGCGGACCTGGTTGCGCAGGTCTGCCGCAAGCTCGGCGCTGGAATCTGCGATGGTCTGGTTCTGGCAAACCAGGCAGCGCAACTCGGCCGACAGCGCCATGACCCTTTGCTCGATCACCGGGTCGGGCGCCGCCGGGACGGCGTCGCGGGAAAGCGCCGGCGCCCACGGCGCGAGCAGCAGGGCGAAGAGCAGCAGCCTAGCCACGGGCAAGTTCTTGCACCAGCGGCAGGATTTTCTCCTTGAGGATCTCGGCGGTGACCGCCCCGATGCGTTTGTAACGGATCACCCCGCGCTTGTCGATCACGTAGGTCTCGGGCACGCCGTAGACCCCGTAGTCGATGCCGACGCGGCCTGCAGCGTCGAACGCCGAGAGCTGGTACGGGTCGCCCATGTTCTTCAGCCACGCCAGGCCCTCGGCGCGCCTGTCCTTGTAGTTCAGGCCGTAGATCGGCACGGCGCCGCTCTTCGCGAGGTCGAGCAGCACCGGGTGTTCTTCACGGCAGCTGACGCACCACGACGCCCAGACGTTGAGCATCCACACCTTGCCGAGCAGGTCCTTTTCGGTGAAGGTCTTGGCGGGCTCGTGCAGCTGAGGGAGCTCGAAATGCGGAGCGGGCTTGTTGATCAGCGGCGAGGGCACCTCGCGGGGATTGAGGGTGAGGCCGACGCCGAGCAGCGCGATCAGCGCTGCGAAGATTCCCAGGGGCAACAAGAATCGATTCATCTCGCCTTCCGTTTTGCTAGACCGCGGCGGAGGCCGCGGCGTTCGTTTCAGGCCGTTGCTGTTTCAGGGCGAAGCGGTAGCGGCGGTCGCTTGCGGCGAGCGCGCCGCCGAGCGCCATGATCAGGCAGCCTACCCAGATCCAGTCGATGAACGGCTTGTGCTGGACACGCACGACCCACGCAGAATCTCCCACCGAGTCGCCGAGAGAGACGTAAAGGTCGCGGGTGAAGCCCGGATCGATCGCGGCCTCTGTCATCGGCGCGTTCTGCACCGTGTAGAGGCGCTTCTCGGGGTAGAGCATGGTGACGGGCTGGCCGTTTCGGGTGACCTTGATCGTGGCGCGCGCGGCAACGTAGTTCGGCCCCTGCACGTCGCGCGCGCCGTCGAAGCGGAAGGTGTAACCGCCGATTTCGGTCGTATCGCCGGGTTCCATGCGCACGTCTTTTTCGCTCTCGTAGCCTTTCACCAAGGTGACGCCGACCACGAACACCGCGACACCGAAGTGCGCGAGCAGCATGCCATAGTGCGCGCGCGGCGTGCTGCGCAGTCTCGCCCACACGCCCGCGCCGCTCGCCGCGTTGCGGGTTCTCTCGAGCAGCTGCACCACCGAGGACGCGGCGATCCAGGTTGCGAGCAGCAGGCCGAAGGCCACCATCGCGCTCCAGCTTCCCAGCGCGAACGGCAGCAGCCCGGCGGCGAGCACGCTCGCGCCTAAAGCCCAGCGCATCCGCGCCGCAAGTTCCGGGATGCTCGCCTTTTTCCAGCGCGCCAGGGGACCTATGCCCATGAGAAACAGCGCCGGCGCCATGAGCGGCACGAACACGGTTTCGAAATACGGCGGGCCGACCGAGATCTTGCCCAGGCCGGTGGCGTCGAGCGCGAGCGGATACAGCGTCCCGAGCAGCACCGAGCCGGCCGCCGCGACAAACATGACGTTGTTGACGAGCAGCAGCGACTCGCGGGAAACGATCTCGAAGCCGCCGCCCAGCCCGATGCGCGGCGCGCGCCACACGTAGAGCAAGAGGGATCCCCCGATGACCAGCACCAGGAGCGCGAGGATGAATATTCCGCGCGTCGGGTCGGTGGCGAAGGCGTGCACCGAGGTCAGAACGCCCGAGCGCACGAGGAAGGTCCCGAGCAGGCTGAGAGCGAAGGCGACGATCGCGAGCAGCACGGTCCAACTGCGGAAGCAGCCGCGTTTCTCGGTGACGGCGAGCGAGTGGATCAGCGCGGTTCCGACGAGCCAGGGCATGAACGAGGCGTTTTCGACCGGATCCCAGAACCACCATCCGCCCCAGCCCAGCTCGTAATAGGCCCAACCGCTGCCCAGAGCGATGCCGAGGGTGAGGAACGCCCAGGCGACGGTCGTCCACGGACGCGACCAGCGCGCCCACGCCGCGTCGAGCCGGCCGCTGAGCAGCGCAGCGACGGCGAAGGAGAACGCCACGGAAAAGCCGACGTAGCCCATGTAGAGGATCGGCGGATGGATCACCATGCCGGGATCCTGCAGCAGCGGATTCAGATCGCGCCCGTCGGCGGGCGGCGGGAACACTCGCAGGAAGGGGTTCGAGGTGAACAGCATGAACAGGAGAAACCCGATGCTCACCAGCCCCATCACCCCCAGCACCCGCGCCAGCATCTCGTCGGGGAGGTGGCGGCTGAAAAGGGTGACCGCGAACGTCCACACGCCGAGGATCAGCGTCCACAGCAGGATCGAGCCCTCGTGGCCGCCCCAGACCCCGGTCATGCGGTAGGCGAGCGGCAAGGCCGAGTTCGAATTCGACGCCACATAGGCGACGCTGAAGTCGTTGGCGACGAAAGCCCAGGTGAGGCAGCCAAAGGCGATCGCCACGAACGCGAACTGCCCGCGCGCCGCGGGGCGCACCGCGGCCATCCACGCGGCATCACTCCGCGCGGCGCCCACGATGCCGAACGTAGCCTGGCACAACGCGAGCGCGAGGGCGAGGGCGAGCGCGATCTGGCCGATCTCGGGATTCATTTGCGGCCACCGCCATCGACGAGGGTGTGCGTCGCCTTTTCGTTGACGGACTGCGCCTGCCTGATCGCGTCCGCCGCGGCAGGCGGCATGTAGTTCTCGTCGTGCTTGGCGAGCACGTCGCTTGCCAGGAACAGGCCGTCGCCGCCGAGCTTGCCCTGCGTCACCACGCCTTTGCCTTCGCGGAACAGGTCGGGAAGGATGCCGCGATAGCTCACGCGCACGTTCTTCGCGGTGTCGGTCACGACGAACTGGACCGTGACGCCGTCGGGCTGGCGCTGGATGCTTCCGGGCACGACCATTCCGCCGATACGGAACGCCTGCCCCTGCGGAACCTCGTTGGCGGCGACCTGGCTCGGCGTGTAGAAGAACACCAGGTTCTCGCGGAAGGCCGCCAGCACGAACGCCGCGGCGAGCGCGAGCGCGGCGAGGCCGCCCGCGATCATCGCCAGCCGCTTGTGCCTGGGCTTCATAGCTGCTCCTCGCGTGCGCCGGTGCGACCGCGAAGCTCTCCTAGGAGGCGCCGCCGGCGTTGTGCGAGCGCCACCATTTCGGCGACGAGCAGACCCAGCGTCACGAGGTAGGAGCCCCACACGTAGAACGCGTAGCCGCCCATCGCGAGGAAATTGTCAAGACTGCCCCAGTTCATGCGAACCCTTTCGATGCCATTGTAGGATGGGGGATATCGCCCCTCAGACTCCTTTGAGTCCGGGACTGACGCCATCGTTCCGGACCAGTCCCTTGACGTACTCCACCGCCCACTCGGTCGCGTGTTCGCGTTCGAGCATGATGCACCGCGCGCGCAGCAGCGCAGCGGCGATGCTGTAGAACCAGAATCCGAGCGCCATGACGACCATGCCGGTGAACATGGTCGCCGCCATGCTCGGCGCCTTGGTGAAGTTGATCGAAGCGCCCTGGTGCAGCGTGTTCCACCATTTCACCGAGAAGTAGATGATGGGGACGTTGACCACGCCCACCAGCGCGAGCACCGCGCCCGCCTTGTCGGCGCGGCGCTTGTCGTCGATTGCCGCTTGCAGCGCCATGAAGCCGAAGTAGAGGAAAAGCAATATCAACTCCGAGGTCAACCGCGCATCCCACACCCACCACGTGCCCCAGGTGGGTTTGCCCCAGAGCGACCCGGTCCACAGAGCAAGGAACGTAAACAACGCGCCGGTGGGGGCAAGCGCGCTCGCCATCATGCCCGAGAGACGGGTGTTGAATGCGAGCCCCAGGCCGGCCCAGAAAGCCATGACCACGTACAGGAACATCGACATCCACGCCGCCGGGACGTGGATAAATATGATGCGGTAGGCCTCGCCCTGCTGGGCATCGGTGGGGGCAACGAAAAACCCGATGTAAATTCCCGCCGCGCAGGCGATCGCCGCGGCGACGGCGAAGACCGCGGCCAGCTTTCCCGCGAGCGGAAAGAAGGTTTGCGGCGAAGAGTATTTGAACCAGTTGAAGCCGTCGCTCATGCCGTCTGCTACTCCATTGAAATCCGCAATGCCACTGCCGCTGCCCAGGGTGCAAAAGCCGCGGCGGCAACGAGGAACGCGCCGAGCAGCAGGAGCTGGGCGTGGCCCCCGAGGCCAGCGGCCGCCGCTTCGGCCGCGCCCGCTCCGATGATGAGAACCGGGATGTACAGGGGCAGCACCAGCAGCGAGAGCAACGCGCCCCCGCCCCGCAAGCCCAGCGTCAGCGCTGCGCCGATCGCGCCGATCAGGCCCAGCACCGGTGTTCCCAGGGCCAAAGATACGGTCAATACCCCGAGCAACTCTTGCGGAAAGTCAAATTGTAGCGCTAAAACCGGTGCGACCAGGACAAGCGGCAGCCCGGTCACCAGCCAGTGGGCGAGCACCTTGGCCGCCACGGTCATCCCCAGGGGTGCGGTGCCCAGGAGCATCTGCTCCAGCGTCCCGTCGGCATGATCGGCGGCAAATATGCGCTGCAGCGCCAGCATCGAGGCGAGCAGCGCCGCCACCCAGATCGCTCCCGGGGCGATGGTGCGCAGCAGGGCCGGGTCCGGCCCGATGCCCAGTGGAAACAGGCTGACGACGATGACGAAGAAAAGGAGCACCGTGAGCACGTCGGAGCTGCGCCGCACCGCGAGGAGCAGGTCGCGACGGATCATGCACAGTATCGCCGCAGTCATCGCATCTCCGCCAGATCGATGCGCAGCGACGCGGCGGCGGCGATCCGCGCCTCGAAGTGCGTCGTATACAGTACGGTGCCGTCGCGCGTGAGGTGGCCGGCAATCAGGTCCTGCACGCAGTCGATGGCCGCGGTGTCGAGCGCGGTGAACGGTTCGTCGAGAATCCACAACGGTGCCGGGGCGCTCAGTACCAGGCGGGCCAAGGCCGCGCGCCGCCTCTGCCCTTGGGACAGTACCCGCGCAGGCAGGTTTTCCCGGCCGGCCAGTCCGAGCCGGTGCAGGGCGTCGCGGATCTCCGCGTCGCTCGTCCGGAGTCCGGCGAGGGTGCACGCCACGCGCAGGTTCTCGGCAGCGCTCAAGTCGTCCTTGACCGCGCTGGCGTGCCCGATATAGACGATCTGCCTCCAGAATTCCTCTTGGAGTGCGCGGATGGGCTCGCCTCCCCAGCGAACTTCGCCGTGTTCGGGCTCGAGCAATCCGCAGGCGATGCGCAGCAGGCTCGTCTTTCCGGATCCGTTGGCCCCGCCGATGCGCAGCAGCTCGCCGCCGCGCAGCGTGAAGGCGAGCCCGCTGAACAGCGTCCGTTCTCCGCGCTTGCAGTGCAGATCGACGGCCTCGAGCGAAGCGGTCGCGGGTGTCTTCTCCACCGCGGCGGCTCTAGGCGGCGAGTTCCGCCCGGACTTCCGCGAGGAGTTTTTCCGCCTCGCTGCCGCGAATCCGCGAGATGTCGTCCTGGTACTTGAGCAGGGTGCCCAGGGTATCGTCCACGGTCCGGGGATCGAGTGTCATTTTGTCGAGGGCGACGAGCGCCTTCGACCAGTCGAGAGTCTCGGCGACCCCGGGAAGCTTGAAGAGATCCATCTTGCGCAGGCGCTGCACGAAGGCGACGACTTCGCGGGAGAGCTTTTCGGAGGCTTCCGGGGCTTTGCGCCTGAGGATCTCCATCTCTCGGGTGGCATCGGGGTAGTCCACCCAGTGGTAGAAGCAGCGGCGCTTGATCGCGTCGTGGATCTCTCGGGTGCGGTTGGAGGTGATCACCACGATCGGCGGTTCCTTCGCCTTGACGGTGCCGATCTCGGGAATGGTGATCTGGAAATCGGAGAGGACTTCCAGCAGGTAGGCTTCGAAAGGCTCGTCGGTGCGGTCGAGCTCGTCGATCAGCAGCACCGGCGCCTCGCCGAGGGCGCCTTCGAGGGCCTGGAGCAGCGGCCGGCGGATGAGGAACCTCTCGGAAAAGATGTCCTGCGCGATGCCTTCGCGCGACTTCACGCCCTCGGCCTCGGCCAGGCGGATCTCGATCATCTGCCGCGAATAATTCCATTCGTATACGGCGGAACCGACGTCCAGGCCTTCGTAGCATTGCAGGCGCACGAGTTTTCGTCCCAGGCCGGCGGCGAGAACCTTCGCGATCTCGGTCTTGCCCACACCCGCTTCGCCCTCGAGGAACAGCGGCCGGCCCATTTTCAGCGCGAGGAATACCGCGGTGGCAAGGCTGCGCTCTGCGACGTAGTCGGCGCGCGCGAGCAGCGCCTGCGTGTCGTCGATGGATTTCGGAAGTGGGGTCATGCGCTGGATTATGCCAGCCCTGGAAACAAAAAACCCTCCCGGCGTGCGCGGCGGGAGGGTGGTGATGCAGCCTGGGCTTACTTCAACGCCGCTTCGACCGCCCGCCGGGCCATGACCGTGATGAGATGCGCGCGATAATCGGCTTTCGCGTGCAAATCCGAATTCAACCCCTTTTCGGGCACTTGGATATTCGCCACCGATTCGGGAGCGAACTTGGCGGCGAGCGCCTTTTCCATCGCTGCAACGCGGAACACGCCCGGTCCGGCGCCGGTCACCGCGACGCGCACGCTCGACCCAAAATCGGCGACGAATACGCCGACGATGGCGTAGCGCGAGGCCGGATTCTTGAATTTCATGTACGCCGCGCGCTTCGGGACCGGGAAGCTCACCGAAGTGATGATTTCGCCTTTGCCGAGGGCCGTCTCGTACATTCCTTTGAAGAAGTCGTCGGCCGCGATCTTGCGCTTGTTGGTGGCGATGGTTGCCCCGAGCCCGACCGCGGCCGCGGGATAATCGGCCGCCGGGTCGTTGTTGGCGATCGATCCGCCGATCGTGCCCATGTTGCGCACCATGCGGTCGCCGATGCCCCCGGCCAGCGACGCGAGCGCCGGGATTGCCTTCTTCACGGCGGCGGAGGCCGCGACTTCCGCGTGGCGCGTCATCGCGCCGAGCGTGACCGCCTTGGCGTCCGCCTTGATGCCGGCGAGGTCCTTGATGCCGCCGATGTCGACGACGTTCGAGGGCTTGGACAGCCGCAGCTTCATCGCCGCGATCAGGCTCTGGCCGCCGGCGAGCAGCTTGGCGTCCTCGTCCTTCGAGATCACCTTGGCCGCGTCGTCGAGGGATTTTGCTTTTTGGTATTGGAAGGAATACATGGCTTATCTCCTCAAGCAGCTTTCTTCATTTCCTGGCACGCGCGCCAGATCCTCTGCGGCACCGCGGGCATCTCGATGTCCTTCACACCGAGCGCGTCGGTGAGCGCGTTCATCACCGCTGCCGGCGCGCCGATCGCGCCGGCTTCTCCGCACCCCTTCACGCCCAGCGGATTGTGCGTGCAAGGCGTCTCTTTCGTGCCGACCTTGAAGTTCGGAACGTCATCCGCGCGCGGCATGCAGTAGTCGAGGTACGAGCCGGTGACGAGTTGCCCGGAGTCCTTGTCGTAGTGGCAGCCCTCGGTCAGGGCCTGGCCGATGCCTTGCGTGAGGCCCCCGTGGACCTGGCCTTCGACGATCATCGGATTGATGATCCTGCCGAAGTCGTCCACCGCGGTGAAATTCACGACCTTCACGCTGCCGGTATCGGGATCCACCTCGAGTTCGCAGATGTGCGTGCCGGCGGGGAAGGTGAAGTTCGCCGGATCGTAAAAAGCGTTCTCGTTCAGCCCGGGCTCGAGCTTGTCGAGCGGGTAATTGTGCGGCACGTACGCGGCAAGCGAAACTTCCGCGAAGGCCTTCTTCCTGTCGGTGCCCTTCACCACGAACGCGCCGTCCTTGAACTCGATGTCGGCTTCGGCGGCCTCCATCAGGTGCGCGGCGATTTTCTTGCCCTTGGCGACGATCTTGTCCACGGCTTTCACGATGGCGGTGCCGCCCACGGCGATCGAGCGCGAGCCGTAGGTGCCCATGCCGAAGAGGATTTTGGAGGTGTCGCCGTGGACGATGTCGATGTCCTCCATCGGTATGCCGAGGCGGTCGGCGACGACCTGCGCGAACGTGGTCTCGTGTCCCTGGCCGTGCGCGTGCGAGCCGGTGAACACCGTGACCTTGCCGGTGGGATGCACGCGGACTTCGGCCGCCTCGAACAGGCCGGCGCGCGCGCCGAGCGCTCCCGCGACGTTCGAAGGTGCGATGCCGCAGGCCTCGATGTAGCAGGCATAACCCATTCCGCGGAGCTTGCCGCGGCGCGCCGCCTCGGCCTTGCGCGCGGCAAAGCCGGCGACGTCGGCGACCCGCAGCGCCTCGGCGAGCGTCGCTTCGTAGTTGCCGGTGTCGTAGAGCAGCGCGACCGGCGTCTGGTACGGAAAGTTCGTGATGAAGTTGCGCCGGCGGATTTCGGCCGGGTTCAGCTTCATCTCGCGCGCCGCGGTCTCGACCAGTCGCTCGACCACGTAGGTGGCTTCGGGTCGTCCGGCGCCGCGGTAGGCATCCACCGGCGCGGTGTTGGTGAACACCGCGGTGACTTCGGCGTAGATCGCCGGCGTCTTGTACTGGCCGGCGAGCAGCGTCGCGTAGAGGATCGTCGGGATGCAGGAAGCGAACGTGGACAGATACGCCCCCATGTTCGCGGTGGTGGTGACGCGCATCGCGAGGAACTTGCCGTCCTTGTCCATCGCCAGTTGCGCTTTCGTGACGTGGTCACGGCCGTGCGCGTCCGAGACGAAGGACTCGCTCCGATCCGCGGTCCACTTGATCGGGCGGTTGATCTGTTTCGACGCCCAGGTGCAGACCACGTCTTCGGCGTAGAGATAGATCTTGGAGCCGAAGCCGCCGCCGACATCCGGGGCCACCACGCGCACCTTGTGCTCGGGCAGTCCCAGTACGAAGGCCGTCATCAGCAGCCGCTCGACGTGAGGGTTCTGGCTGGCGACGTAGAGCGTGTAGCTGTCGTCGGCGCGCGAGTAGGAGGCATTCGCCGCGCGCGGCTCGATCGCGTTCGGTATCAGGCGGTTGTTGATGAATTCGAGCGTGGTCACGTGCGCGGCGTCGGCAAAGGCCTTGTCGACCGCCGCCTTGTCGCCCAAGCCCCACACGTAGCAGGTATTGTCCGGCGCATTGTCGTGCACCACGGGCGCGCCCTTCTTGCGCGCGTCGCCCGCGCGCACTACCGCCGGGAGCTCGTCGTAGTCCACTTTCACCAGCTCGGCCGCGTCGCGCGCCTGGCCGTAGGTTTCCGCGATCACGATGGCGACGTGGTCGCCGACGTAGCGGACCTTCCCTTGAGCGAGGCAGGGATGCGGCGGCTCCTTCATCGGCTGGCCGCTGACGTCGGTGATCAGCCAGCCGCAGGGCAGGCCGTTCACCTTGGCGGTGGCGAGATCGTCGCCCGTGAAAATGGCGATGACACCCGGCGCCTTTAGCGCCTTGTCCTTCCGGATCGATTTTATCTTCGCGTGGGCGTGCGGCGAGCGCACGAAAACCGCGAAGGTCTGGTGGGGAAAGGCGACGTCGTCGGTGTAGTTGCCCGCGCCGGTGAGAAAACGGTAGTCCTCTTTGCGCTTGATCGAAGCGCCGATATACGGGGTTGCGCCCATGGGATCACCTCATTGTTTGCGCTGCGGCTTTGATGGCCTTGACGATATTGTGGTATCCGGTGCAGCGGCACAGGTTGCCGTCGAGCTGCTCGCGGATCTGCTCCTCCGAAGGATCGGGAAAGTTCTTCACCAGGTCGATCGCGCTCAGCACCATGCCGGGCGTGCAGAAACCGCACTGCAGGCCGTGGTGCTGGCGGAACGCCTCCTGCATCGGATGCAGCGTCCCGTCCGCCTTGGCCAGGCCCTCGATGGTGAGGAGTTCGGCGCCTTCGGCCTGCATCGCGAGCATGTTGCAGGACTTCACCGCGCGGCCGTTCATGTGGATGGTGCAGGCGCCGCACTGCGCGGTGTCGCAGCCGACGTGGGTACCGGTCATCTGCAGGTGGTCGCGGATGAAGTTCACGAGCAGCGTGCGTTCTTCGACTTCGCCGCTCACCGGCTTGCCGTTGACGGTCATGGAGACCTTGACGGTCATGGTTGGCTCCTTCGGTGAAAGTTGAACTTGTTGTTGGGTCGTGTTGCAAGCCAAACGGATTGCGCAATTCTTTCTGCGCTAAAGCTCCTGGACGGAGATCCTTTCTTGTCGGGGAGAAGCCGCGGATCGGTGGCGGGAGAAATCGTAGACCATGCCCGTCCGACGGGCAACCAGAGATTGATTTCACGGCGGCTTGACCCCACCTTAGGCGAGGTCTAGGCTATTGCGTATTATTGCGTATAATTGTTTGTTCGCATTCACTAATCACTAATGTTTCCCGCAGTTTTGGCGGGAGCGAGGATGCCCTGTGGACAGTGTCGATCTTGAAGTGGTGCGCAGCGCTTTGAAATGGACCGAGGCCGGCCACCGTGCCACCCTGGGCACGGTGGTGCACACCTGGGGTTCGGCGCCGCGCCCGGTGGGCGCGATGCTGGTGATTCGCGACGACGGCCAGGTCATGGGCTCGGTGTCCGGAGGCTGCGTCGAGGACGATCTCATCGACAAGGTGAAAGCGCGGGCGATCGCCGCCGCCAGGCCCGAGGTCACGACCTACGGCGTCACCCAGGAACAGGCGACGCGCTTCGGCCTGCCCTGCGGCGGCACGCTGCAACTCGTGCTCGAGCCGGTCACCGCGGAATCGAAGCTGAAGGACCTGCTCGCGGTGACCGAGCGCCACGAGCTTTCGGCGCGCTTCCTCGACATGGAGTCCGGCAAGGTCCGCATCGAGCCGGGCAAGTGGTCGGACCTGCTCGAGTTCGACGGAAAGGTGCTGAAGACCGTGCACGGCCCGCGCTGGCGGCTGCTGCTCATCGGCGCCGGCCAGGTGTCGCGCTACCTCGCGCAGATGGCGCAAGCGCTCGACTATCACGTCACCGTCTGCGATCCGCGCGCGGAGTACGCCGATGGATGGGAATTCGAAGAAGTGCCGCTCAACCGCGCGTACCCCGACGACGTGGTGCTGCAGATGAATCTCGACGCGCACAGCGCCGTGGTGGCGCTGACGCACGACCCGAAGCTCGACGACGCCGCATTGCTCGAGGCGCTCAAGTCCCCGGCGTTCTACGTCGGCGCCCTGGGGTCGGCGAAGAACAACGACACGCGCCGCAAGCGCCTTGCCGACTTCGACCTCGCCGCCGCCGAGATCGCGCGCCTGCGCGGGCCGGTGGGTCTGAAGATAGGCTCGAAGACGCCGCCCGAGATCGCCGTGGCGATTCTCGCCGAAATGACCGCTGTGCGCCGGGGCGTGCAGATTCCGGAAACCGTGGAAGCGCCGAAGGTGAACGTTTCGCCCGGCTGCGCAGTTCCGCAAAACTAGCTATCCTCCCTCCCCTTCGAGGGGAGTTTCATGGCCGCAAACATCCGCGGCATTCTTCTTGCAGCCGGGTATTCGAAGCGCTTTGGCTCGAACAAACTGCTTCAGGCGCTGCCTGCGGGCGCGTCCGAGGCCGGGACACCGATCGGGCTTGCCGCCGCGAAACACCTGCTTGAGGCTTTGCCAGAGTCCATAGCAGTCGTCGGGCCGCGCGCACAGAAGCTCAGCCGGATGCTGCGCGATGCCGGCTGCAACACCGTGGTGTGCAAGAACGCCGGTGAAGGCATGGGCACGAGCCTCGCCGCGGGCGTGCGCTCGGCTGCGGATGCCGACGGCTGGATCATCGCCCTGGCCGACATGCCGTTCATCCGGCCTGACACCCTGCGCGCGGTCGCGAACGCCTTGCGGGGAGGAGCGGCGATTGCCGCGCCCGCCTTTCGCGGCGAGCGCGGTCACCCGGTCGGGTTCGCGCGGCGCTACTTCGAGGCGCTGGTCTCGCTGAAGGGCGACGAAGGTGCGCGCGACCTGCTGGCGCAGCAACGGGAATCGGTGACGCTTCTTGACACCGGCGATCCGGGAGTGCTGCGCGACATAGACAGGCCTTCCGACCTTACCGCGTAGAGATGGCCGGTTCCTGATTGCATCCTTTCGTTGATTAGAGAGCGCCGTGCCAGCCTCGGAGCTGGTGGTGGGTGACCGCCTCGGGGCCGAAGCGGCGCGCGATCCATCTGCCCGTCGCGCACAGCGCCGCGGCCAGGGCGCTCACGATCCGTGTCCGCAGGGAAATCTGCGGCGCCGGCTCGTGCACCAGGAATTCGCTGGGCGCCTGGGCGTGGATCAGCGCGAGGCCCGGGCGGTCCAGGGTCAGCGTATGGCCGGCGGCGAGAACATGGTCGTTCCTGTCCTTGTGCTGTGTGATCCACAGCGCGCCGCGCACGCACTCTAGGCGCGTACCTGCGGAATCGTACAGACGGACGATCTGTCCCGCCTCGAGATGCATTTCGACCTGTTCGAGTCCGATGTTCATGGCCGCTCCCGGTTCCGGGAATCAGAGCGATCCGCGCGCGATCCGTGCAGGCGGCGCGGATCGAAATCCTCGGAAACGAATATCCCGACCAACCCGCGCCATGTGGCATGGAGCAGGAGGCCTAAGGCGACCCCGTAGCGTGCGACGCGGTCTTGCTCGTCAATCTTGAAGTTCATGGTGCTTCCTTTCATAATGCGTTTCGCGCATGCTTAACAAGGCCCCGGGCAATCCGGGGAAATGCGCGCACCGTGAGGGAATTATTCGCCGGACCGCGGAGCGGCTCAAACGACATTTGCGTCCTGTTTGCATGAGAAAAAGGAATGCATAAGCGCGCGCACGACCTGCCTTCGCTCGACCTGCTCAAGGGGTTCGAGGCGGCCGCGCGCTACCTGAGCTTCACCAAGGCGGCGGCCGAGCTGTTCGTCACCCAATCGGCGATCAGCCGCCAGGTGAAGACCCTGGAAGATCAGCTCGGCGTCGCGTTGTTCAGGCGCCGCCACCGGGAGTTGCGTCTGACCGACGCCGGCCAGACCCTTTACAAGACCACGGGCGAGGCACTGCGGATGCTGCGCGATGCCACTGGCCGGCTCGGCAAGGGAGCCAGCGGCGTGCTCACGGTCACGACCATGCTGTCCTTCGCTTCGCTGTGGCTGGTGCCGCGCCTGAACGACTTCAGGCGCCTGCATCCCGAGATCGAAGTCCGCATCGCGGCGGCCAACGAGTTCAAAGACCTCGAGCGCGAAGGCATCGATATCGCGATCCGCTATTGCGTGCCGAAGGCCGCCGGACCCGGCGCCGTAAAGTTGTTCGGCGAGCGCGTATTCCCGGTCTGTGCGCCGGCGCTGCATCGGAGCGGCGAGCTGAAGTCACCTCAGGAGATCGCGAGGACGGTGCTGCTGCACTACGATGACGCCGACCGACGCTTTCCCTATCTGAGCTGGGACGTGTGGCTGGATCTGGTGCACGCGCAGGATGTTAAGGCCGCGGGCACGCTGCGCTTTTCCCACTACGACCAGGTGATCCAGGCCGCCCTGGAAGGCCAGGGGCTCGCGCTCGGACGCAGCCCGCTGGTCGCCCGCTGGCTGAAGGACGGCAAGCTCGTCCTGCCGTTCGGCAAGCGCTATATGTCCTCGCCCGCGGATTCTCGCGCCTATTTCATCGTGACCGCGCAAGGGTCGGCACCGCGCCCGGAGACAGCCGCGTTCTCGGCCTGGCTTCAGGACCAGGCCCGCGCTGCGTCAGGATGACGCCATGAGCGCCGCAGTCCGTTACCGCATCATTCCCGCGCGTCCCGAAGCGCATTTGTTTCGCATCGAGTGCTCGGTCGAGGCTGCCGATCCCGCCGGGCAGAGATTCGCACTGCCGGCGTGGATACCCGGCAGCTACATGATCCGGGAATTCGCGAGCCATGTTGTCTCCATCCGCGCCGAGAGCCGCGGACGGCCCGTTGAGGTGGAGAAACTCGACAAGCACACCTGGCGCGCAGCGCCGGTTACGGGAGTGCTGACGGTGGTCTCCGAAGTCTACGCGGGGGACCTATCCGTACGCGGTGCGCACCTGGACACGCGCCACGGCTTCTTCAACGGTGCCTGCGTGTTCCTGCGGGTGCTCGAGCAGGAAGGCGAGCGCTGCGAACTCGAAATCCTGAGACCCAAGGGACCGCGCTACCGGAATTGGCGCGTCGCCACCGCTATGTCGCGGAATGGCGCCAAGCCCTATGGTTTCGGCGGCTACGTCGCGCAAGACTACGACGAGCTGATCGATCACCCCGTGGAGATGGGCGAATTCGCGCTCGCGCGCTTCCGCGCCTGCGGCGTGCCGCACGACATCGTGATTGCGGGCCGGCATCGGGCAGACCTGATGCGACTCCGCCGCGACCTGAAACGGATCTGCGAACACCACATCCGCTTCTTCGGGGAACCCGCGCCGATGCGACGCTACGTGTTCCTCGTCACGGCGCTCGACGCGGGGTACGGGGGCCTCGAGCATCGCGCCTCGACGGCGCTGCTCTGTTCGCGGGGCGATCTGCCGCGCAAAGGCGACGCTGGCGTGAGCGAGCGCTACCGCAAGTTCCTCGGCCTGGCGAGCCACGAGTACTTCCACACCTGGAACGTGAAGCGCATCAAGCCTGCGGCCTTTACGCCCTACGACCTGGACCGGGAGAACTATACGAAGCTCCTGTGGGCCTTCGAGGGCATCACGTCGTATTACGACGACCTCGCACTGGTCCGCTGCGGGCTGATCGGGGAAGAGGAGTACCTGGAACTGCTCGGCCGCGCCATCACCTCGCACCTGCGCACACCGGGACGCGCCAGGCAGACGGCGGAGGAGGCGAGCTTCGATGCCTGGATCAAATACTATCGTCCGGATGAGAATTCCCCGAACGCCGCGGTCAGCTACTACGTCAAGGGAAGCCTGATCGCGCTGTGCCTGGATCTGCTCATCCGCGGCCGCACCAAAGGGCGCAAGTCGCTGGACGACCTGATGCGCATGCTGTGGAAGCGCCACGGCCGGACTGGTACGGGGGTCGACGAGGACGGCATCGAGCGCGCGGCGGAGGAATGCGCGGGGTTCGGGCTGAAGCGCACGCTCGGGGAGTGGCTGCGCTCGACGCGGGAACTGCCGCTGCGCGCCTTGCTCGCGTCGCACGGCGTGAAGATGGACTTGCGTCCGGCCGAATCGTCAGCGGACGCGGGCGGAAAACCTGCGACGGCGCGGGCGAGTGCGGGCCTCGCCATGCTGGGGGTCCGCATCCGCCCGGAGCATTCCGACGCGGCGATCACGCAGGTGCTCGAAGGCGGCCCGGCCCAACGCGCGGGGATGTCCGTGGGGGACATTGTTGTCGCGGTGGACGGGCTGCGGCCCGGCGAAGCGGGGCTGGAGGCATTGCTGGCGAAGCGTCGCCCCGGCGAGCGTGCCGGAATTCACGCATTCCGACGCGATGAGCTCCTGAGCTTCGAAGTGACCCTCGCGCGTCCAGCCGCCGACACCTGTGTACTGGCGCCGCTCGCCGCCGGAGGGCGACCGCGGCGGCGATGGCTGCGGGGACGCCGTGGCTGATACGGGAATCATCCTCATACGGCACGGGGAGACGCACTGGAACCGGGAGGGCCGCATCCAGGGCTTCGACGCGGACAGCGACCTGACCCCCCAGGGAATCGAGCAGGCACGCCGTCTCGGGGAGCGCATGGCGGGCGAGGGGATCGGCGTGATCTACTCGAGCGATCTCGGTCGCACGCGCGCGACCGCCGCCCCCATCAGCGCTGCGACCGGGCTTGCCGTCGTCCACGACAAGGCGCTGCGCGAGCGCGC
The DNA here is from genome assembly GCA_041496705.1 of Gammaproteobacteria bacterium. Lineage (GTDB taxonomy): Bacteria > Pseudomonadota > Gammaproteobacteria > Burkholderiales > SG8-39 > VBDM01. The sequence goes on along the minus strand of JBGQFD010000024.1, from coordinate 21,511 downwards.
CTACGGCGTGTTCGAAGGCCGCACCTTTGCCGAGATCCAAAACGGTTTCCCGGAGGAATACGTAAGGCTGCGGAGCCGCGACCCTCACTACGCGCCGCCCGGCGGCGAGAGCGCGGCCGAGTTCCGCGAACGGATCGTGACGGTGCTCCGTATCATCGCGGCGCGCGAGAGCGGCAAGCGCGTCGCCGTGGTTACCCACGGAGGCGTGCTCGGCATCCTCTACCGCGAGGCGATGGGCATGACCCTAGAGGCCAAACGCAGCTACTCGATCGCCAACGCCAGTCTGAACCATTTTCGCTTCGTCGGCGGGCGCTGGGTGATCGAGGCCTGGGGCGACGTCGCCCACCTTGCTGCCGCGAGCGCGGATGCCGGCGTAGAATCCGGAAGTTCCTGAGCAGGATCCGCATGAACGCGCCCGAGAAAACACCTCTGGCAGTGAGCCACGCCGACGTCGCGGCCGCCGCCGGGCGCCTCGCGGGCCAGGCGCACCGCACGCCGGCGCTCACTTCGCGCTCGGTCGACGCGCGCACCGGCGCGAAGGTCTTCTTCAAGTGCGAGAACCTGCAACGCATCGGCGCCTTCAAGTTCCGCGGCGCGTACAACGCGATGTCGCAACTCGCTGCCGCGCAACGCGAGCGGGGCGTGCTCGCGTATTCCTCCGGAAACCACGCGCAGGCGGTCGCGCTCTCCGGGAAGCTGCTCGGCATCCGCGTCACCATCGTCATGCCCGAGGATGCACCCGCGGTGAAGATCGAAGCGACGCGCGGCTACGGCGCCGAGGTGGTGCTCTACGACAAGCACAAGGAAGTTCGCGAGGAAGTCGCCGAGCGCGTGGCGCACGAGCGTGGCCTGGAGATGATTCCGCCTTTCGATCATGCGCAGGTGATCGCGGGGCAGGGTACGGCGGCGAAGGAGCTCATAGAGGATTCGGGGCCGCTCGACTATCTCTTCGTGCCCGTGAGCGGCGGCGGGTTGATTTCGGGCTGCGCGGTCGCGGCGGCGCACTGGTCGCCCGGTTGCAAGGTGATCGGCGTCGAGCCCGAAGCCGGCGACGACGCGACGCGCTCGTTCAAGACCAAGACGCTGCAGACCTGCCACAACCCGGACACCATCGCCGACGGCGCGCGCACGCATTCGCTCGGGCGGCTCACCTTTCCCCTGGTGCTCCGCTACGTGAACGACATGGTGACGGTGAGCGACCCGGAGCTGATCCGGGCGACGCTCTATCTCTGGGAACGCATGAAGATCGTCGTCGAGCCCACCGGCGCGCTCGGTGCGGCGGGCCTGTTCGAGCGCGGGCTACCGGTTGCGGGGAAGCGCGTCGGCGTGATCCTGTCGGGCGGAAACGTCGATCTGAAGCTCATGGCAAGGTACTTCTGAAGCTGGTCAGCCCGCCACCGCCAGACGGGCGCTCGCGAATCCCTTCACGCTCTCCTGGTCGATCCAGCGGCATTCGACATCGCCCGATTCGCGGGCTCGCGTGAAGAACTTCAGGTAGGGGTTTGCGGCGATGCCGGAACTCATGGTGGCACGGAAGACTTCGACACCCCCGTAGCGGCACTCGAGGGTCTGGATCGCGTTGCGCGGCGTGCGCCGGCCGAGCGCGTCGTAGCGAAACCCGGTCTCCATTGGGTGCTGGATGAGGATGCGTACTTCGACGATCTCGCCGCGGCGGGCGCTCGCCGGAACCTGGATCCGGGCGGTCACCTGAATCAGCCCCCGTCGAGGCAGGCCGACCCCTCGACCACGATGTCCGCCGTGTCGAACCAGAAGCTGCCGTCCGACAGCTGCGCAACCGCGGTCATGCGCTGCGTGCCGTTCAGCCGGATGCGCGTCTCGACCTCCGCGCGCCCGGCCTCCCAGCCGAGAAAGAAAGTCGCCAGGTGCGGGACGGGATTTTTGTCCGAGACCAGGTCGATGCGGCGCACGTAGTCCGCTTCGCTCATCGGACTGTCGACACGTACGGTGAGCGCGACCGAGTGCCCGTTCTCGGCGGCAGCGGGCAGATGGAGCCGCACTCGGCCGCGGCGCATCTCGCCGCCCATCAGGATCGATTGCAGCGCACCCTGCGGCGTGTTGATGGTGCGCGCATCGATCCCCGGCGCCGGGTTCATGACCGGCTGCGCGAGCGCGCGACGTGACAATCCGAGCGTCGCCAGCAGCGCGGCGAGCGCGCGCCGGCGATTCCAGGGGGCGGCAGACCGGTCCGCGGTGCCCTCAGCTGAGAATCGGCAGCTTGCGGATGCGCTTGCCGGTGGCCGCGAAGATCGCGTTGGCGACTGCCGGAGCGATCGGCGGCGTGCCCGGCTCGCCAATGCCGCCGGGGGCTTCCTTGCTCGGCACGATGTGGACTTCGACCTTGGGCATCTCGTTCATGCGCAGCATGCGGTAGTCGTGGAAGTTCGACTGCTCGACGCCGCCGTCCTTGAACGTGATCTTGCCGTACAGAGCCGCGGTCAGCCCGTAGACGATGGCGCTCTCGATCTGGCGCTTGACGATATCCGGGTTGACGGTCATGCCGCAATCGACCGCGGCGACGACGCGATGCACCTTCGGCGTGCCGTCCGAGCCGACCGAGACCTCCGCGACCTCCGCGCACCAGCTGCCGAAGGAAAACACCACTGCGATGCCGCGGTGCACCCCCGCAGGCAGCGGCGTCCCCCAGCCGGCCTTTTCCGCGGCCAGCTCGAGCGCCCCCTTGTATCGCGGCTGCTTGGCGAGCAGGGAACGCCGGAACTCGAACGGATCCTTGCCTGCGGCGTGCGCCATTTCGTCGATGAAGCTTTCGAGGAAGAAACTGTTCTGCGAGTGCCCGACCGAGCGCCAGAACCAGACCTGGATGCCGCCCGGCTCCTGGCGCGAATACTCGACGTGCAGGTTGGGAATGTCGTAGGGGCAGTCGCGAATGCCCTCCACGCCGAATTCATCCACCCCGTCGGGCGGCAGCTTCATGAAGTGCGAGCCCTCCATGATCGAGGGCGAGGCGACGTTGGCCGTGAACAGGACGGCGCGGCCGCTTGCGTCCAGCCCGCCGCTCATGCGCGTCACCGAGGCCGGGCGATAGAAGCTGCCGCGCGTGTCGTCCTCGCGGCTGTAGACGAGCTTCACCGGCTTGCCGCTCATCTTCGAAAGGATCGTCGCGTCGATGACCGGGTCGGGCGCGAAGCGTCGGCCGAACCCGCCGCCCAGATACATGGTGTTGACCTTCACTTTGCCCGGCGCAACGCCCGCCACCTGGGAAAGGATGCCCTGCGCCGGACCCTGCGATTGCGTTCCGGCCCAGATCTCGACTTCGCCGCCGCGCACCCAGGCAGTGCAATTGAGCGGCTCCATGCAGGAGTGAGACAGGTAAGGCGCCTCGTACTCGGCATCGATCTTTTTCGCCGGCGCAGCGCTCTTGAAATCGCCTTCGTTGCGGCCGACCGCGCCGCTCGCGGCTGCACCCGCGGAGAGCGTTTTCGAGATACCGTCGGAGGAGAGCGACGCGTTGGCGCCGCGGTCCCACTCGATCTCTAGCGCGTCGCGGCCGAGCTTCGCTGCCCAGTAACCGTCGGCGAGCACCGCCACGCCGCTCGGGATCTGCAGCACCTGGCGCACGCCCTTGACGGCCTTGGCGCGGGCGTCGTTGACCGATGCGACCTTGCCGCCGAGTACCGGCGATCGGGCGATCACCGCGGTGAGCATGCCGGGAACGTAGACGTCGAGCCCGAACTTGGCGCGGCCGGTGGATTTGGCGGCGCTGTCCAGGCGCCGGGTTCCGCTCTTGCCGAGCAGCGTGAACTGGGCCGGATCCTTCAGCTTCGGGGCCGCCGGCGGTTTCTGCTTGGACGCCTTGCCGGCGAGAGACCCGTACGCGAGCTTCCTGCCATCCTTGTGAATCACCATGCCTCTTTCGGTGCGGCAGTCGGCGGCATCGGCTTTCCAGGTGTCCGCGGCAGCGGCGATCAGCATCGAGCGCGCGGCGGCACCCGCCTTGCGCATCGGCTCCCAGTGGCCGCGCACCGACGTCGATCCGCCGGTCGCCTGCATACCGAAAATGGGGTTGGCGAACGCCTTATCGACCGGGGCTTGCTCGACTCTAACGCGGGACCAATCGGCGTCCAGCTCTTCGGCGATCAGCATGGGAATCGCGGTGTGCACGCCTTGCCCCATCTCGGACAGGCCGCACACCACGGTGATGCTCCCGTCGGCTGCGATGCGCAGGTAGGCATTCATCGGCACTGCCGCGCTGGCGGCCTGTGTGAGCCGGGAAGCGCCCGGCAGCGTGAATCCGATGACGAGGCCGCCGCCGGCCATTGCAGAAGCCTTGAGAAACTCGCGGCGCGAAGAATTCAGTGTCCTGGCGTTCATGGTCATGCTCCCTTCACGGCCGCCGCGGCTTCCTTGATTGCGGCGCGAATCTGGTTGTAGGTGCCGCAACGGCAGACGTTGCCGGTCATGGCCGCATCGATGTCGGCGTCGGTCGGGGTGCGATTCTTCGCGAGCAGCGCGCTCGCGCTCATGATCTGGCCCGACTGACAGTAGCCGCACTGCGGAACATCGTTGCGGATCCAGGCCGCCTGGATAGCCTTGCCGGCCGGCGTGGTCCCGATCGCCTCGATCGTCGTCACCTTCTTGCCTACCGCCGCCGAAACGGGCGTCGCGCAGGAGCGCACCGCTTGGCCGTCGAGGTGCACGGTGCAGGCGCCGCACTGGGCTATGCCGCAGCCGAACTTGGTGCCGGTCAGGCGCAGCGAATCGCGCAGCACCCACAGGAGAGGCGTTTCGGGCGCGGCGTCGACCTCGCGCCGCTTGCCGTTGATCGAGAGAGCTATCATGGGTCTCCTTCGTCCCGCGTTGCGGGACCTATGGTGGTGGTGTCGGGCGGGGAGTCGGCAGGCTCTCCGCGGAACCCGGTCACGCCGGGTGCGCGGGAGATTATGACACGTCTCGCTTTTCCCAGACCTGCCAACGCTCCTTCCCGGCGAAGATCGGGATCGAGTCGCTCACGGCAGCGTCGACGGTCCGATCGAAATGCCCGCCGAGCAGCGTTTCCAGCTCTCCAGTCTTGAGCCCGAAGGGCGGACCGCGCTCGCCGTCCTCGAAGAAGAAAAATCCGACGACCTTGCCCTGCGGCCCGAGCAACTCGACCACACGTTTCGCGTAGTGCGGCCGCAGCGGGCGCGGAAGCGAGCACAGAAAGGCGCGTTCGTAGACGAGGTCGAACGGTCGGTCGAAATCGAATCCAAAGAAATCCTCGAGGCGAACGAGGTGGGCCAACGGGCCCAGGGTTTGTCGCGCACGCTCGACCGCGGCGGGCGCGAAGTCGATCGCGAACGTCTCGAATCCGGCCTCTGCAAAGGCGCGCACCTCATAGCCCGAACCGCAACCCGGAATCAAAACGCGCTGCCTGGGCGGTTCGGTTTTCAGGAATTGCTCGAGCCTCGCCGGCACGCGGCCGGCGTCCCACGGAGTAAGGTTTTCGCGAAATCGCTTTTCCCAGAACTCCGGCCGTGCTGCATCTTCCCGAGGCATCGGATCAACCCTTAACGCATACGACCTGTTTCAGCGTGTGTAGCACATCGACGAGATCGGTATGGTCGGCCATGACCTGGTCGATGTCCTTGTAGGCGCCGGGGATCTCGTCGAGAACGCCCTTGTCCTTCCGGCATTCGACGCCTTGGGTCTGCGCTTCAAGGTCCGCGCGCGTGAAGCGGCGCTTCGCCTCGGTGCGGCTCATGCGCCTCCCTGCCCCGTGGGCGCAGGAGGAGAAGGACTCCGGGTTTCCCTTTCCGCGAACGATGTAGGAGCGCGCGCCCATGCTACCCGGGATGATGCCGAGTTCACCCTTGCGCGCCCGGATCGCCCCCTTGCGGGTCACATACACGCGCTCCCCGAAGTGCTTTTCCTGCTGCACGTAGTTGTGATGGCAATCGATCGCCTCGTCGGTGACTTCGAAGGCCGGAAGATGACGACGCAGCGCTTCGAGGACCAGTTCCAGCATTTCAGCCCGGTTGGCGAACGCGTAGTCCTGCGCCCAGCCGACCGCCTCGACGTAGTCGTCGAAAGACTTCGAGCCTTCGGTCAACCAGGCGAGATCGCGATCGGGGAGTCGGACATTCGCTTTCATCATCGCCTCGCGCGCCGCGGCGATGAAATACTGCCCGATGCAGTTGCCGATGCCACGGCTGCCCGAATGCAGCATGACCCAGAGAGACCCGGTTTCGTCCAGGCACAGCTCGATGAAGTGATTGCCACCCCCGAGCGAGCCCATCTGCCGGATCCATTTCTTCTCATGGTCGCGCTGCATCTTCGCGATCTTCGGATGCTTTCGGACGATTGCCGAAAGGCGCGGCGCGAGGGGCTCGCAAGCGTCGTGGCGCGCGCCGGGCTCGCCATGCTCGTCGAAGCCCACCGGCACCGCCTGCTCGATCGCCGCGCGTACGCGCACGAGGCTATCGGGAAGTTGCCCGGCGGTGAGCGACAGCCGTACCGCGTTCATGCCGCAGCCGATATCCACGCCGACCGCCGCCGGAATGATCGCCCCGCGGGTCGGGATCACGGAGCCCACGGTTGCGCCGATGCCGGTGTGAACGTCGGGCATCGCGGCGATGTGCCGGAACACGATCGGCAGGCTGGCGACGTTCTCGAGCTGCTGCCGGGCGCGCGCTTCCAGCGCGTCGGTGAAGACCTTGATCGGGACGCGGCCGCCGTCGATTATCTGCCTGACCGGCATGGAGGGCCTCTGCGGAAGACCGGCTATTCTAACGCCGTGCCGCCGCGGGATTTCCCGCCGCGGACTCGCGGTAATATCTGGTTGCAAAATGGAGGCTCGAAGCAATGGGCGGAGGGCTTACACTTCGGTGGTCTGATCGAACCCGGCCCGGTGCGGGACGGCACGGGGGCCTCATGACCTCCATAAAATGAAAATCGAGCATCTTTCGATCGAGAAAACGGCGGGCGCGCGGCGCTCGTGGCGCGGCGCCTGGGTGGTCCTCGCCGTGCTGCTCTTGGCCGCCGCAGGGATCACGGTATACCTGCTGCAGCCGGGGGACGCGCAGCAGCGCCCGGCGGGCCGGCGCGGCTTCGACCCCAATCGCCCGACTCCCGTCGTCGCCGCGGCGGCGCGGACCGGCGACATCAACGTCTACCTCAACGGCCTCGGCACGGTGACGCCGCTCAAGACGGTCACGGTCCGCAGCCGGGTGGACGGCGAGCTGGTGAGGGTCTTGTTCAGAGAGGGGCAGGTGGTGAAGGAGGGAGATCTTCTCGCCGAGATCGATCCGCGAGCCTACCAGGCGCAGCTCGCGCAGTTCGAGGGCCAGATGGCGCGCGATCAGGCGCTGCTCGCGAATGCACGCATCGACGTCGAGCGCTACAGAACGCTGTACGCGCAGGACTCGATCGCCAGGCAGCAGGTGGACACGCAGGAGGCCCTGGTCCGCCAGTACGAAGGCACGGTCAAGCTCGACCAAGGGCAGATCGACAACGCCAGGCTCCAGGTGGCCTATTCGCACATCACCGCGCCGATTAGCGGGCGCCTGGGCCTGCGCCTGGTCGACGCGGGCAACATCGTCCGCGCGAGCGACGCCAACGGCCTCGTGGTCATCACGCAGCTGCAACCGGTTTCTGTCCTGTTCACCATCCCGCAGGACAGCCTGTCGGGCCTGGTGCAGCGCGTACGCTCCGGCGAAAAGCTGCCCGTCGAGGCCTACGACCGCGAGCAGAAGAAGAAGCTCGCTGCGGGCACGCTCGCGAGCGTCGACAACCAGATCGATCCTGCGACCGGCACGCTCAAGCTCAAGGCGCAGTTTCCGAACGAGGACGGCAGCCTTTTTCCCAACCAGTTCGTTAACGTACGCATGCTGCTCGATACGCGGCGCGGGGCGACCCTCGTCCCGAATGCGGCCGTGGTGCGCGGCGGGCAGGGGACTTTCGTCTACGTCATCAACGAGGATCGCTCGGTCACGCTGCGCAAGGTCACCGCGGGCATGGCCGAAGGCGACAGCGTCTCGGTCGAGTCCGGCCTCGCGCCCGGAGAGCTGGTGGTCGTCGAAGGCAGCGATCGCCTTCGCGACGGCGCGAAGGTGGAGATCCCCGATCGCGCCGCCCGCGCCGCGCCCGGCGAGGGCAAGGCGGCGGGGAAAGGCGAGGGCAAGCGGCGCCGCAAAGAGGGCGCATGAATCCGTCGCGGCTGTTCATCCTGCGGCCGGTGGCGACGTCGCTCCTGATGGTCGCGGTCCTGCTCGCCGGCGCGATTGCGTACCGCCTCTTGCCGCTCTCGGCGTTGCCCGAGGTGGACTATCCGACGATCCAGGTCGTCACCTTCTATCCCGGGGCGAGCCCGGACGTGACGACCTCCTCGATCACCGCGCCGCTCGAACGCCAGTTCGGGCAGATGCCCGGGCTGAAGCAGATGTCCTCCACCAGCTCCGGTGGCGCCTCGGTGATCACGCTGCAATTCAGCCTCGAGCTGTCGCTGGATGTCGCCGAGCAGGAAGTGCAGGCGGCGATCAACGCCGGCTCCAATTTCCTCCCCGCAGACCTGCCGGCGCCGCCCGTCTACAGCAAGGTGAATCCGGCGGATGCACCGATTCTGACGCTCGGCATCACCTCGAAGACGCTGCCGCTGCCGCAGGTGCAGAACCTGGTCGATACGCGGCTCGCGCAGAAGATCTCGCAGCTTCCCGGCGTGGGCCTGGTCACGCTCTCCGGCGGCCAGCGGCCGGCGGTGCGCGTCCAGGTGAACCCGCGCGCGCTCGCCGCGAACGGCCTGAACCTGGAGGACGTGCGCACCGCGATCGCCGCAGCCAACGTCAACCAGGCAAAGGGCAGCTTCGATGGTCCGAGCCGCGCCTACACCATCGACGCCAACGATCAGCTGCGCTCGGCCGCAGACTACAGCGCAGTGATCGTGGCGTACCGAAACGACAAGAGCGGGAACGGCGCGCCGATCTTTTTGTCGGACGTCGCCGACATCGTCGAGGACGCGGAGAACGTGCGGCTCGCCGCGTGGATGAACGAGGTCCCCGCGGTGATCCTCAACATCCAGCGCCAGCCCGGCGCGAACGTGATCGAGGTGGTGGATCGCGTCAAGCAGCTCCTGCCGCAGCTCACCGCGTCGCTCCCCGCGTCGGTCGAAGTCGCGACGCTCACCGACCGCACCATCACCATACGCGCGTCCGTCGCGGACGTGCAGTTCGAGCTGATGCTGGCCGTGGCGCTCGTCGTGATGGTCATATTCCTTTTCCTCCGCACGGCGGCAGGCACGCTCATCCCGAGCATCGCAGTGCCGCTTTCGCTGGTGGGCACCTTCGGCGTGATGTATCTCGCCGGGTTCAGTGTCAACAACCTCACGCTGATGGCACTCACCATCGCCACCGGCTTCGTCGTCGATGACGCGATCGTCATGATCGAGAACATCGCGCGCTACATCGAGGGGACCAGCGAGACGCCCCCGCTTTCTCCTTTGGATGCAGCGCTCAAAGGAGCAGAACAGATCGGCTTCACCATCATCTCGCTGACCTTCTCGCTCATCGCGGTACTGATCCCACTGCTCTTCATGGGCGACGTGGTGGGGCGCTTGTTCCGGGAGTTCGCGATCACCCTTGCCGTCGCGATCCTGATCTCGGCGGTGGTGTCGCTCACCCTGACGCCGATGATGTGCGCGAAGCTCCTGCGGCGCAGACCTGAATCGGAGCAGGGCAGGTTCTATCGCACCGCCGGCCGCTTTATCGATACGATGATCGCGCGCTACGGCGCGATGCTCGACTGGGTGCTCGACCGGCAGACCGCGACGCTTTGGGTTTTCGTCGGAACTCTCGTGCTCAGCGTCGTTCTCTACGTCGTCGTGCCGAAAGGTTTCTTCCCGCTGCAGGACACGGGCGTGATCCAGGGCATCTCCGAGGCGCCGCAATCGGTCTCCTTCGCGGCGATGGCCGAGCGCCAGCGCGCGCTCGCCGAAGCCATCCTGCAGGACCCGGCCGTGGAGAGCGTGTCGTCCTTCATCGGCGTGGACGGCGTCAACACCACGCTCAACAACGGCCGCGTCTTCATCAACCTGAAGCCGAGATCCGAGCGCGGCGCCGGCGTCGCCGAAGTCATGCAGCGGCTGCAGCCGCGGATTGCGCAGGTCCAGGGCATCTCGCTCTACATGCAGCCGGTGCAGGACCTCACCATCGAGGACCGCGTCAGCCGCACCCAGTACCAGCTCACTGTCGAGGACACCAATCCCGAGGAGCTCGCCGTGTGGGTGCATCGCCTGGTCGAGCGCCTGCGTCAATTGCCGCAACTCGCCGACGTGGCGAGCGATCTCCAGGACCAGGGCCTGCAGGCGTTTGTTTCGATCAACCGCGACACCGCAGGACGGCTCGGCATCACGCCCGCGGCGATCGATACCGCCCTCTACAACGCTTTCGGGCAGCGGCTGATCTCGACGATCTTCACGCAGTCGAACCAATACCGGGTGGTGCTCGAGGTGAAGCCGGAATTCCGCCGGGGCCCGGATGCGCTGAAGGACATCTACGTCGCTTCCTCCTCCTCGGGAGCCCAGGTGCCCTTGAGCGCGATCACCACGGTCACCGAGAAGCCGGCGCTGCTCGCCATCAATCACCTCGGCCAGTTTCCCGCAGCGACCCTCTCCTTCAATCTCGCGCCGGACGTCTCCCTCGGTGACGCCGTCCGGGCGATCGAGGCGGAGGTGCGCTCGATCGAGCCGCCGGCGTCGCTGCGCGTCGGGTTCCAGGGCGCTGCGCTCGCGTTCCGGGCCTCGCTCGCGCACACGGTGCTGCTGATCCTCGCGGCGGTCGTCACCATGTACATCGTGCTCGGGGTGCTCTACGAGAGCTACATCCACCCGCTCACCATCCTGTCGACGCTGCCCTCGGCGGGCGTGGGGGCGCTCCTTGCGCTCATGCTGACGCGGAGCGACCTTGGCATCATCGCGGTGATCGGCATCATCCTCTTGATCGGGATCGTCAAGAAGAACGCGATCATGATGATCGACTTCGCGCTCGACGCTGAGCGCAAGGACGGCATGAGCCCGCGCGACGCGATTTATCACGCGTGCCTCCTGAGGTTCCGCCCGATCCTGATGACGACGATGTCGGCGTTGCTCGGCGCGCTGCCCCTCGCGCTCGGCACCGGCGTCGGCTCGGAGCTGCGCCATCCGCTCGGCATCACCATGGTGGGCGGCCTGATCCTCTCCCAGGCACTCACGCTCTTCACCACCCCGGTCATCTACCTGTGGTTCGACCGCCTGGCGCGGCGCGTGAGCGGGCAAGGCGCGGCGGGCGCACGCGCGGGACCTTTCGAGGGCGAACGGCCGTGAACCTCCCCGAACCTTCCATCCGGCGCCCGGTCGCGACGACGCTGCTGACCGCTGGGGTCACGCTCGCCGGTGCCGCGGCCTTCGGCCTCCTGCCGGTTGCGCCGCTGCCGCAGGTGGACTTCCCGACGATCTCGGTGCAGGCGCAGCTCCCCGGCGCGAGCCCCGAGGTCATGGCGGCGACCGTGGCGACGCCCCTGGAGCGCGCGCTGGGCGTCATCTCAGGCGTCACCGAGATCACCTCGTCCTCGTCGCTCGGCAATTCGCGCGTTACGCTGCAGTTCGACCTCAGCCGCGACATCGACGGCGCCGCGCGCGACGTGCAGGCCGGGATCAACGCGGCGCGGAGCCAATTGCCGACCAGCCTGCCGCGCAACCCGACCTACCGCAAGGTGAATCCGGCGGACGCGCCGATCATGATCCTCGCGCTCACCTCCGACACGCTGGACCGCGGCGAGATGTACGACGCGGCGTCCACCATCCTCGCGCAGAAGATCTCCCAGGCCGAAGGCGTCGGGCAGGTGACGGTGGGCGGTGCGTCGCTCCCCGCGGTGCGCGTCGAGCTCAATCCCATGGCGCTCAACAAGCTCGCCATCGGACTGGACGAAGTGCGCGCCGCGCTCTCCGCGGCCAACGCCAATCGCCCCAAGGGTTCGGTCGAGAACGGCGACCGTCACTGGCAGATCATGGCCGACGACCAGGCGAAACGGGCGAGCCAGTACGTCCCGCTCATCGTCGCATACCGCAACAGCGCCGCGGTGCGCCTTTCCGAGGTCGCCGAGGTCATCGACTCGGTGGAGGATTTGCGCAACGCCGGGATCGCCAACGGCAAGCCCTCGGTGCTGGTCATCATCAACCGGCAACCCAACGCCAACATCATCGAGACGACCGAGCGCGTCCGCGAACTCCTGCCGCTGCTGCGCGCGTCGATCCCGAGCACGATCAACGTGGAGGTCGTGCTCGAGCGCACCAGCACCATCCGCGCGTCCCTCCGTGAGGTCGAAAGGACGCTCGTGATCGCCATCGGGCTGGTGATCCTGGTCGTGTTCCTGTTCCTGCGAAACGCGCGCGCCACGCTGATTCCTGCGGTCGCCGTGCCGGTGTCGCTCGTCGCGACCTTCGGCGTGATGTATCTCGCCGGCTTCAGCCTGAACAATCTTTCCCTCATGGCACTCACCATCGCCACCGGCTTCGTCGTCGACGACGCCATCGTGGTGCTGGAGAACGTGTCGCGCCACATCGAGCACGGCGTGCCGCCGTTCCAGGCGGCGCTGAAAGGCGCGCGCGAGGTGAGCTTCACCGTGCTCTCGATGAGCATCTCGCTGATCGCGGTGTTCATCCCTATCCTGTTCATGGGTGGAATCGTCGGGCGCCTGTTCCGCGAGTTCGCCGTGACGCTCTCGGTCGCGATTCTGGTGTCGCTGCTCGTGTCGCTCACGATGACACCGATGATGTGCGCGCGGCTGCTGAAAGCTCCACACGAGCGCAAGCCGGGGCGCCTGTTCCTGGCGAGCGAGCGCCTGTTCCGGTGGATGCTCGCCGAGTACGAAGCGAGCCTCGCCTGGGCGCTCGCGCATTCGCGCCTGATGATGCTCATCCTCGCCGCCACGATCGGCCTCAACGTATATCTGTACGTGCACATCCCGAAGGGCTTCTTCCCGCAGCAGGACGTCGGGCGCATGATCGGCTCGATCCAGGCCGACCAGGGCATTTCCTTCCAGGCGATGCGCCAGAAGCTCACCACCTTCGCCGAGATCGTGAGGAGCGACCCGGCAGTCGAGAACGTCGTCGGTTTCACCGGCGGCGGCCAGCGCAACTCCGGTTTCATGTTCATCACGCTGAAACCCGTGAGGGAGCGAAAGCTGAGCGCCGACCAGGTGATCGCGCGCCTGCGTCCCAGGCTCGCGCAGGAGCCGGGCGCGAACCTCTTTCTCGTGCCGGTCCAGGACATCCGCATGGGCGGGCGGCAGGCCAACGCGCAGTACCAGTTCACCCTGCAGGCCGACGAGCTCGCCGAGCTGCGGTTGTGGTAGCCGCGCGTGCGCCGGGCGCTCGCGCAGCTGCCGGAGATCGCCGACGTCAACACCGACCAGCAGGACAAAGGACTGCAGACTACGCTCGTCATCGACCGGTCGACCGCGGCGCGGCTGGGCGTCACCACGCGGATGATCGACCAGACGCTCTACAACGCCTTCGGCCAGGCGCAGGTCTCGACGATCTATTCTTCGCTCAACCAGTACCACGTGGTGATGGAGGTCGCGCCGCAGTACTGGCAGGGCCCCGAGGCGCTGAGCAACATATACGTGCTCTCGCCGACCCGCGGCCAGGTGCCGCTCTCAGCGCTCGCGCGCTACGAGCCGACCACCGCGCCGCTTTCGGTCAACCATCAGGGCCAGTTCGTCGCTTCGACGATCTCCTTCAACCTCGCCCTCGGCGTCACCCTGGGCGAGGCGGTCGACGCGATCAACCGCACGATGGTGGAGATCGGCGTGCCGACGACCGTGCACGGCAACTTCCAGGGAACGGCGCGCGCTTTCCGCGCGTCGCTGGAGAGCCAGCCCTGGCTGATCCTCGCCGCGCTCGTCACCGTCTACATCGTGCTCGGCATTCTCTACGAAAGCTTCGTGCACCCGATCACGATCCTCTCCACCCTGCCTTCGGCGGGCGTGGGGGCGCTGCTCGCGCTCATGCTCGCGCGCACCGAATTCAGCATCATCGCGCTGATCGGCGTGATCCTTCTCATCGGCATCGTGAAAAAGAACGCCATCATGATGATCGACTTCGCGATCACGGCGGAGCGCGAGGGAGGCAAGAGTCCCGAAAGCGCGATCTTCCAGGCGTGCCTGCTGCGCTTCCGTCCGATCATGATGACGACGATGGCGGCGATGCTGGGCGCCGTGCCGCTCGCGATCGGCTTCGGTGACGGCTCGGAATTCCGCCGGCCACTCGGTATCTCCATCGTCGGCGGGCTGGCGGTGAGCCAGCTCCTCACCCTGTATACGACGCCGGTGGTGTACCTCTATCTCGACCGCTTCCGCCTGTGGTGCAGGCGCATCTGGGCGGGACGCACGGGGCGGTCGTCCCTCGAAATGCCATGAAGCGAAACGCGGCGGCAATCCTTGCGCTCGCGCTCGCGGGCTGCGCGGTCGGGCCCGACTATCGGCGCCCGGAGGCCGAGGTCTCCGCTGCCTACAAGGAAGCGTCCGGCTGGAAACTCGCCGAGCCGCGCGACGACGCTGCACGCGGCCGCTGGTGGGAGAGTTTCGCCGATCCGCAACTCGGCGCGCTGCTCGATCAGGTGGAGGTCTCGAACCAGAACGTGCTCGCGGCGGAAGCGCGTTATCGCCAGGCGCGCGCGGTGGCGGCGGCGTCGCGCGCGGCGTTTTTCCCGACGCTCGACGCGAATGCCTCCATCGTGCGCAGCCGCTCGCCGACGGGCGTGCTCGGCGGCACCACCGCGGGACGTATCATCACCAACCGCTCGGCGAGCCTGAGTTCGGCGTGGGAGGCGGACCTGTGGGGCCGCATCCGGCGCGCGGCGGAATCCAGTGCGGCGAGTGCCCAGGCGAGCGCGGCCGACCTCGCCGCGGCGCGCCTGTCGGCGCAGGCCGAGCTTGCGTCGAACTACTTTCAGTTACGCATTCTCGACGCGCAGAAACAGCTCCTCGACGACACCGCCGCCGCTTTCAGCAAGTCGCTGGATCTGACGCGCAACCGCTACGCGGCCGGCGTCGCCGCCAAAGTGGACCTGGTGCAGGCGGAGACGCAGGTGAAGTCGACGCAAGCCCAGGCGATCGATACCGGGGTGCAGCGTGCTCAACTCGAGCACGCCATCGCCATCCTCGTCGGCAGGCCGCCCGCCCGATTCTCCCTTGCGCCCGCGCCGCTCGCCGCGGTGACGCCGCGCATCCCCGTAGGACTGCCCTCGGAGCTCCTCGAGCGCCGTCCCGACATCGCCTCGGCCGAGCGCCACGTGGCGGCGGCAAACGCGCAGATCGGCGTGGCGACGGCGGCGTATTTCCCGGCGCTGACGCTTTCGGCCGCGGGCGGCTTCCGCAGTTCGGACGCCTCGCAGTGGTTTACGGTCCCGAGCCGGTTCTGGTCGATCGGGCCGGCCCTGGCGCAATCGCTCTTCGACGCGGGCCTGCGCCGCGCCCAGACCGAGCAGGCGATCGCCGCCTACGACGCGACGGTCGCCGACTATCGCCAGACTGTGCTCGAAGGCATCCAGGAAGTCGAGGACAATCTCGCGGCGCTGCGCATTCTCGAAGAAGAGGCGCGGGTGCAGGACGAGGCGGTCGGCGCCGGGCGGGAATCGGTGGCGCTGACGCTCAACCAGTACAAGGCGGGCACGGTGAGCTACCTCAACGTGGTCACGGTACAAACCACCCAGCTCAACAACGAGCGCACCGCCGTGGGCATCCTCGGCCGGCGTCTGGTGGCGGCGGTGACCTTGGTCAAGGCGCTGGGCGGGGGATGGAGCGCGGCCGCGTCGCCCTGAAAAAGAGTTCGCGCGCTCGGCCGGATTCTCCGACAATGTGCGTAGGCGGGCGGGTCGACGCGCCGGTTTCCGGAGAAAAGCATGGCAAGCTACATCGACAGTGCGCTGATCAAGGACGAGAAAGTGCTCTACACGGGCAACATCAGCGTCTGGTCCCTCGCGCCGCTCATCGCCCTGGGTTTGGTGCTGCTCGCCGCATGGGGATTGGGGCTCGCGTTCTGGATCGCCGCTTACATCCGCTACAAGACCACCGAGCTCGCCGTCACCGACAAGCGCGTGATCGCAAAGTTCGGGTTCATCAGCCGCCGTACCATCGAGATCACACTCAGCAAGGTCGAAAGCATCCAGGTGCAGCAGGGCGTCCTCGGGCGCATCTTCAACTACGGGTCGCTGGTCATTTCCGGGGCGGGCACTCCGCAGGCCCCCATCCCCGGAATTTCGAACCCGATGGGGTTCCGCCGCGCGTTCATGGAGGCGCAGGACCGGGCGTTCACGACTACGGTCTCCTGAGGTTCGCGTGGCCGTCGCAGACGCGCCCGGACGCGCGCGGAGGGCGGATGCCTGCGTGCTAAAATGCCCTTCCTTTTTGCTTCCGGGTGAAAATGTTCAATCCAGGCAGGACCCTGCCTCACGTCGATCCCGAACTCTGGGCGGCCATCGAGCAGGAAAACCAGCGTCAGGAAGATCACATCGAGCTGATCGCCTCCGAGAATTACACGAGTCCCGCGGTACTCGCGGCTCAAGGCTCGCAGCTCACCAACAAGTACGCTGAGGGCTATCCGGGCAAGCGCTACTACGGTGGCTGCGAGTTCGTCGACATCGCCGAGCAACTCGCCATCGACCGCGTGAAAGAGCTGTTCGGTGCCGACGTTCACAACTATGCTGCGAACGTGCAGTCCAATTCGGGCTCGCAGGCCAACCAGGCGGTGTTCTTCGCCGCGATGCAGCCCGGGGATACGTTCCTCGGCATGTCGCTCGCGATGGGCGGCCACCTCACGCACGGGTCGCCCGTCAACATGAGCGGCAAGTGGTTCAACGTGTTGAGCTACGGGCTGAACGACAAGGAAGAGATCGATTACGTAGTCCTCGAGCGCCTGGCGAGGGAACACAGGCCGAAGCTGATCCTCGCCGGAGCTTCCGCGTATTCCCTGCGCATCGACTTCGAGCGCATCGGCCGCGTGGCGAAGGAAGTGGGTGCCTTGTTCATGGTGGACATGGCGCATTACGCAGGGCTCATCGCCGCCGGCGAATACCCGAGCCCTGTAGGCATCGCCGACTTCGTCACCAGCACCACGCACAAGACGCTGCGCGGCCCGCGCGGCGGGTTCATCCTGATGAGGGCCGAACATGAAAAAGCGGTCAACTCCGCCGTCTTCCCCGGCCTGCAGGGCGGCCCTCTGATGCACGTCATTGCCGCGAAGGCCGTTGCGTTCAAAGAAGCGCTTGAGCCCGAGTTCAAGGCCTACCAGAAGCAGGTGGTCGCCAACGCCCGCAAGATGGCCGAAACGCTCGCCTCTCGGGGCCTGCGCATCGTGTCCGGACGCACCGAGAGCCATATGTTCCTGCTCGATCTGCGCGCGAGGAACATCACCGGCAAGGACGCGGAAGACGCGCTCGGCCGGGCGCGCATCACGGTGAACAAGAACGCCATTCCGAACGACCCGCAGAAGCCTTTCGTCACCAGCGGCATCCGCATCGGCTCCCCGGCGATGACCACGCGCGGCTTCCGCGAGGCCGAGGCCGAGCACCTCGGCAATCTCATCGCCGACGTGCTGGACGCGCCGCAGGACGAGAAGACCCTCAGGCGCGTGACGGCCGAAGTGTCCGGGCTATGCCGCTGCCATCCGGTATACCGCATAGGGGAGCCCGCCGGCGCGCAGCGCGTTGCTGCCGTCTAGGACGCCGATGAAGTGTCCCTTCTGTAAGGCCGAAGACACCGCGGTCATCGACTCGCGCATGTCGGAGGACGGCGACAGCGTGCGCCGCAGGCGCCGGTGCGAGAAATGCGAAAAGCGCTTCACCACCTACGAACGGGTCGAACTGTCCATGCCCATGGTGGTGAAAACGAACGGCAATCGCGTGCCTTACGACGGCGAGAAGATTCGCACCGGTTTCATGCGCGCGCTGCACAAGCGGCCGGTGCCCACCGAGTACGTCGAGCAGGCGGTGAACCGCGTCGAGCAGCGCGTTCTCGCGCTCGGTGAGCGCGAAGTGCCCAGCCGCATCATCGGCGAGATGGTGATGCGTGAGCTGAAGAAAATGGACGACGTTGGCTACATCCGTTTCGCCTCCGTCTACGAAGACTTCCAGCGCGTGGACGATTTCCACGAGGCGATCCGCGAAGTGAAGAAACCCAGCCGCACGCGCCGCGCCGCGAAGTGATGTTCTCTCCCGCCGACCATGAGTTCATGGGACAGGCGCTTGCCCTCGCCGAACGCGGTCTCTACACGACGACCCCCAATCCGCGCGTCGGCTGCATCGTCGTCAAGGACGGTGCGGTCGTCGGGACGGGCTGGCACGAAAAGGCCGGCATGCCCCACGCGGAAGTTATCGCACTCCAGGCTGCGGGCGGGCGCGCACGCGGCGCGACGCTGTACCTGAACCTGGAACCCTGCAGTCACCACGGCCGCACGCCGCCCTGCGTCGATGCGATCATCGCGGCGGGAGTAAGGCGCATTGTCGCGGCGATCCAGGATCCCAATCCGAAAGTCGCGGGAACGGGCTTTGCGAAGTTGCGTGCCGCCGGAATCGCCGTCGAACACGGCCTGAAGGAGGACGCGGCGCGCGAGCTCAACATCGGTTTTATTGCGCGCATGACCCGCGGCCGGCCGTGGGTGCGCATGAAAATCGCCGCGAGCCTCGACGGGCGCACCGCGCTCGCGAACGGCAAGAGCCAGTGGATCACCGGGGAGGTCGCGCGTCAGGACGGACATCGCTGGCGCGCGCGCGCCTGCGCAATCCTCACCGGCTTTGGAACGGTGAGGGATGATGACCCGCAGCTCAATGTGCGCGGTGTGGATACGCCACGGCAGCCGCTCAAAATCGTCGTCGATTCTAAATTCGAGACGTCTCCGTCCGCGCGCCTCCTGGAGGGGAAGACGCTTGTCGTCGGTGCGGTGAACGACGAGAAGAAAATCGCGGTGCTCAAGGCGGCGGGCGCGGAAGCGGTCATCATTCCGAACGCCGGAGGCAAGGTCGAGCTGTTCAAGCTGATGCAGGAGCTCGCGCGGCGGGAACTCAACGAAATTCACGTCGAGGCGGGAACGAAGCTGAACGGGTCGCTGCTGCAGGTGGGCGTCGTGGACGAGCTGCTCGTCTACCTCGCGCCGAGCGTCATCGGCGATTCGGGGCGGGGGATGTTCAGCCTGCCGGAGCTGACGGAGCTGTCGCAGGCGAGGGGGCTGAAGATTCGCGAGGTGGAGCGCATTGGCGGGGACATTCGCATCGTGGCGAGGGTTTGAGGCGGACGCGGACGGATTGCAGCCCGCACTCCACCGGGTCTCCGGCAGTTTTCGCTTACAGATGGATACGCGCTGGGCGCGAGTTGGTGAAGAGCCCACGGAGCCGTGGTGAGAACGCGAACGCGAGAACCCCGACCTGCGCGCAAAATCAAACCCGAGCCCACCGTCGCCGCAATCGTGCGCGACCAGACGGGCGCTGCGTGGTCACGCGCGCGTGAGCTGTGCACCCAAGGGCGCGTGACGGTGAACGGCCAGCGGTGCCTCGACCCGGCCTCGCGCGTTTCTCCCGGCGCGGTGGTGGTCGTCGATGAACACGGGCCGAAGCTCCGTACCGGTGCCCTGCCCGAGAGCGCGATCGTGTTCCTGGATCGCGACGTGGTGGTCGTCGACAAGCCCGCCGGCATGCTGAGCATCGCCTACGAGCCGGGCGACAAGAACACGCTCGTCGACTGGACGCGAATTTTGCTGCGGCGAATGGGCGGACGCCGCGTCGACCCTCAGCTCGGCGTGGTTCACCGGCTCGACAAGGACACAAGCGGCCTGATGGTGTTCGCGCGCACCCTGGATGCGAAGCGCGTTCTCGACACGCAATTCCGCACGCACGACATCGAGCGCGTCTATCATGCGATCGCGCACGGCGCGGTCACTGCGAAGCGCGTCGAAACCCATCTCATCGAGGATCGCGGCGACGGAATCCGCGGCTCGTATGGGCACTTTCGGCGTCCCAGGGGCGAAGTTCCGCCCGAGGCGAAGCACTCGGTCACGCACGTCAGACCGATCGCTCCGCTCGCGGGTGCGACGCTGGTCGAGTGCCGCCTCGAAACCGGGCGGCAGCACCAGATTCGCATCCACATGTCCGAACTGGGCCATCCCCTGGTCGGCGAACGCGTGTATATCCGCGACTACGCGGGTCGAAAGATCGAATCGGTGCGCCCGATGCTCCACGCGCGAGTTCTCGGATTCGTGCATCCCCGAACGGGCCAACGCATGTCGTTCGAGCGCGAAGCACCCGACGACTTCCGGGCGATGATCGAATCGCTTCGTCTCACGCGCCGCTGACGTACCCGAATGACCCCTAGGTTTCGTTTCATTTCCCTTCTCGATCTGACGTCTTGGGTTCGTCCTGTCCTGTCTGCTCTTCCTGCAGCATCGGGTCCTTCTCGAGACGATTTTCGCTGTCATCGACTTCCTCGGTCTTGATCGTGCGCATGTCTTCGCGCAGCTGGTCGGGCAAGTAGGTCGCGATCTGCGGAAAGATGATGATCAGCGCGATGGCGATGCATTGCAGCACCATGAACTCGAACATGCCCTTGTAGATCGTTGCCAGCGACCACTCCTTCACCACCTGCTTGAGGTAGTAGGCCGACATCGCCACCGGCGGCGACAGGAACGCGGTCTGCAGGGTAACCGCGACCAGCGCGCCGAACCAGATCATGTCGAATTTGAGCGCCGCGACCACCGGGTAGAAGATCGGCAGGAACACCAACACGATCGCCGGCCACTCGAACGGCCAGCCGAGCAGGAAGATGAGGAAGATGACGACAATCAGCATGACCGTCGGCGGCAGCGGCAGCGCAAGCATGGTCTCGGTGATCCAGTTGGCCGTGCCCAGACGCGCAAAGACCGCGCCGAAGATATTCGAGGTCATCGCAAGGAACAGCACCATGCTCGAAGTTGCGGTGGTCGCGAGAACGGCCCGCTTGAGTCCTGCGTAGGTCACTTTCCTGTACGCCACCGCGAGAAGGCTGGCGCCGAGCGCGCCGATCGCCGAGGCCTCGGTCGGCGTGGCAAGGCCGGCGAGTATCGTGCCGAGCGTCGCCGCGATCAGGCCGAGCAGCGGCACCACGCCGACCACCACCTCGCGCGACAAAACGTGAAGGGAATGGACGCGTTCTTCCTTCGGGACCGGCGGGCCCAGCTTCGGGTTGATGAAGGCGCGGCCGAGGAGGTAGACAAGATAGAGGCCGGCGAGCAGAAATCCGGGCCCGAAGGCGGCGGCGTAGAGCTCGGCCACCGAGACGCCGAGCACCGGACCCATCACGATCAGCATCACCGAGGGCGGGATGAGGATGCCGAGCGTGCCGCCCGCGGCGATCGCGCCTGCGGAGAGCTTCGCGTCGTAGCCGGTCTTGATCATGATCGGCGCGGCCATGATGCCAAGCACCGTCACCGCGGCGCCGACAATTCCCGTTGCCATCGCGAACACCGTCGCTGTCAGGATGACGACGGCGAACAGCGCGCCGC
>JBGQFD010000023.1:0-38394 GCA_041496705.1 Gammaproteobacteria bacterium | reverse complement strand
TTCACAGGCGCCCCTACCGACCGGGCGATGTGGATGCTGGTAAGCGGCGTGGTCGCCAGCGTTATCGGGCTGGCAGGACTGTTCCTACCTTCAAAGGCTGGTTGAAGTCCGGCTGGCCGGCGGCCGTCTAGGCGCCCCGGCTGAGGGCGGATTCAGCGACCGGGCACGGCTGCCGTGCCGGGGGAGTGCGTTGTTGTCCCAGCGCTCGTAGGAAGCGCACGCCGCGCGGCGGTCAAGACTGAAGCCGCCGTGCGCTATCTGCTGCGTTCCTGCCCTCGTTCCCGGCCCTGGCCCCGATCCTGGCCGCGGTCCTCGTCCTTCGCGCGGCCTCTCTCCTGTCCCTGCTCCCGCCCTGGCTCCTGCGGCGCTCCCCTGCCTTGCGGGCTGCTTTCCCGGCTTGATCCCGGCGACTGCTGCTCGCGCTGGATGTCTCCTCGCTGCGGGACGGTTGGACGGTTCTGCTGGAGTGGTGGCGGGTTGGGGCGCTGGATTTCCTGCCTCGGACTTCTCTCCCGAGGGGCGCCCTGCTGTCCGGGGTGAGAAGGCGCGGGCGCTCTTTGCACTGCCTGCTCCTGATAGTGCTGCCGCACTACGGGGCTGCGCGGCTGGAAACGATAATTCTGGCTGTGAAGCGCCCGCTGCTGTTCCACCCCGGGATACCGGTCGCCGGAATACTGGCGCTGATAGGCAGGCAGCGGGGCGGGCGCCGGAGCAGAATTGCGGTTCCACCTGTCCCATCCGCTGCGGCGCTGCTGCCAGTCATGACCCCAGTGGTCTCCCCAGCGCGGCGGCGAATCCGGCCGCCACCCGCGGAAATACACGGGAGGCGCCCGGTAGTAGCGCACGGGGATTCGCAGCATGAACAGCGGCACGACCTCCGGGCCCACGAGCCACCAAGGCCCGTTGTACCAGGAACTCGCGTACCAACTATCCCTTTGGTATACCCAGTACATGCCATCGTAAAAGAAAAAGTTCGAATCCAGTCGCGGAGCGTAGTAGACCGGGTAGCCCGGCACCTGGACGAGTTCCGGGTACAGCGGCAGGTTGATCCCGATGCTCACGCCCGGAAGCCCGATACCGACGCTCACTTGGGCAATGGTAGAGCTCACCGACCAAAGCAGCACCCACAACACCATGAGTCCGTAGCGCATTTCTATCCCTCCAAGATCGCCGGAGTCATCAAACCGCTCTGTGCAGCGAGCCCTGACCAGGGCGCGGCACGCCGGAGATGGCGTCCCGGAGAGTGGTGCCCAGCAGTTTCCTCACCCTCTTGATCTCTATGATTACGGCTTCGATATTCATGGAATGCCGGGCATCGAGCCCTCGCACCTGCAACGCTTCCCGCTCGCGGTCGAGGAGTTCGTGCAACCTGCGCAGAGTCTCGTTGCACGCGGCAGCGAGACCCGAGTCCCTCTCGATTTTCTGTCGATGCATCTCGATGGACGCGATGAGGCGGATGATGTCCTCGCCCGGGTTTCCGGTAATCATGTGTCTGCTCGAGAGCAGCCGCTCAGCGTCTTGCAGCGAGAAAGCCGACCAGCATCCCGGCGGCGGCGGCCATGCCGATGATCATCCACGGGCTGTCATGCACGTAGTCATTGGCTTGCCTCGCTCTTTCGACCACCGGTTCCGACATCTCCGCGAGCCCGGCCCTGGCACGCATTACCCTGTCGGCGAACGTCGCCCGCGCCGCCGTGAAGCCTTCTCCGGACGCATCTGCCGCGGCCCTGAGCATCTCTTCGCCGTCGTTGACAATCATCCTAAAGTCATCGGCCATCTTGCTCTTCGCCTGGTTGAATTTGCCTGCCGTGTGGATCATGGTTGCGGTCTCCTTTGCGTTCTCTGCGTTCTCGGATGCGTCCTGTCTCGCGACGCGCGTTTCACTGCTGACTGATTGGACGGAGCTGTTTCCGCAGCACCGGCATCAATCGCTTTTCAGGGCGTTCTGCGCGAGCGCCAGCACAGCCTGGTAGCGCTCGGCAGACCACCTCTTGAACGCCTGCAGGCTGGATCCCTCCAGACGGTTCTTGTCCGAAAGCGACTTGACGGAGTCCTTCGTACCGCCTTTGCGGAGCTTGTCGACATCGACCAGCTCGAGGGTCGTTCCGTTGTTCACCAGCTTCTTCCCCGCGGGCAGTTTCAGGTGGGGCTCGGCTTCGTCGAGGCTGAGGCCATAGGCAAAACTCATCAAGCTCCGGCCGTAGCTGCCGGTGCCGTAGCCTTTCTCCAGGCTCATGCGCTTGAAGCGATAGGTTCCGGTGGCGCCGTTGCTGCAGCGCATTTGCCCCAGACCGCCGCGCTCGGCGCTGGAGGTGAATTTTCCCGTGCAAGTGATATCGGGATGCTCTTGCGATTGGATAGCGATGGTTCCTGCCCCGCTGAGATGGCCGGTCGCCTCGCCCTGGAAGAGGTCGTCGGCCATGATCGCAATGACAGGACCCGTCTTGGAAAACAGCTCTGCACCCGCCAGGTTCGGCCATACGGCCAGCCCGAGCGACGCCGCAAGCCTTGCAATCAGTATCTTGTGCATCGGTTCGAAGCTACAGCGGACGGTGTCCGCCGTCTGTCTGTTCGCGCACGGACTCCCGGGCGGACAGGCCGGGTTCGCGGGCTGATTGCGCGAGGTCGAGTGGCGCGCGCACCCGCGCCGACAGGCCGTCGATCACTTTGACGCGCTCTCCCAGCCGCATCCTTCCAGGATTCATGTCGACGATCACGCGGCTCGATCCATCTTCCAGGCGAACGGTAATCTCGCGCGCAGCCGACTTCGGCGGCGTGCGATTGCGGCTTTCGGCAGGCGACTCGCTTGCCGAAATAACGGAGCTGGCTTGGCCGTGCCCTTCCGTTTCCTGGATGGACTCGATCACGCCGCACTCGGCGCATTTCGCCTTGCGGCGTACAAGCTCCTTCGGCGGCAGGGTTGCCGCATCGATGGCTTCTCCGGCGGATTTCGCCGGCTCGACTCCGATCAGCAGGGGCATCCAGATCATCAGGGCGGCAAATCCTGCCGTGCTCGCGAGCGTCACGGCCGTGGTCGTGACCCACCGCGGCAGAGAGCGCCACTTCCCCCATGCAATCAAGGGGGCGAACCGGGTCGCACTCGCCGGCACCGGCGCCACGCCCGTTGTCCTGATCCCCTGCGGCGAGTAACGGAATTCATTGGTCTGCGTTTGCACGGAGAGAGTATGCCGATCGCCGAGGCCCTTCTCCGTGCGTTGGCGCGCGTAGCACGAGGTGGGCGTTGTTTCGAGCAACCCAGCCCATCTTCGACGTGAATCGTTCCATCCGTGTGCTGGCGCACATACCGGGGGTCGTGTCCGAACTAGTCTTGCTCTGGTCCGGCGGCCAGGCAACGAATTTTGCTTCCGAGGCCGGGTGCGGTCTGTCCGTTCCCTTGCCCGGGAGGAAAGTGGAGAGGGCCCGATGCGGGTTGAGGGTCGAGTACCCGTCGCAAACAGCATCCTTGCCGCTTTGCCGCGCCGGCGGTATCAGCGCCTGCTCCCCGGCCTGGAATCGGTCGCGTTGAATTTTGGTGAAATCCTGTACGAACCGGGTGAGCGGATGTTGCACGTTTACTTTCCCGGCGACTCGCTGGTTTCCCTGCTGACGCTGGTAGAGGGCCATCTGGCGCTGGAAGTCGGCATGGTCGGCCGGGAAGGCATGGTCGGCGTTCCGCTGGCCCTGGGATCGGACGTTTCGCCGGTTCGCGCACTGGTGCAGGGCGCCGGAACGGCCCTGCGGATGAAGTCGGCGCGTTTTAGCAGGGAAATCCTGAAAAGCCCTGAGTTTCAGCGAGAGGTCAACCGCTATACGGTTGCGTTGATCGCCCAGATCACGCAAACCGCCGCATGCAACCGCTTCCACGTCGTGGAAGCGCGCCTTGCCCGCTGGTTGCTGATGACACGCGACAGGGTGCGGTCCGATGAATTCCGCCTGACGCAGGACTTCCTTTCGCACATGCTGGGAGTGAGACGGGTGGGTGTCACCGAGGCCGCCGTCGCGCTGCAGAACCGAAAACTGATCGCCTACAACCGCGGCAAAATCAGGATACTCAGCCGGAAACGCCTCGAAGCCGCAGCCTGCTCCTGCTACGCACTCGTCAGGGACATGCACGAGAGCCTGCGGAGTTAGCAGGCGAAGAAAGGCACGGAACGGGGTCGCTAGGCCCGGAACCGTCCTGTACAAAAAAAGGCCCGGAACGGGACGGAATCGTTGCCGGGCCAGGTACGTCGGGTGCCATAGGGAGGAGAAAGGGCACCCGATTGGATCATCATCCCCTCATTCCAGGCTGTTTCTGTGCGGTAGCGCACACAAGGGAACATTACGTGCCCGCGGAGACCAAGCGGGCACGGTGGCGCCGGGAAGCGCCTAGGCCGCCGGCCTGGGCGTGACGTGCCCGCACTTGCCGCAGGCGCGGTGCGTGTCCTCGGCGTAGAACTCTTCGTATACCTGCGACACCGGGTCCTCGCGGTAGTCGGGGACGTGGCGCACCGCTTCGTAGAGCGGTGTGCGACACTTCTCGCAGTACCAGGTGAAGCGGTCCTCTTCGCCTGCGCGGCGCTTGCGCTCGAGCACGAGGAGAAAGGAATCCGGCGAGAAGCGCGGCGAGTGCGGCACGCCCGCCGGGCAGTAGATGATCTCGCCTTCGCGCACCACCGCCACCTTCTCCTCGCCCTCGGGAGTGCGGTAGTGCAGGTCCATCACGCCCTTGATCATGTACATCACTTCGTCGCTAGGGTCGGCGTGGAATTCGCTCCTGTGCTTGCGCCCGCGCGCGACGAAGGCGATGGTATCGGGCGCCTGCCAGAGGATGCTGACGGGCTTGACGCTCTTGCGGATACCCTCGGAGACCCCGGCGAGGCTGACGGCTTTCAGCTCTGTCATCTGCGATCCCCGCATCCTGTTGTTGGACGGGAATTGTACGGCGAAGAGGACCGCGGAGCCTATCTTTCCAGTGCCGCTTCGATGCCCGCCATCAGCTGCTGCCTGTCGTAGTCGTAGCTCTCCAGGGTCGACCGGTTCCGGGTGTAGCTGTAGTCGACGAACGCCCGCCACACGGGACTGAGGCGACGGCTCGCGCGCGCGGCGATGCCGTAGCGCTCGTCGCGGCGGGTGACTTCCAGCGCCCCTGCGTTGAATCGGTAGGGATCGCCGTAGCGGCTGACGCGGTACTCGCCGCGCACCTCGGCCCGCCAGCCGCTTACGTCCGGCAGGATGATCGTCGAGAAGAGCGACTGCCGCGTCGGGGAGTAGCTGGAGAAATCGCCGCCCTGCTCCAGGTCCCTGCGATGGTTGAGCTCGATCTGGTAGCCGGCGCGCACCAATGCAGGCTGCGCCGTGAAACCGGCTTCGCCCGACAAGCGCTGCTGCCAGCCGTCGAGATATTCGAAACCCGCGCCGCCGGCGATGCGCTCGAACTGGTAGCGGGCGCGCAGCTCGCCGGCGGCGTCGATGCGGGCCTGCGCATCGAGCAGTGCGGACCGCTGGAAGGGCTCGCTGCCAACGTAGGTCTTGTCGACGTAGGCGCCGGCGCTGGTCTGCAGGCGGCCCGCCCCGGTCTCGTGGCTCAAGCCGAGGCGTAATCCCGTTAGGTCGAACTGGTTCAGATCCCAGTACTTGCGAAGGACCAGGCCGCCCTGGGCATGCCAGCCGCGCGCGGCGTTCCCGACGAGGCGATGACTCGCCGCGGCGGTCGCCTCGGCGAAGGTATCGCCGTGATTGCTGGCGCCGGTAGTCGCGGCATCCGGCGAAAGCGTCGCGTTGGTGTCGTAGCCGACGGCGAGCGAAGCGACGACGCCGGTGCGCCGGGAGGACAAATCGCCGGTCAGGCGCTCGAGGGCCGTCGCCGCGAGCGTGCGCAGATTCGGATCTGCGGTCATGTGACGCGCCGCTTCGAAGTGCTGCATCGCCTGCTCACGAAGCCCCATGCGCTGCGCCGTCAGGCCGAGGTTGTAGCGCGCGAGAGGAGCCCACTGCGAATCGCGGACGAGCGCCTCGAACTCCTGCACGGCCTCGACGTAACGGCCCAGCCGGTAATACGTCGCGCCAAGATCGTAGGCGAGGCCCGGGGTGTTCAGCCCGGCGCGCCGCGCTTCGAGGAACGATCGCAGCGCCCCGTCGTAGTCACCTGCGCGAAACGCCTGCATGCCCAGTTCGAAATCCTGTGCCGCCGGCATCGCCGCGGCCGCAGACCGCCAGGGAGCAGGCGCCAGCCACAACGCGGCAAGGGCGGCAAGGCAGGAAATCCGAAGTCGCATGTTCTTCCGACTTGTGCCCTTCGGGACGAATGGACGCGCGCTCCCGCCGGAGTCTACTCCGGGAGAGGCGACGGGGTGACGCGGCGCTACGGCCTGCCGGATTTCGACGGAGGATTCTGGGCGCGGTCCCGGGCGCGCTCGCGCGTCCGGGCCGCCGGGCGTGGATGCCCTGTGCGACCCTGACTGCCTTACGGGCGCCTGGATTGCGGCGGAAGGTTCGGGGCGTGGCTGCGAGCGCGCGCCGCCTCGGAGACGTCCTTCCCGAACTCGCGCCCGAGGTCGCCCTGCATCTCACGCGCCTTGTTGGCCGTTTCCAGGCCGAAGGCCGAGGATTCCCGGCCTCGGGCCGAAGCCGCGTCCGGAAGGATGATGGGCAGCTTGATCTCGGGGGCTCCGCTGGCGGATGCGCTTGCCGGCACCACGTCCATCGTCACCTCCAGGTCCTGCTGCTGTGCCCAGGCCGCGCCCGAGAGCGCAACGCTGAAGATCGTGCTGATCGTATATCGGGTGACTCGCTTCATGACATGCCTCCTTGCTTGACCACAAGTTTCCGCGAACCCGTGCGGGCTAGGTGCCCAGGCGGCTCGCGCCTTGAACTTCAATCCTCAAGCGGAACGTCTTGCTGCTCGCGCCGTGCGACACGCGCGCCACCAGTTCGTCCTTCGAGGTTCCACGCGCGATCAACGGCAGCCGCAGCAGGTTCCCGCCTTCGTGCAAATCCGTACTCCAGGAGAGCTCGCGCCGCCCGCCGTAGCCGACGAGCTCGACGTTCTCCGGCAGCGCGAGGTTCAGCATCGCCCCTTCGAGGGGTTTCGCAACGGTGAACACCAGGCTCACGGTCTCGGGTCGATCGAGAGCCAGGGCCACCGTCTGCACCGGCGCGGGCCGCGTGGCGAAGAATGCGCTCACCGCCACCCCCAACACCAGCGTCGCGGCGAGCGCTGCGCTGATCGCGGCGCGGCGGTACGCGACAGCGCCGCTCCGGCCGGTCGCGCGCGACAGGGCCTGATTCGCGAAACCCGCACGCAAGGCCGGCGGCGCCAATACGCGCAGGGCCGACTGCACCACGAACGCGTGTTCGCGCCGGCGGCGGCAGCCCTGGCAAAGCTCCAGGTGTTCCCGGATCGACGCCTGCCGGGCCGCATCGAGCTGCCCGTCAAGCCAGTCGTCCAATTGTTCCTCGAAGTCGCGGCATTCCATTTTCATGTCGTCCCCTTTAGGCCTTGACACGCTCGGCGGCGGAAAAAGGTTCCATCGGCAGCAGCGCCCGCAGGCGCTGGCGGGCCCGGTGCAGCCGCGACTTGAGCGTTCCGAGCGGGGTCGCGAGGATCGTCTCGAGCTCCTCCAGGCTGTAGCCCTCGATGTCGTGCATGGCCACGACCGCGCGCTGCTCGGGGTTGAGCTGCTGCAGGGCCGCGAGGATGCGTTCGCGCCAAGCGCTGCGCTCGGCGCGATCCTCCGGTCCGTCTTTCGCCGCGGGGAAGGCATCCAGGGCATTTTCCCCGTCCGACCGATCGTCAGCGATCACTGTGATCGGCGAGCGCGCTTGCTGGCGGACTGAATCGACGAACTGGCGGTAGAGCACCCGGGCGAGCCACGGGCGGAGCTGCTCGATCTCGTACAGCTCTGCGGTCCGGGGATAGAGCTTGAGCAGCAGGTCCTGAACGAGATCCTCGGCGTCGGCGACGCTGCCGGTGAATCGCCAAGCCAGCCGATACAGGTACTCGACTTGCGGGCGCAACAAATCCTCGAAATTCGATGCGGCGGGCCGTGTCCGGTGGTACGGCAAAACAGGCGGCATAGAGTTGATTACACGTCCGCGAGGTCGAAAAGGTTCCCTCCGTCACCGGACCGCAGCGTTGCGGCGCCTTCGCGGTTTGCGTCCGTCCCCGCAAGGCGGGGGCCGCGTTACTCGACCTTGATGCCTGCGGCCTTCACCAGTGCTGCGTTGTCGGCGATTTCCTTACGCAGGTAAGCGTTGAACGGTTCGGGCGCATATTCCATCGGCTCCGCGCCGAGCGCTGCGAGCTTCGTGCGCACGTCGGGCGCGTGCAGCGCCTTGGCGGTTTCCTGGTACAGGCGGGTCAGGGTCTCGCGCGGGGTCTTCGCCGGAGCGAACATCCCAACCCAGAAGTTGTAGTCGGAGTTCCGCACGCCGAGCTCGAGCGTCGTCGCTAGATCGGGCAGCGCCACCGAGCGTTTCGTGCTGCCCACGGCGAGCCCGAGGAGCTTGCCGTCCTTGAGCAGAGGCAATGCCGCGTTGACCGGGCAGAAATAGTAGTCGACTCTGCCCGTCATGACCTCGGTGAGCGCCTCGGGCGTGCCCTTGAAGGGGACATTGACGACGTCGATGCCGGCGCCGAGGCGGAAGCGCTCGGCGTTGAGGTGCGTTGCGCTGCCGACGCCGATCGAGGCGGCGTTCATCGCACCCGGCTTCGCCATGGCGGCCGCGATGAGTTCCTTCACCGAACGGATGCCCTTTGAAGGTGCGATCACCAGCACGTTCGGCAGCAGCCCCAGCGGCGTCACGCCCGTCATGTCGCGCAGCGTGTCGTAGGGCAGGTTCTTGTACGTCGACGGCGTCACCGTATACGAAGACGAATGCACCAGGATCGTGTAGCCGTCCGGGTCCGACTTGGCCACCACGCCCATGCCGATGGTGCCGCCGGCGCCCGGCCGGTTTTCGACCACCACCGGCTGGCCGAGCTGCGTCGAGAGTCTCTCCGCCACGGTGCGCGCCATGATGTCGGTGGAGCTGCCGGGGGTGAACGGCACGACCGCCTTCACCGACTTCGCCGGCCACTGCGCCCAAGCGGCCTGCGCCGCGCACAGACCGATCGCCACCAGGAATCCTCTGAAATGCATCGTTGTGTGCCTCCTCGTTGTGTATTATCACGCCTCTACGCCCCGCGCTCCAAGTCATCGTGAAGGCCGCCCCGTTCGAGTACGCCCGCGCAGGTTCGCTCGCCGAAGCCTGCGAGCTGCTCGCGCGCCACGGCGAGGACGCCAAGCTCGTCGCCGGCGGGCAGAGCCTCGTGCCGATGCTGGCGATGCGGCTGCTTCGGCCGGCATGGCTCGTCGACATCAACGAGATCGCCGCGCTGAAATTCGTCGCCATCGAGCGCGACGCCGCGCGCATCGGCGCGTGCACACGCCAGTGCACCGTCGAGCGCAACGCGCCGCTCGCCGCGCACGTGCCGCTTCTCTCACAGGCGCTCGCCTGGGTCGGGCACGTGCAGACGCGAAACCGCGGCACGATAGGCGGCAGCCTGGCTCACGCCGACCCGTCGGCGGAACTGCCGCTCGCCGCGCAGGTGCTGGGGGCGCGCCTCGTGCTGCGCTCGGCGAAGGGCGCGCGCACGCTCGCAGCCGGACAATTCTTCACCGGCCCGATGTCGACCGCGGCGCGGCCCGACGAATGTCTGGAAGAAGTCCACTGGCCGGTGTGGAGCGAGAAGCGCACCGGATCGGCGTTCACCGAAATTTCCGTGCGCCACGGCGATTTTGCCATCGTCGCCGCGGCGGCCCAGGTCGCGCTCGACGCGGAAGGGCGCTGTACGCGCGTCGCCTTCGGCTTGGGCGGCGTGGGGATCACGCCGCTCGCGTTTCCGCAGATCGCCGCGCGCCTAGCCGGCACCCGGCTCGAGGACGCCGCCGTGCAGGAAGCGGCGAACGCGGCAGCCACCGCATGCGAACCCGGCGGCGACTTGCACGCGACCGCGGAATACCGCCGGCACCTCGCCCGTGTGCTCGCGGCGCGGGCGCTGCGCGGCGCACACGAAAAGGCGAAGCTGCAGTGAGCGAGACGCTGCACACGGTGACGGTCGAAGTAAACGGCAAGCCGCGCTCAGCCATGGTGCCCGCAAGGCTTTCGCTCGTCGACTGGCTGCGCGAGGAACTGCGCCTCACCGGCACGCACGTCGGCTGCGAGCACGGCATCTGCGGCGCCTGCTCGGTCCTCCTCGACGGCGAGCCGGTCCGCTCCTGCCTTATGTAT
This sequence comes from Gammaproteobacteria bacterium, assembly GCA_041496705.1. GTDB lineage: Bacteria > Pseudomonadota > Gammaproteobacteria > Burkholderiales > SG8-39 > VBDM01. Next base: position 28,140 of record JBGQFD010000023.1, on the reverse strand, counting down.
ACAGTGCAGGCTCACGGCCACCGCGTAACCACCGTCGAGGGGCTGGCGAAACCCGACGGCTCCTTGAGCGTATTGCAGGACAGCTTCTGCGAGACCCACGGCCTGCAATGCGGCTACTGCACCAGCGGCATGCTGATCGCGGCAAGCGCGCTGCTCGACCACAATCCGAGCCCCACCGAAGCGCAGATCCGCGACGCCATCGGCGGGAATCTCTGCCGCTGCACCGGCTACCAGCAGATCGTCGAGGCGGTCCAGCTCGCGGCGACACGGATGAAGGCGGAATGAGCGCAGCCGAAAGGAACTTCCGCTACATCGGCGCGAAACGCAGAGCCAAGGAGCATCCCCGCTTCGTCTCCGGCCGCGGCCGCTACGTCGCCGACATCGCGCTCCCCGGGATGAAGCACGTCGCGCTGGTCGCTTCGCCGCACGCGAGCGCGCGCATCGTTTCGATCAAGACCGACGCAGCGATCGCCGCGCGCGGGGTGCTTTACGTTCTCACCGGCGAGGAGTTTTGCGCCAACACCGATTCGCTCGCGATCGGCGTCGACACGCCCAAGGTAACGCGTTGGGCGCTCGCGCGCGGCGTAGTCCGCTACGCGGGCGAATGGGTGGCGGCGGTGGTGGCCGACTCGCGCGCGCTCGCCGAGGATGCGGCCGAGCTCGTCGAAGTCGAATACGAGACGCTGCCGCACGTCATCGATCCCGAAGAAGCCCTGAAACCCGGCGCGCCGCTGGTGCATCCGGCGCACGGCTCGAACCTGCTCTATCAGCGCAAGTTCGTCTGGGGGCCGGTCGAGGAAGCGTTCGCCGCCGCGAAGCACCGCATCGCCTTCCGCGCGGTGTGGGGGCGGAGCGCCACGGTGCCGATCGAAACCTTCGGCGTCGCGGCACAGTGGAACCCCGGAACCGAAATTCTCGACATCTGGGCGTCGATCCAGATGCCCAAGTACCCCGACCAGGCGGCGCGCGCGCTGCGCCTTCCGGGGAACGCGGTGCGCGTGCATTACGACGTCGACGTCGGCGGCAGTTACGGCGTGAAGCGCGGCATCAAGCATACCGTCCTCGTTGGATACCTCGCCAAGAAGCTCGGCGTGCCGCTGCGCTTCATCGAGGATCGCCTCGAGAACATGCGCGGCGGCGACATGCAGGGCCCGGACCGCTTCTTCGACATGCAGGTGGCGTTCGAGGACGACGGCCGCATCCGCGCAATGAAAATCCGCGCGGTGGACGACGTCGGTGCCTACGCCGGACGCTCGCCCTTCCAGCTCGGCAAGCCCGTGTCGGCGATCTGCGGGCCGTACGCGATCGAAGCGATCGAGTACGAGCCGACTTCCCTCATGACGAACAAGACGCCGCAGGAAGCGGTGCGCGGCTTCGGCCAATCGCCGACCAATTTCGCCATCGAGCGCGCGATCGACCGCGTCGCGCGCCACCTCGGCATGGACCGCATCGAATTGCGAAAGAAGAACTTCGTCCGCAAGGAGCAGTTCCCGTACACCATCCCGAGCGGCTCGACCTACGACTCGGGCGACTACCACGCGGTGCTCGACAAGGCACTCGCCGCGGCCGACTACCCGGCGCTCCTGCGCGCCCGGGACGAAGCGCGGCGCGCAGGTCGCCTCGCCGGCATCGGCATCGCCACCTGCCTCGAGCCCTCGGGCGGCAATTCGGCCTTCGAAGTGCTGATGAACCCGAAACACGAAACGACGACCTGGATGGACTCGTGCCTGGTGCGCGTCGATCTCTCGGGCGCCGTCACCGGCGTCATCAACAACTCGAGCTCGGGCCAGGGCCACGAGTCGCTCGTCTCGACGGTGCTCGGAGAAATCCTCGAGCGCGATCCGGCGACGATACGCGTGGTGCGCGCCGATTCGCTCACTGCGCTGCCGTCCAACAGCCCCGTCGGCAGCCGCATGGCGATCATGCTCGGCGGCGCCGCGGCGGGCGCGGCGAAACAAATCAAGCAAACCCTGATCGCGATCGCCGCGCACAACTTCGAGTGTTCGCCGGAGGACCTCGAATACCGCGACGGCAATGTCAGTCTCAAAGGGGCGCCCGGGAAAAGACTCGGCTGGGACCAGCTCGTCGAGATCGCGCACCGCAAATTCCACAAATTGCCGCCCGGCCTGGAGCCCGGACTCCAGGCGAAGTTCGTCTGGGAGGTGCCCACCGGCGGCGGGCTGCCGACCCCCGAGGGCCGCATCCAGATCTATCCCTGCTACGCCTTCGAGGCGCACGTCGTCCTCGTCGAGGTCGACCCGGACACCGGCAAGCCCTCGATCGGCAAGTACGTCTGCGGCCACGACTGCGGCGTGATGATCAATCCGGACATCGTGCACGGCATGACCTACGGGGGCATCGCGCACGGCATCGGCGCTGCGCTGTACGAGAAGTTCTCGTATACGGAGAACGGCCAGCTCGCGAGCGGCACCTTCATGGACTACCTGATCCCGAGTTCCATGGAAGTGCCGGCGCTCGCGATCGTCGACCACTGCACGCCCTCGCCGCTCACCACCTTCGGCCAGAAAGGCTCGGGCGAGGCAGGATATCTCGGCGCGCCGGCAGCGATCGCGAATGCGATCAACGACGCGCTGGCTCCGCTCGGCGCCGCCATCGACACGCTGCCGATGTCGCATCTCGCCATTTGGGAAACGCTCGCACAAGGAACGCCGCCATGACTTCAGATCCTCGCACCGGGACCAGCGCCCGGGACATGCGCAGCTGGATCGCCGAGCTGGAAGCCGCCGGCGAGCTGATCCGCGTCGACAAACCTGTCGACCCTCTCACGCAGATGGGCGCGCTGCTCTACCAGTGCCGCGAGAAGGCGGTGTTCTTCGAGAAGCTGCCGCACGCCTGGCGCTCGCTCGGCCAGGCGCCGGCCAACGTGCGCCACGCGGCGGTCGCTTTCGGCGTGTCCGAGGAAGACCTGATCCCACACGTCGCGGGGAAGCTGGGCACGCGCATCGCCCCGGTGATGGTGAAGGACGGGCCGGTGAAGGAAGTGAGGCTCAAGCGCGGTGAATTCGATCTCACCCAGCTGCCGGTCCACGTCGCCGGGCAGCGCGACGGCGGCCCGGTGATCGGCTCGGGCCTGGTGGTCAGCAAGGACCCCGACACCGGAAAACGCAACTTGAGCTTTCACCGGCTGCAGATCAAGGGACCAGGCAAGTCGGGCATCCTGCTATACCCGCGGCATTCGTGGAAAAACTACCTCAAGTACCAGGAGCGCAACCAGGCGATGCCGGTCGCGATCTTCATCGGCCACCATCCGCTCTACTACATGGCCGCGGCAACGACTGCGGCCTACGGCGACGACGAATTCGAGATCGCCGGCGGATTCTTGGGCGAGGCGGTGCCGCTGGTGAAATGCGACACCGTGGACCTGGAGGTTCCGGCCAACGCGGAGCTGGTCCTCGAGGGGCACATCCCGCCGCACATCCGCGAGGACGAGGGCCCGTTTTCCGAGTTCCAGGATTACTACGTCACCGGCACCGGCAAGAATCCCATCGTCGAGTACCAGCACATGACCCGCCGGCGCGACGCCATCTTCAAGAACCTGCAGAACGGCTCGGAGATGGAAGGCTGCGTGTTCCACAAGGTGCCGATGAGCGCCACCCTATTCCGCAGGTTGAAGGACGTGGGCGGCGGCCCGAATCTGCACAACGTGATGATGCTCCCCGGGGTCTTCGGCATCGTCATCCAGATGACGCAGCGCTTCTACGGCGAGGCGAAGAATCTGCTCATGGCGGCGCTCTCCTCGGAATACCAGCACCCGAAAATCGCCATCGCCGTGGACGCCGACGTCGACATCTTCAACCACTCCGAGCTCGTGTGGGCGCTCGCTACGCGCGTCAACCCGAGCGAGGACGTGGTCATCATTCCCGGCACGCACAACCACGCCATGGACGCCAGCCTGCCCGAGCTTGGCGCCCCGGGCACCGGGCTGTGGCAGCGCCGCGGTTCGAAGATGCTGATCGACGCGACCATTCCGCCGCCGGTGGACGCCGAGGCGCGCGCCGCGTTCGAGCGCATCCGGCCGCGCAATCCGCAGCTGAGGCTGGAGGATTTCGCCGCGGAAGGCTCGCTGCCGCTGGTGAGGGCGCTGCCCGAGATCTTCTTCGGCTCGAAGCTGCGGCGCTAAGGCGCCCGCGCCGGATTCCACTACTTGATCAGGCCGGAGCGCCTGGCCATCTGCTCCACGGCGCGGTGCTCCTCGCCGATCTCGGCGAGGAGCCGGTCCGGCGCGGCGTAATCCTGGATAATCCCGAGCCCGAGCAGCCGCGACACTATCGCCGGTTCCCTGACCGCCTTTTCGATCGCGGGAGCGAGGACCTGCACGACCTCCGGCGGAACGCCGGCGGGCGCAAAAAATCCGAACCAGACGCCCGGAAGATTCTGTTTGTAGCCGAGCTCGACCAGCGTGGGAATTTCCGGAAGATCCGGAAATTTCGCCGAGAGGACGATGCCACGGGCGGTTCCGGCCTTCAGCTGGCCGACGACGGCTCCGAGCGCCACGGCGACCGCCTCGACGTGCCCGCCGCGCAGCGCGGTGATCGCGGGGGAGGCGCCCTTGAACGGCACCATCACCAGGCCCGCGCCGGTGAGCGAGTTGATCAGCTGCACGTCGAAATCCCCCACCGATCCCGCTCCCACCGTTCCCACCCGTACCTTGTTCGGATTCTGTTTGGCGTAGGCCACCATCTCGGCGAAGTTCCGGTAAGGCGCGTCGGGGGCGACGGCGACGATGCTGGGAATGCGCGAAGACAGCCCGAGCGGCACCAGGTCCTTCGCCGGGTCGTAGGTGACGTTCTCCGGCTCCAGAATCCGGCGGAAGGTGAGCGCGGCATTGTTCGCGAGCACGAGGGTGTAGCCGTCCTTCGCGGCCTTGACCACACTGTCGGTGCCGACGGCTCCACCCGCCCCCGGGCGATTCACCGCGATCACGGGCACTTTCAGTTGTCGCGACAACTCGTCGGCCATGGCGCGCCCCGCGATGTCGGTGGCATCGCCGGGCGCGAGCGGTATGACCAGGCTGATCGGGCTTCGCGGGTAGCCCTGCGCGCGGGCGTCCTGCCACCCAGCGGAAATTAGCGACACGACCGCAACCAAGCCGGGCAGAATTCTCATCATGATGTCCTCGCCGCCGATTTCGATCCGATGCACGTTCAAAGTATGGAAGCCGGGACGGCATTTCGTCCAGCAAAAAAGGAAATTGAAGCGCCGCTGCTACACTACTGGCGGTCCAAAGCTGGCGCTGCCGCCATGATTATCGACATCCACGCGCATTTCATCCCGAATCTCCTCTACGAGCGCTACGACGTGCACGCCATCAAGTTTCCCGGCGTGAAGCTGCTGCGCGACGTCAAAGGCATACGCATGCAGTTCCCCGGCGGCGAGCCTACGCGTCCCATCTCGCCCAAGCTCTCCGACCTCGCCGACCGGCGCGCGTGGATGGACAGGAACGGCATCGACCACCAGCTCGTCGGCGGATGGCTCGACAGCTTCGGCTACGAGCTGCCCTCCGGCGAAGGCCTCGCGTGGAGCCGCTTCTACAACGCGTGCCTGCGCGAGGAGCTGAGCGGCGAAGTCCGTTTCACTCCCCTTGCCACGGTGCCGCTTCAGAACGGCGAACTCGCCGCCGAAGTGCTGCGCGAGGCGATGCGCCAGGGTTTCGGCGGCGTCATGATCGGTACGCTGCCCAAGGGCATGAGCGGGAACCTGGACGATGCCTCGCTCGATCCGTTCTGGCAGGCAGCGTCCGACGCGGGGACCGCGGTGTTCCTGCACCCCATGTTCCTCTGCGGAGAGCCGCGCCTTGCCGACTACGACCTCGTCAACGCCATCGGGCGACTGGCCGACACGTCGATCGCGGTGTCACGGCTGCTTTTTTCCGGACACCTGCTGAAGTTCCCCGGAATGAAGTTCGTGGTCTCGCACGGCGGTGGAGCGCTGCCTTTCGCGCTGGGGCGCCTCGCGCGCAACCACGGCATCTCGCAGGGGAAATACGCCGATCCGCGCAAGGGCTTCGCAACCATGTACTTCGACTCCTGCGTGTTCGACGCCGACGCGCTCGAATTCCTGGCGAAGAAGGCCACGCCGGAACGCATCATGCTCGGCTCGGACCAGCCCTTCCCCATCGGCGACCCCGAACCGAAGAAGATCGTCGAAGGCGCGTACTTCAACGAAGCGCAAAAGAAGGGCATACTCGGCGAAACGGCGCAGAGCGTGTTCCGCGTGCGTGCCGACTGCTGGTGTCCGCGCTAGCTGGCCGCCGCGCCAATCGGGCGATCGCCTAGTCGACCGCGATCAGCAATGCCGCCACCCCGGCGATTCCAACAGGAACCCCATAGCGCTCGAACGCGCTTTCCTTGCCGTGCGCCATCACCGCGACGGGAATGTCGGTACGCGCGCCGACGCCTTGCGCGATCGATGGGTTCAACCAGCGCAGCCACCGTGAGTGTCGCCCGACTCCCATGAGTATCTCGTCCACCTGCTCCGCCTCAGCCACGGCGGCGATGCGCTCGACGGGCGAACCCACCTCAGTCAGCGCGCGAAACGAGATCCCGGCACGCGAGAGACGCTCTATCGCGCTGGCCATGGCCGCCAGGCTGCGCTCGGCGCGCAGCGCATCGCGATCCGCCCTGCGCGTGAATTGCGCGATGTGCCGATTCAAGCGTGGCTGCACGTTCAGGACGACTGCCTCGACGCTCGCGCCGCGCCGCTTCGCCGCCTCCAGATGCTCGATCGGCACAAGGGCCACACTGGATGAATCCACGGGAATGAGGTATTTCATCGCGTCACCTCCATTGAAATTCGCGCCGGACGGCGGTTGCGCAGCCAGGCAAGACCCAGGACGCCGACGATGAGGCTGGCGTAGACGGCGGCCACCGACGCCGCCCGCCCGGCGAGCAACTCGCGCACGAACGGTTCGGCAGTGATCATCTGCGCGGCGGTCCAGGCGAGCACCGCGCCGCCGGCGTAGAGGAGTCCGGGAACGCGCTCGATGCATTTCAGGATCAGCGTGCTGCCGTATACCACGATCGGGATGCTGATCGCCAGTCCCAGCACCACCAGCAGGATGCTGCCGTGCGCGGCACCGGCCACGCCCAGCACGTTGTCCATGCCCATTACGGCGTCGGCGATCACGATGGTGCGCATCGCGCCCCAGAAGCCCGCGGCGGGCACGACTGCGGGATCGTGCGAGCCGTCGCTGCCGGTGAGCAGCCGGTACGCGATCCACACGAGCAAGGCCCCGCCCGCGAACATCAGTCCGGGAAGCGCGAGCAGCCACAATACCGCCACGGTCAGGCTGGCGCGCACCGCGACCGCGCCCAGCGTTCCCCACAATATCGCGCGTCGCTGATGGACCCGGGGCAGGCTGCGCGCGGCAAGCGCGATGACGATGGCGTTGTCGCCGGCGAGCACCAAGTCGATCACGACGATCGCGGCGAGCGCAGACCAGAATTCGGGCGTCATGAAAGCATCCACTTGATCCTCCGTTCGGCCGAGGAGAATTGTGACGGCGGATCCGCGCGGAGAAAAATGACTTTGTGCGATGCCACCATCGCGCCTGGCGATGCATCGCATTTTCAGCTGTCACCCATTACGAATCACGATGCAGCTTGCCCACGCCGTAGGACGCTGCTAACCTTGCAAGCGCAATCTCCCTAGGGGAGTAGCTTCTTCGCGGAGCGGTCGTCAACACGGGTGCAAGCCCCGGTCGCCCCGGCAGCCTTCGAACTGCAAGCGAGACCTGGGGCCGGTCGCAGCGGCAGCGATGCCGCCCGATCGGGCTCAGGTCCCGCTGCCCGTGCGTAGTACACGGGGAGCGGGTGGTCTGCACGCGAACGAAGGAGCTCGCCATGCCCCGGTCGACCTTGCGGCGTTATTTCCGGCACGGACTTTTCCCCCAGTTGATGGTTTTCGAAGCGGTCGCGCGCCGCAGCAGCGTGACGCGCGCCGCCGAAGAGCTACATCTTGCGCAACCGACTGTGTCGACCCAGCTCGGAAAACTCTCCGAAACCGTCGGCCTGAAGCTGTACGAGCACGAAGGACGGGGACTGCGCCTCACGCAGGCCGGCCGCGAGCTTCAGGCGGCGTGCGGAGAATTGGTAGAGCTTCTCGAGCGGATCGAGACGCGGCTCGCCGCGTTGCGCGCGCCGCGCGACGATGTGCTGCGTCTGGCCGCGGCTCCCGGCGCGCGCCATCTCGCCGCGCGGCTGCTCGCCGCCTTCTGCGCGCGCCACCCAAGCCTGCGGGTAAGCCTGCATGTCGCCGAGCGCAGCCGACTCATCGAGCGACTGATCTCTGCTGAGGACGATCTCTCTCTCGTTCAGGGAGGCGACGACCGCTCCGCGATTTGTATGGAACTGGCGTCGACAGAATTGCTACGCCTCTACGTGGCGGCTCGGCATCCGCTCGCGCGCGACTGCGTGATACCGATCGAGACGCTCGCCTCCGAGCCGGTGCTGCTGCGCGAGCCAGCCTCGAGCATCCGCGGACTGCTGCTTGCGGCTCTCGCCGAGCACGGCGTCCGGCCCACCGTGCGCGCCGAGCTCGGCAGCAACGACGCCGTTGCGGAGGCCATCGCAGCCGGCCTTGGTTTCGGACTGCTCCCGGAAGACGAAGCGGCTGCGCGGGCCGGCGCGATCGAACCCCCTGACGTGCAGGGTTTCCCTCTGAAGCGCCAGTGGTATCTGGCGCACGCGGTCCGGCGCGAGCCTACAGGCGCGGCAGCGCTGTTCCTGCGCGAGGCGATCGGCGGCGCGGCAATGGAATCGCCTGGGGCAGTCCAGGTTTCGCCGGCAAGTAATGCCGACTACCTCCATTCCCGGATGCTGCGGTAGCAGCACCGGGAAGACGATGCCCCGCAGCGCAGTCTGCTGGAACTACTGAGAAGACCCGGGGCATGACCGAAGCGCCGCCCTCGCGTACCATACGCGTTGAGGAGAAATCGGCTATGACAAAAAGCGATATCGCGTTCAGGATGGCGTGTGCGATTCTGCCCGCGTGCTTTGCCGGCACCGCGCTCGCCCAGAACTACCCCACGCAGCCGGTCAAGATCCTGCTGCCCTACGCCGCCGGCGGCGTCGCCGACATCACCGCGCGCGTCATCGGGCAGAAGCTCTCGCAGCAGCTCGGCCAGCAGGTGATCGTCGACAACCGTCCGAGCGCCGGCCAGGTCGTCGCGACCGAAGCCGTGATGAAAGCCGATCCCGACGGGCACACGCTGCTGTGGCTGAATTCCGGGCACGCGGTGAGCGTGTCGCTGTTCAAGTCGCTGCCGTACGACCCGGTGAAGGATTTCGCTCCGGTGTCGACGGTGGGTTTCTTCGGCATGGCGCTGCTCGTCAATCCCGATTCCCCGTACAAGTCGATGAAGGATTTCATCGCCGCCGTGAAAGCCAACCCGGGGAAATTCAACGTCGGCACGACCATCATCGGCAGCACCCAGTTCGGCGCGGCCGAGCTGCTCAAATCGATGGCCGGGATCGACTTCCAGACCGTGCCGTTCAAGGCGACGCCGGGCATCATCACGGCGGTGAAAGGCAACGATCTGCAGGCGATGATGGAGATCCTCGCGCCCGTCATTCCGCACATCAAGAGCGGCAACCTGCGCGCGCTGGCGGTGACCTTCGATCGCCGCTTCGTCGGCCTGCCCGATATCCCGACGCTCTCCGAGTCCGGCGTGCCCGGCTACGAGGCTTCCGCCTGGAACGCGATCGCCGTGCCGGCGAAGACTTCCAAGAGCGTCATCGACCGGTTGAACCGCGAGATCCATGCCGCGGTCGCCGCGCCCGAAGTGAAACAGCGCCTGCAGGAACTCGGCGTCGATCCGCGCGCAAGCACGCCCGAGGCCTTGCGCGAGCACCTCGTTTCCGAAATCGCGAAATGGAAGGCGGTGATCGAAAGGGCGAAGATTGAAAAGCAATGACCTCCCTGCCGGTGCGGTCAAGCGTGGTTACGCCGACCTGCACGAGCACATCGAGGAACTGAAGAAGCGCGGGCTGCTCCTCGAGGTCTCGCGCGCGGTCGACAAGGACGCCGAGCTGCACCCTCTGGTGCGCTGGCAATTCGTCGGCGGCATGGCCGAGGCCGAACGCAAGGCCTTCCTTTTCACGAACATCGTCGACGGCCGCGGGCGCAAGTACGATATTCCCGTCGTGGTGGGCGCGATCGCCGCCAACCGCGCCATCTACTCGGTGGGCATGGGCGCACCGCTGGAAGAGATCCAGGCAAAGTGGGACCATGCCATCGCCCACCCGGTGGCACCGCGCGAGGTCGCTTCCGCGCCCTGCCACGAGGTAGTGCACACGGGCGATGCGCTCGCCGGCGAAGGCAAAGGCCTGGATCGCCTGCCGATCCCGATCTCGACGCCGGGATTCGACTCCGCGCCCACGCTCACCGCGACCAACGTGATCACCGTCGACCCGGAGACCGGCGTGCAGAACATGGGCACCTACCGCGCCGCGCTCAAGGCGAGCGACCGCCTCGTGGTGCGCATGGCGACGCGCGTCGGCGGCGCCGGCGGCTACCTGCACTACGTGAGATACCAGAAGCTCGGAAAAAAGACGATGCCCTGCGCCATCGTGCTCGGCTGCCCGCCTTACGTGGCTTTCATGGGGCCGCAGAAGCTGCCGGTCGGCGTGGACGAGTTCACCGTCGCAGGCGGCCTCGCCGGTTCGCCGATCAATGTGGTAAAGGCGAAGACCGTCGACCTTTTCGTCCCGGCGGAGAGCGAAGTCGTGATCGAGGGGCTGATCGACACGGAATACTGCGAGCCCGAGGCGCCCTTCGGCGAATCGCACGGCCACGTCGCGCTCGAGGAATTCAACATGCCGATGCGCGTCACCGCGATCACGCACCGCAGGAACCCTATCATCCCCTCCTACATCAGCCAGGTCGCGCCCTCGGAGTCGAGCGTCATCAAGCGCGTCGCCTACGAGCCGTTGTTTCTCGCGCACCTGCGCGAGGGCCTGGGCATCCGCGGAGTAAGGAAGGTTTCGCTGCACGAGCCGCTTACGGGCCTTTTGCGCGTCACGGTGATCAGCGTCGAGAAGGGCATGCCGCACACCGAGGTGTGGCGCGCGCTGCGCGGCGCGGCGTTCTTCAGGGCCGACATGGGCAAGATCACGATCGCGGTGAACGACGACATCGACCCGGACAATTCGGATGCGATCCTCTGGGCGATGGCCTACCGCATGAATCCGGTCGAGGACGTGCAGGCGCTGCCGCACCGCGGCCAGGGCCACGGGCCGAAGCGCGAGCACGGCAACGAGGAGGACTCGACGCTCCTCATCGACGCGACCATGAAGGGCGACATGCCGCCGCTCGCGCTGCCGAAAAAGGAATACATGGAGCGCGCGATGAAGATCTGGGAGGAGCTCGGCCTGCCGAAGCTGCGCCCGCAGTCGCCCTGGTTCGGCTACTCGCTCGGGGACTGGCTGCCGCAGTGGGACGAGGCGGCGAAGCGTGCGGTGGAAGGCCGCTACGCCGACAACGGCGAAATCAGCGAGAAGCAGCGCAGGAAAGGCGTCAAGCCGGAAACCAAATTCCGGCCGGAATAAAACCGGGGACAGACCCCGGTTTTTCGAGGTCCAGACTCCGGTGTAAATATTCCACCGACATCCGCTCCACACCCTCGGTGTTAGTTCTGCCCTGACGGAGCGGGCGTCTCGTCAGGCTGTCTTCAGCCCGGTGACGTTGAAAGCCTGCACGTTGCGGTGAAAACCCTTGAGCGCGAGCTCGCCCACCAGTTCCGCCACGACGTGCTGCTCGATCCTGCCGTGCACCCGTTTCGACACCAGGATCTGGCCGGCCCCGGCTTCGGAGCACAGGCGCGCCGCGAGGTTGCACACCGGGCCGATCGCCCCGTAGTCGCGCCGGCCTTCGAAGCCGATCGTGCCCAGCGTCGCGAACCCGTTCGCGACGCCGACGCCGAAGCCGAGCTCGTGGCCGCGCCGGCTCCAGTCGGCGGCGAGCTTCATCACCTCGGTGCGCATGTCCACGGCCATGCGCACTGCGGCGAACTCGTGCTCGGCGACCGGCAGCGGGTCGTTGAACAGGATCATCACCCCGTCGCCCGCGAAGTGCTCGATGGTGCCCGCGTGCGCCACGACCGCCCGGCCCAGCGTGGCGTGGTAGTCGCGCAGCACGCTCATGACCTCTTCGGGCTCGGCGGAATCGGAGAACGCGGTGAAGCCGCGCAAGTCGGTGAACACCACGGTGATCTCGCGCCGGTGGGTCTTCAGGGGATCTTCCACGTCGCCGGCCAGGATCATCTCGCCGATCTTGGGCGAGACAAAGCGCTTGAGCCTGGAGAGGCGCTCGATCTGCGCCACCTGCTCGCGGACGCGCTCCTCGAGCTTGGCGTTCCACGCGCTCAGTTCTTCCGCCTGGTGCAGTACGCGCTCCTGCAGTGATTTCACCCGCAGCAGCGATTTCACCCGGGCAAGAAGCTCCGGCTGGCTGATCGGCTTGCTCAAGAAATCGTCGGCGCCGGCCTCGATGCCTTTCACCCGCTCGCTCGCCGGATCGAGCGCAGTGACCATGATCACCGGCAGCATTTCCGTGGCCGGATTGGCGCGGATGGCGCGGCACACCTCGTAGCCGTTCAAGTCGGGCATCATGACGTCGAGCAGGACGAGGTCGGGCCGCTCCGATTCCAGTTTCGCGAGCGCCTCCTTCCCGCCGGAGGCGGTGACGACGCCGTAACCCTTGAACATGAGTATGTCGGCGAGCATGGTCACGTTCTTCGGGGTGTCGTCCACCACGAGGATTCTCGCCGCAGCCATCATGCCGCCTTGCCACCGGAGCGCGCGAGGGTGTCCGCCACGGCCTGGACGAAATCCTTCACGCGGATCGGCTTCGTCTGCAATCCGTCGAAGCCCGCGGCGAGGATTTTCTGCTTGTCTTCGGTCATCGCCGAAGCCGTCACCGCGAGCACCGGAATGCCGCGGGTCGCCGGCTCGCCGCGTAGCCGGCCGAGCGCCTCGATGCCGTTCATTCCCGGCAGATGAAAGTCCATCAGGATCAGCGCCGGCTGGCGCTCGCGCGCGAGGCGGATGCCCTCCTCGGCGGTGTCGGTCTCGATGATCTGGTAGCCTTTGAACTGCAAGACGTCCCGCATCAGCTTGCGGTTTTTTTCGTTGTCCTCGACGATCAGGATCAGCTCGTTGGCCACGCGGGTGTCCTCTCCTAGTGCGCGGCCGCGGCGGCCGACCGCGCCGGCTCGAGCGGCAGGGTAAACGTGAACGTCGAGCCTTTGCCCGGTTCGCTCTTCAGGCGGATTTTCCCGCCGTGCAGCTCGACGAATTTGCGCGTCAGCGCGAGGCCGAGCCCCGTGCCCTCGGCCTTCCTGGTGTAGTCCCTGCCGACCTGGCGGAATTCCTCGAACACCGCTTCCTGGTCTTCCCGAGCGATACCGATACCGGTGTCGGTCACGCTGACCTCGACCAAGCCCTTACCCGGCCGCGCCGCCACCACGATGCGGCCGCCTTCCGGGGTGAATTTTACGGCGTTCGACAGCAGGTTGAGCAGGATCTGCTTGAACTTGCGCTCGTCCGCGCTGATTTCTCCCACCGCGGGATCGATGCCGGCCGTCAGCTCGATGCCGTGCCGCAGGGCGCGCTCCTTGATCAGCGTGAGGGCGTTGCCGATCGCCTCCGGCACGCTGAACGTCGCCAGATCGAGTTCCATGCGTCCGGCCTCGATCTTGGAGAGGTCGAGGATGTCGTTGATCAGCGAGAGCAGATGCTTGCCCGAGCCGTGGATGTCGTCGATGTACTCGGTCTGCTTGGCGTTCATCTCGCCGAACATTTTTTCCTGCAGCACTTCGGAGAAGCCGATGATCGCGTTCAGCGGCGTGCGCAGCTCGTGCGACATGTTGGCGAGGAACTCGGACTTGTGCTGGTTCGCGATCTCCAGCTCGCGGCCCTTGTCCTGGATTTCGTTGAACAGGCGCACATTCTCGATCGCGATGACCGCTTGGTCGGCGAAAGTCCGCACCAGGGCTGATTGCTTGTCGGAAAACGGCCGTACCTCGGTACGGCGGATCGTTATCGTGCCGATCGAGGTCCCCTCGCGAAGCAGCGGAGTCGTGAGTATGGTTCGAACCCCGGCCTCCCGTGCACGCTTACTCCCCTCGGGGAATTGTTCCTCTTCGGCCAGTACGTCGTGTATGTGGATCTGTCGAGCCTCGAGCACAGCCAAGCCCGCCACCCAGTCGCGCGTGATAGGTCTCGTCGTGCCATGCGGCATCATGTAGATACTTCCATGGTGAGCCGCGTAGCGTAGCGTATCGCCTTCCCTGAGTTGGATGATCGCGTCGGAAGCGTCGCATAAGCGTGCCGCGTTCGAGGCGACTGCATCCAGCACCGGCTGGATGTCGCCCGGCGATCTTGAAATGACGCGAAGGATCTCGGCAGTAGCCGTCTGCTGTTCCAGAGACTCCTTTAGCTCCGCCGTGCGCTCTTCGACCTTGCGCTCCAGCCCCGCATACGATTCCTTGAGATCGACAGCCATCTTGTTGAACTGCTCGGAGAGCGCTTCCAGTTCGTCGCCGGTGTGCACCTCGATGCGCTGCCCGATTTGTCCCGCGCCGATGCGCGCCGCCCCCGCCTGGATCGCGCGGATCGGCTCGACCATGCGCCGCGCGAGATACACGCTCGCGAACATCGACAGCACCAGCCCGGCGAGCAGGAGCAGGCCGATGCGCAGGACGGAGGCGTAGAGCGGCGCAAAGGCCTCCGCGAGCGGCAGCTCGACGAACACCGTCCAGTTGAGCGTCGGGATGCGCGCGTGCGCGGTCAGCACTTCCTCACCCTTCAAGTCGCGGGCGATCGGCGCATCCGCGTCCCCGCCTCGAGTGAGCGCGGCAACCTGCGCGAGCCGCGACAGGTCGGTTTTCTGCAGCACCAGGCTGATATCCGGATGGGCGATCAGCGTGCCCGCGGAATTCACCACGTAGGCGAGCCCCGCCTTGCCGATCTGGATGCGCGAGACGACCTCCCACACGAACTTGAGATTGACCTCGGCGACGGTGACGCCGCCGCCGGCGCCCCCGGCGGGGCGGGCGATCGTCATGTACGGCTCGGTCTCCTTGCGGAAGTACACCGGGCTGTACCAGGTCTTGCCCCCCTTGGCTTCGAGGAACCTCGCGTCGCCGGCATAGTCGGTTCCTGCCCCGGAAACGTCCATCGCGAGGCGCGAAACGCGCAACTGCTCGCGCCCCGAGGCGTCGATCCACGCCACCTCGGTGATCGCGGGCGCCTGGCGCAGCAGCTTAAGGTACTCGAAGCGGCGCTGCTCGGCCGGATTGGCCCCGGCCCCGACCTGCGGCAGCGCGGTCCAGCCGAGCTGGTGCTCGATGTCCTGGATGTACTGCTCGATGCGCGTCGCGGCGGCGAGCGCCTTCTCGTGCTGCAGGGTCACCAGGTGTTCCTGGTTCTCCCGGTAGGAGAAAAACAAGCTCAGACCGCCGCTCGCGACCAGCGCCGCGCTCACCAGCGCGATGATGAACGCCGCGTACTTAGTGAAAAGGCGCCAGCGCGGAATCATTCGATCACCCTGTCCGCGCGTACCAGGATCGACTGCGGGATCGTGGTGCCGAGCGCTTTGGCGGTTTTCATGTTGATGACCATCTCGAACTTGGAGGGCTGCTCGACGGGAAGATCCGCGGGCTTCGCGCCTCTAAGTATCCTGTCCACGTAGATTGCAGACCGGCGAAAGGTCTCCCTTGAGTCCTGGCCGTAGCTGATGAGGCCTCCACCTTCCGCATATTCGGATTGCGGGTACATCGCAGGCAACTGGTTTTTTGTCACCAGCTGCACGATGCGGTTGCGCTGACTGTAGAGCATGGGATCGGTCAAGACCGTAAGAGCTCGCGCACGGTGCTGCGCCATCGTTGCGAACGCTGCTTCCAGGGTGCTGGGGTCGGATATCTCCAGAGGAAGCAGTTGAATCCCGAGGGCGCTCGCGGCGGCCCGGGCTGCTTCCAGTTCCACGCGGGTGTTTGGATTTGTCGGATTGAGCATTACCACGACGCGGGAGGCTCCCGGGGCAAGCTCCTTGAGTATCTCCAGCCGCTTTGCGGTAAGCGCAGGCGCAAAGTCGCTGAATCCCGTCAGGTTTCCGCCGGGCCGCGCGAGACTGTCGACCAGTCCGGTCCCGACCGGATCTCCGACCAGGGCCATGACGATCGGGATCGTGCGTGTCGCGTTCTTGAGCGCCCTGGCAGGCGAGGTGCCGCCGGTGACGATTACGTCCACGCCGAGCCCGGCCAGCTCGGCGGCGAGGCGCGGAATTTGCTCGGGCTTGTTCTCAGCCCAGCGCCATTCGATGTTGACGTTTTTCCCTTCCACATAGCCCAGATTGCGAAGCTCTTGCAGAAAGGCCTCGGTGCGAATCGTGAATCCCGCGGGAGTACCCGCCAGGAGAAAACCGATACGGGGAATTTTTGCCTGCTGCTGGGCCGATACTGCGTCCGGCCCGAGCAATCCGGCGGCAAGCGCAACGAGAAGCTTGCGGCGCGCGTTCACTCGATCACCTTGTCGGCGCGAAGCAAAAGTGTTTGTGGAATTCTTATGCCGATGGCTTTGGCGGTTTTGAGATTTATAACCAGCTCGAATTTTATCGCCTGCTCGATCGGCAGATCGCCGGGCCTTGCGCCTTTGAGGATCTTGTCCACAAAGTAGGCCTTCCGGCGAAACAATTCGGGCAGGTCCACTCCGTAACCCATCAGGCCTCCTGCTTCCGCGAGCTCCTTGCCCCCAGCGGAGACGAGCCGACGCTTGATCGCAAGATCCGCAATCGCGCTTACATTGGCCAGAAGCACTGGCTCCTCATTGATCACGAGCGCATCAACGCGTTTTTTCGCCATCGCCGCAAAGGCACTGTCGAAGTCGCTGGGCCCTCGCACAGGGTAATGGTTGCAGTCCGACCTTCAATGACTTGGCTGCAATCTCCAAGGTACGAAGCGTCGGCCCGCTTGCAGCGGGATTGTCCGGATTCATGAGGTAGGCCACTTGCGCAACTCGCGGGATCGCCTCCTTGAGCAGCTCCAGCCGTTTTGCAACGAGTTCCGCTTGGAAAAAGGTCACCCCGGTGATGTTGCCTCCGGGCCGCGCCAGGCTTGCAACCAAACCAGCGGCAACGGGATCGCCTGCCAACATCACAATGGGGATCGTCGTGGTCGCCTGCTTGAGCGCACGGACCGCCGGTGTCGAATAGGTCACGATCAGTTCAACATTGAGGCGAACCAGTTCCGTTGCCAGTTCGGGGAGCCGGTCATACTTTCCTTCCGCCCAGCGGAACTCGATGACAAGGTTCTTGCCTTCGACGTAGCCGAGTTCGCGCAGACCAGCCCGCAATGCTTCCAACCAGCTTGGGATAGCTGCGGCAGACGTCGGACCCAGGAAGCCGATCCGGTGCATCTTCGCAGTCCGCTGCTGCGCGAAAGACGCGAACGGCACCGTAAGCGCGCTCGCGCCAAGCACAACGAGAAGTTTGCGGCGCGTCGTCATTCGATTACCCTGTCCGCGCGCAGCAGGATTTGCTGCGGGATCGTGATGCCGAGCGCCTTGGCCGTTTTCAGGTTGATCACCAGCTCGAACTTGGTCGGCTGCTCGACCGGGAGATCGCCCGGTTTCGCGCCCTTGAGGATCTTGTCCACAAACGTGGCGGCGCGCCGGAACAAGGCGGCGCGGTCTGCCCCATACGCCGCAAGACCGCCAGCGTCCGCGAATTCCGACCACTGAAATATCGACGGCAGCCGGTTCTTTTCCGCAAGGCCCGCTATCCGTTTTAGATTCGCAACGAACACCGGGTCTCCCGCGACGAAAAGAGCGTCCGCGCGCGCCCGGGTCGCGGCTTCGAACGCTTTGTCGAAATCGTTGGGGCTCCGCACCTCCAGCGAATGAAGTTGGACTCCCAGCTGCCGTGCCGGGAGTTGGATTTCTTTCCAGCTGAGTTGGGAGCCGATGCTCTGTGGATTCCAGAACACAGCCACACGCGAGAGCTTGGGAACCATTTCCGCGAGCAGCTCCAGCCGTTTTCCACCAAGCTCCGGCGCCATTTGCGACAAGCCCGTGACGTTGCCGCCAGGCCGCGCCAGGCTCTCTGCCAGCCCACCCGCGACAGGGTCACCCCCAGCCGCCATAACGATAGGGATGGTCGCGGTAGCTTTTTGGGCGGCCGCAGCATCGGTAAGACTGGAAGCGACGATGACGTCAACCTTGAGACGGGCGAGATCGGCTGTGAGGTCAGGGATGCGATTGCTTCTACCCTCTGAATATCGGTACTCGATGCTGACGTTCTTTCCCTCGATCCATCCGAGGTCGCGAAGACCTAGCCGGAATGCCTGATGCCAGGGCGCGGCATCGGAACGCGAGGCTGGCGATAGAAATCCTATCCGGCGGACTCTTGCCGGCGCCTGCGCGCGGGCTGCGCCCGCCCAGGTAAGCGGCGCAGCCAGCATGCTCGCGCAAAGTGCAATCAGTAATGTTCGGCGGCGGCTCACTCGATCACCCTATCAGCGCGAAACAAGACCGACTGCGGGATCGCGATGCCGAGCGCTCTGGCAGTCTTCAGGTTCACCACCAGCTCGAACTTGATGGGCTGCTCGACCGGGAGATCGCCCGGTTTCGCGCCTTTGAGGATCTTGTCCACGAAGGTGGCAGCGCGCCGGAACAAGTCGGAACGGTCTGGCCCATAGGCCACGAGGCCGCCGGCGTCCGCGAATTCCGACCACTGAAATATCGACGGCAGGCGGCTCTTTGCCGCAAGGCCCGCTATCCGTCTTAGATTCGTAACGATCACTGGGTCTTGGATGACGAAAAGAGCGCCAGCGCGCGCCCGGGTCGCGTCTTCGAACGCTTGGTCGAGATCGTTGGGGCTCCGCACCTCCAGCGAATGAAGCTGGACTCCCAGTTGCCGTGCCGGGAGTTGGGTTTCTTTCCAAGTGAGTGTGGATCCTTGGTTTTGTGGATTCCAGAGCACGGCCACGCGGGAGAGCTTGGGGACCATTTCCCTGAGCAGCTCCAGCCGTTTCCCGCCCAACTCGTAGGTCATCTGGGATAACCCCGTGACATTGCCGCCGGGCCGCGCCAGGCTCTCAACCAGCCCAGTCACAACAGGGTCACCCGCAGCCGCCATGACGATAGGGATTGCACTGGTAGCGTTCTTGGCAGCCAAAGCATCGGCAGTAACGGAAGTGACGATGACGTCGACCTTGAGACGGACGAGTTCGGCTGCGAGGTCAGCGATGCGATCGCTCCTGCCCTCCGCATAGCGGTACTCGATGCTGATGTTCTTTCCTTCAATCCATCCGAGGTCGCGCAGACCGAGCCGGAATGCCTGGTACCAGAGCGTGGTATCGGAAGGCGAGAGTGGCGTGAGCAGTCCTATCCGGCGGATTTTTTCCGGCGCCTGCGCGCGTACTGCGCCCGCCCAGGCGAGCGCGGGCCACGCTGCAGCGGCGAGGATAAGGGTCCGTCGGATCTTCCGGCGCGTCGTCATTCGATCACCCTGTCCGCGTGCAGCAGGATCGACTGCGGAATCGTGATCCCGAGCGCCCTGGCGGTCTTCAGGTTCACCACCAGCTCGAACTTGGTCGCCCGATCGATCGGCAGGTCGCCGGGTTTCGCGCCCTTGAGGATCTTGTCCACGAAGGTGGCGGCACGCCGATGCAAGTCGGTACGGTCTGCCCCGTAGCTCACAAGGCCGCCAGCGTCCGCGAATTCCGAGATGTGATATATCGAGGGCAGGCGGCTCTTCGCCGCAAGGCCCACTATCCGTTTTCGATTCGCAACCATCAATGAGTCTTGTATGACGAGAAGAGCGCCGGCGCGCGCTTTGGCCACGACTGCGAACGCTTTGTCGAAATCGTCGGGGCTCCATACCTCCAGCGAATGAAGCTCGATTTCCAACTGCCGTGCCGGCAGTTGGATTTCTTTCCAGTATAGGGTCGCGACTGCGCTCTTTGGATTCCAGAGCACAGCCACACGGGAGACCTTGGGAACCATTTCCTTTAGCAGCTCCAGCCGTTTTCCAACCAGCTCCGACATTTGCGATAACCCCGTGACGTTGCCGCCGGGACGCGCCAGGCTCTCGACCAGCCCTAAGGCAACGGGGTCACCCCCGGACGCCATGACGATAGGGATTGCCCTGGTGGCTTCGTGGGCAGCCAAAGCATCGGTACTGACGGTGGTGACGATTACGTCAACCTTGAGACGGACGAGATCGGCTGCGAGCTCGGGGAGGCGATCGTTTCTACCCTCCGCGTAGCGGTACTCGTAGCTGATGTCCCTTCCCTCGACCCATCCGAAGTCGCGGAGACCAAGCCGGAATGCCTGGTGCCAGAGCGCGGTATCGGAAGGCGAATACGGCGTTAGCAGTCCTATCCGGCGGACTTTTGCCGGCGCCTGCGCGCATGCTGCGCCCGTCCAGGCGAGCGCGGGCCGGGCTGCTGCGGCGAGGATGAAACTCCGTCGCGTTGAGCGGCACGGCGCGTCCACTCGAACGCGGCGATGTAAACCGGCACGCCGGTGTCCGAGTTTGCGGTTCACTCGATCACCCTGCCGGCGCGCACCAGCACGGACTGCGGGATCTTGATCCCTAGCGCCTTGGCGGTCTTCATGTTGACGACAAGCTCGAACTTCGTTGCCTGTTCGACGGGCAGTTCGGAAGGCTTGGCGCCCTTCAGGATCTTGTCCACGAAGACGGCTGCGCGGCGATGCATGTCGGGTAGACTTTCGCCATAGAACATGAGCCCGCCCACGTCCACGTACCCCTGAATTGCATAAACGGCTGGCAACCGGATCCAGGCCGCCAACTCGACGATCCGTTTCCGGTGCGTGAGGAACAGGGGGTCGGTGAGCACTAGCAGCGCCCCGGCGCGCTCGTCCCGCATCGCGGCGAACGCCTTCTCGATCCCAGCATGATCGTGAACTTCCCGGACGCGCAGTTGCACCCCCAAAGCGTGCGCAGCACCCTGCAACTTCTTCACCGCCAAGCGACTGTCCGGAAAGGGCGGATTCAAGAGAACGCTCACGTGCCTCACACCGGGCACGGCCTCCCTGAGCAACTCCAGCCGCTTCTCGCTCAACGCCAGGCCGAGAGCGGTCACCCCCGTGAGGTTTCCGCCCGGCCGCGCGAGGCTGGCGACGAGCCCGCTTTCGACCGGGTCTCCGGTCATGGCAAACACGATGGGAATTGTTGGCGTCGCATTCTTCGCGGCCAGGGCTCCCTGGCTCGACATGCCTACGATCAGGTCAACTTTCGAACGGACGAGTTCAGCCGCCAGGCCCGGGAGCCAATCGAGGTTGCCCTCGGCAAACCGGGTTTCGATGCTCAGGTTTCGCCCCTCGGCCCAGCCCAACTCGCGCAGTCCTTTCCGGAAGGCTTCGAGAGTGGCGGTGTCAACGGACGCCGAGACGGGCGACAACCGCCCGATCACAGCGATCTTTCCCGGCGGCTGCTGAGCGGCAAGGGGCGCTGCGAAAATGCAAAGTCCCGCGCCTCCGGCAATGAGAAATTCGCGGCGGGTTCTCACTCGATCACCTTGTCCGCGCGCAGGAGGATCGCCTGAGGGATTTTGATTCCAAGGGCCTTGGCGGTTTTAACGTTGATGACGAGCTCGAACTTGGTCGGCTGCTCGACGGGAATGTCGGCGGGTTTCGCGCCTCGTAGCAACCGGTCGACGAAATACGCCGCCCGCTTCAATCGCGCAGCGACGTCGGGTCCGTAGGACGCCAGGCCGTCGTCTTCGACGCCGCTACTGAGATGCCACATGACAGGAAGCTTCGCCCTGTGGGCAAGGTCGTTGATCGCTTTGCGGTGATTCGTTGCCGCCGTGGTCGAAGTCATGATCGCTTCGGTGCGGGCTTTCACCAGCACGGCGATTGCGGCGTCGACTTGGTCTGACCGGGACACGTCCGCGATCACGACAGTGAGTCCGGATCTCCGCGCGTAGTCCTGAATTTCCTGCGTGTCGTGCCGCGACGCGAGATCCGAAGGATCGGCCAGGATGCCGAGGCGGCGCAGCCTGGGCAACATCTGTTGCGCAAGTTGCACGCGTTTTGGCCCGAGCTCGGTCGCGAGATTTGTGATCCCAGTGACGTTGCCGCCGGGCCGGGCGAGGCTCTGCACCAGTCCCAGGCCAACGGGGTCGCCCACGGCGGCGAAGACGATCGGAATTGCGCGAGTCGCTTTCTGCGCCGCCAGCGCCGCAGGAGCCGGTGGCGCGTAGATCACGTCTGGCGCGCGGGCGACGAGTTCGGCGGCCTGCGCCGGCAGGCGGCTGTGATCGTTACCGGCGTAAGCGCGGTCGTACGTGACATTGCGCCCTTCGAGCCAGCCGAACGCCTGCATGCCCTCGAAAAAGGGTTTATGCATGACGTCTTCCATCGCACTGATGCCGGGCACAAGAACAGCAACGCGCGCGATCTTGCCATCGCGCTGCTGCGCAAATGGCTGCAGCGGCATCGCGGCGATGCTTGCGCCGAATGCGATGAGCAGTTTGCGTCGCTTGATCACTCGATCACCCGGTCCGCCCGCACCAGGATCGACTGCGGGATCGTGATGCCGAGAGCTTTCGCGGCCTTGCGGCTGATGAACAATTCGAAGGTCGTGGGTTGTTCGATCGGCAGGTCGCCGGGCTTGGCGCCCTTGAGGATCTTGTCCACGTAAGTGGCCGCGCGGCGGTAATTGTCGGCGAGGTTTTGCCCGTAGCTCGTCAGTCCGCCGGCCTCGACGTACTCCCGGCTCCCGGACATGGAAGGCAGGCGATGCTTCGCCGCCAGGTCGGCGATCTGGCGCCCTTGCTGAATGAAGAAGGCGTCGATCGCGATGATGACCGCCCCGGCGCGTTCGCGTGCCATCACGGAAAATGCGCGCTCGATCTCTTGCGGGGTTCGCGCTTCCGCGGGCAGGACCTTGATGTTGAGTTTCTGCGCTGCTGCCTGGGTGCTCTTCAGAATTGCCGCATGCGCCGAGTTCGTGGGATTGACGAGAACGGCCACCTGGGAGAGCTTGGGCACGAGGCTGAGCATGATCTCCAGGGTCTTGGGGCTGATGTCCACGGCGAGGTTCGAGAGCCCGGTGATATTGGCCCCGGGATGCGAAAGACTCTTGACGAATCCGCTGCCGACCGGATCGTTGGCGGCTGCGATGACGATGGGAATGGTGGCAGTGGCTTTCTGCGCGACGCCCGTCGCGGCCCCGCCTGCGGTCACGATGACATCGACCTTGCCCAGAACTAATTGCGCAGCCAGATCCGGTAGACGCTCGGCCTTGCCTTCGGCCGAACGCCATTCGATGACGAGGTTCCTGCCCTCGACGTAACCGAGCTCGCGCATTCCCTGCCGGAACGGGCCGTAGTAGTAGTCGGTATCGACGAAATCCACGTGGCGCAGCGCGAGGAATCCGATCCGCCAGATCTTGCCTTGCTGCTGGGCGAGAGAAGCGAGCGGTGCCGCGAGCGCGGTTGCCCCAAGAAGATTCAGCAGTTGTCTGCGCGTGGTCATTCGATCACCCTGTCGGCGCGCATCAGGACCGACTGCGGAATCTTGATGCCGAGTGCCTTGGCCGTCTTCATGTTTACCACCAGTTCGAATTTGGTCGGTTGCTCGACCGGTAGATCCGCCGGCTTGGTCCCTTTGAGAATCTTCCCGGTCAGAACGCCGAGTTTGCGATACAGATCTCCAGAGCTGGCGCCATAGCTCATCAACCCGCCGGAAACGGCATAATCGTTTGAGTTGTAGATTGCGGGAACCGAATGGAGCTTCGCGAGCGCGACGAGTCGATCACGCCGGCTGAGAAACATCGGATCAGACACTACGAGGAGCGCACCAGCCCGCCGTTGGACCAAGGTCGCGAAGGCCGCTTCGAGCTCGCTTTCGGCGCGAGCTCTCAGCACGTGCACCCGCAGTCCCATCTTTTGCGCCGCTGCTTGTACTTGCTCCGTGTCGTTGTTGAAGCGCGGAGTGTCGGGGTTCGCGAGAACCGCCAGCACAGCAGCCGACGGGACGACTTCATGCAGCAATTCGAGCCGCTTCCCTTCCAGCGAGGCGGCTAGCATCGTCACGCCGGTCGCGTTGCCGCCCGGCCGGTTGAGACTGGCGACGATACCGTATGCGACCGGATCGCCGCCGACAATGAAGACGATCGGGATCGTCGCCGTCGCCCGTTTGGCCGCGTGAGTCGCCACATCGCCGCCGCTCGCGACGATCACCGCCGCCGGCCTGCGCAACAGTTCGGCCGCCAGCGCCGGCAGGCGGTTAAGGTTGTTTCGCGCCCAGCGGTACTCGATCGTCACGTTGCGGCCCTCGACAAAGCCGGCTTCGTTAAGCCCCTGGTGGAACGCTGCCGTCCGGGGCGCCCGCTCCTCGGGCGACTGGCTGTTGAGGAAGCCGACTACGGGCATCGGCGGTGGCTGCGCGCGCGCGGAAAACGGCGGTGCCAGCGCCACGCCACTAAGCACGACAAAGAAGCGGCGTCGCGAGATCACTCGATCACCCTGTCGGCGCGAAGCAGAATCGACTGCGGGATCGTGATGCCGAGCGCTCTGGCGGTTTTGAGATTGATCACCAGCTCGAACTTGGTCGGCTGCTCGACCGGAAGGTCGCCGGGCCTTGCGCCCTTGAGGATCTTGTCGATGTAGGTCGCGGCGCGCCGGTAGTGGTCGCGAAGATCGATACCGTAAGATAGAAGCCCACCCGCCTCGGTGAAATACGCGTTCTGGGACACAACCGGCAGGCGTCGCTTCATCGCCAGGTCAAGGATCAGCGATCGGTACGAAGACATAGCTGGACTGTCGATCACGAAGACTGCGCCGGCGCGGTTCCGGCTGGCGGCCGCGAACGCGCCCTGAAGGTCGCTCGCTCCGACCACGCCGAGACTCTGAACCTGAAGACCGAGCCTGGCCCCGGCGGCCTCGGCCTGCTCAAACATGAGTCCGGAAGCTCTGCTTGGCTTCAACCAGAGGACCGCCACCCGAGACGCGGTCGGGAGCGTTTCTTTGAGAAGCTCGACGCGTTTGCCGGTCAGCTCGGCGACCATGCTGCTCAAACCCGTCATGTTTTCCCCGGACGGCGCGAGGCTTGCGACGAGCCCCGGCACGACAGGATCGGCGACATTGGTGAAGACGATCGGGATCGTGGCCGTCGCCTTCCTGGCCGCCTGCGCAGCCGCCGTGGTCACGGCAATAATGATGTCGACCCGAAGGCGGACGAGTTCGTCCGCAAGTTCGCGAAGCCGATCCATGTCCGTCCCGGAGAATCGGGCTTCGATCGAAATATTCTTTCCCTCGACGTACCCCAGCTCACGCAGCCCGTCGACAAGCGGCGTCCAGAACACCGCCGCTCGGGGATCGGCCGACGGCGCGACCGCAAGAACGCCGATGCGCCAGATTTTCCCCGGCTGCTGAGAGTACGCTCGGAAAGACGCAGCAAGGGGGCTCGCGGCGAGAGCGAAGATTATTTTCCGGCGGGAAATCATTCGATCACCCGGTCGGCGCGCAGCAGTAGTTCCTGAGGGATGGTGAGCCCGATCGCCTTGGCGGTCCTGCGGTTGATCGTCAGGTGGATCCGCGTGGAGCGCTCGAACGGCAGATCGCCCGGCTTCGCTCCCTTGAGGATCTTGTCCACGTAGCCGGCGGCAGCCCGGAAGTTGTCCGTGGGGTTCTCTCCGTAGGACATGAGGCCGCCCGCGTCGACGAAGTCGTGGCTTGCGAAAATGGAGGGCAGGCGATGCTTGAGGGCGAGATCGGCAATCTGCCTTGTTTGCTGGACGAAGAAGGTATCGCCCAGAACAAGCAGGGCTCCGGCCCGGTCGCGCACCATGGCCGAGAAGGCCCTCTCGATGTCTTCCGGCGTACTTGCGCTCGCCGCCGAGACTTTCATGCCCGATTTCTGTCCGATTGCTTGAACGATCTTCATTCGCCCGGCATGCACGGGGTTCGACGGATTCGACAGCACCGCGACGCGGGACATCTTGGGCACGACCGCAGCCATCAGTTCCAGATGCTTCGGCACCAGCTCGTCGGAACTGATGTACAGCCCGGTGACAGTTCCACCGGGCCGCGCCAGGCTTGAGGCAAGACCCTGGCCGACCGGATCGGACATGACTGTTGCGACAATGGGTATGGAGTTCGTCGCCCGCCACGCGGCGTCGATCGCAGGGTTGCTCGTCGCCACGATAACGTCGACTTTCAGTCGCGCCAACTCCGCTGCTTGGCCGGGAAGTCGCTCGCTCTTGCCGTCGGCAAAACGCCCCTCGATCACAAAATCCTTGCCCTCGGCATAGCCCCGCTCGCGCATTCCCTCCAGAAACGCCCCGTAACGTCCGGTTTGAAGCGCCGATTCGCGCGAGCCGTAGTAGAGAAAGCCGATGCGTCTGCTCTTTTGTTGGGCCCAAGCGGGGATTTCCGCAAGCGCCCCCAGTGCAAGCGTGATCAGCAGTGCTCGGCGGGAGATCATTCGATCACCCGGTCGGCACGGAGCAGAATCGATTGTGGAATCGTGATGCCAACCGCCCTCGCGGTTAGGCGGTTGATGACCAGCCCGAATTTGGTTGCCCGCTCGATCGGCAGGTCGGCGGGCTTGGCGCCTTTGAGAATCTTGTCCACAAAGTAAGCCGCGCGGCGAAACGTTTCAATGAGGTTCACCCCGTACGCCATTAAGCCGCCAGCTTCCGCAAACTCCAGGAACCCAATCGAGGGCAGCTTCTGTCTTACCGCAAGAGCCGCGATCGCATTGGCGTTGGCGATGAGCATCGCCTCATCGACGACCACGGCCGCGTCAACACGTCTCTTGGCCATCGCCGCAAAGGCGTTCTCGAACTCTTTCGGCGCTCGTGCCTCGTATTGTTGAATCTCCAGCTTGAGTGACTCGGCTGCAATCCCCATCTCGCGGAGGATCGGCACCACTAGCGGACTGACCGGATTCAAGAGAACGGCGACGCGCTTCATGCGCGGCACGGCTTCCTTGAGTATCTCCAGTCGCTTCGCGCTGATCTCCGGGTTGAAGTAGGTGGTGCCCGTTACGTTTCCGCCTGGCCGCGCGAGGCTGGCGACGATACCTGTAGAAACGGGGTCCCCAGCGTTCGGCATGACAATGGGAATGGTCGTAGTCGCACGCTTGGCCGCAAGTGTCCCTGAAGTCCCTTGGGACACGAGAACGTCAACATTGAGACGGACCAGCTCGGCCGCCAGATCAGGGAGGCGATCGTACTTGTCCTCGGCCCAGCGGAACTCAACTACGATGTTCTTGCCCTCCACGTAGCCCAGGTCGCGCAGCCCCGCCCGCAGGGCTCCCACTCTGGCCAGGCTCGCGGGACTGGAAGCTGAAGCAGAACCCAGGAACCCTATTCGAGCGACTTTCGCCGACGGCTGCTGTGCCAGCAACGCAAACGGCGCTGCCGACAAGCACAGCCCAGCGCTGCCGGCGCCGAGAAATTCACGGCGGGTCGTCATTCGATCACCCTGTCGGCGCGAAACAGCAGTTCCTGCGGAATGGCGGCGGCGCCCGCGCCAAGAGCGATGAAAAAGGTCCGCCGCCTCATTTTCGATCCTCCCTTTGCTCGTAACACCCGGGATTGCTGCCCGCGCGCCACGCCCATCTTGCTGAGGCTCCCGAAAGGAGACTGTTAAGCAATACGGCCTAGAGTTGTGACAAATTCACACTGCCTCCGGCAGCCCGCTACCACGCCCGCGGCAGGGCGCGCGCGATGGTGATCCGGTCGCGCGCGACCGTTATGTAGCCTCCGCTTGCGAGATCGGTGAGGATGCGGCTGATCATCTCCCGCGAGGCGCCGACGCGGTTGGCCATCTCCTGCTGAGTGAGCCGGCCTTCGATCACCTGCATGCCGTCGCGCTCGACGGCGAGTTCCAGGAGCATGCGCGCGACGCGCCCGTATACGTCCATGAGCGCGAGGCTCTTGACGTCGTTGGTGAGGGAGCGCACGCGCCGGATGAGCTTGCGGATGAGGTGCAGCGAGAACTCGGGGCTCTTCGCGACGAAACCCATGAAGTCTTCTTTCGGGACGACCAGGAACCGGGTCGGCTCGAGGGTCATCACGGAGGCCGAACGAGGACCTTCGTCCAGCACCATTTCCCCGAAGTACTCCCCGGGTCCGGCGTTGCCC
>JBGQFD010000022.1:0-38439 GCA_041496705.1 Gammaproteobacteria bacterium | reverse complement strand
TGCCGCAACGTCAGCGATATCCGTATTGCCTTTCGCCCGATAGAACACGGTCTGAAGGTGCGGATACTCCTTCCCTTTCTCCAGTCCGTGGCTGTTCGCGATGGCCACGGCGTCGGCCATGCTCTTCGGCTTCACCACCAGCGTCCCAATCAGCACGCCGAGGGTTCCGGTTCGGATATTGACCACGGTCGGATAGACGGTTGCCCCCGCGACGCGCTCGACGAATGCCGGTTTCTGCCGAATCGAACGGAACAACACCAGGCTTCCCTTGGTCTCGACGACCTGTGCGCCGCTCTCGCCGATCCGCGCAAGCGCCTCCTGCTGCGTCTCGCCGGAACCCTTGCGCTCCACCGCATACACCTCGGGCAGATGACGGTACTGCTCGCGGCTGCCCTTGATCTCTTTTCCGCGCTGTAACGCACCGAGCATCGCGGCGCGCGCAGCTACCGCGGCCTTTGTGACGGGCTTGGGGGACTCCTGCGCCAGGCTGAGCGGGATCGCGAACGTCAGACATAGCGCAACAATTCGGATATTCATTCCCGTGCCTCCAAGCTATTTGGCCCCGCGCCCGAACCTAATGGCCGTATACGCGAATGCTCCAGCCGGTCAGCGTGCCCACATCAAGAGAATCACCATCCACCACCTTGATCGTCCAAATGCCGGCCGGATTTTCTCCATAAAACGTGTTGCTGAGGAGCACCATGCCGTTCAGGTTGTCCGATGCGCCGAATCCATCCAGAATGTTTTTCAAAACGCTTCGCGTGCCCGACGGCGAAGTCAATTCTATGCCGAGGTCGCCGATGAACGGGTGCGTCGCGTTGACGCTGATCTGGACGGCTTCGATGACTTGCACCGGGGTGCCCGGCACGGTCAGCTGATCCGTGGTGCCGACGACGCTAAAATCCGGAATGGGAAGGCTGAGCGCCGTGCTTGAAATAAAACCAGTGTCGACGAATGTGCCGAGTTGACCCAGCGTGTAAGTCCTCGCCATATTGACAGCAGCCGAGGCATCCACCATGCCGAAGCCGTACCAATTGTGGAAGTTGAAGCCCACAGCGTTCGTCAGCCACGCCGGCTCCGCTATATAGGTGCCGCCGGTCAGCGAGAAGTTGACCGCCAGGCACGACGCGTCGATCTGCCGGGCAGTGCTGGCGAGGATGTGCTTGACGTCGCGCCAGGTGAGCGCCGGGTTGGCCTCGAGGATCAGCGCGATGACCCCGGCGGTCACTGGCGTGGCCGACGAGGTTCCGTTCATCCCATTGGTGTAGTTGCAGACGGCGTTCGGCGCACCGCCGTTGTCGAAAGCGCTTCCGTTGTCTATCGTGTTCGTCGAATAACCTTTCGCACACGTCGACTGGTCGGTGGTCACCATCGCGGGTTCGATGCGCACGCCGGAACCCCCGTTCCTGCCGAATTCCCCTCCGGGAGCGCTCACCCAGATCGCCGAGCCCGCGGTGGAGTAGCTCGCCTTGACGCCGTCGGCGTTCACTGCACCGACCACGATCTGAAAGGGGATAGTGTTCTCCGGATCGAAATTCGCGTTCTCGCAGGAAAGACCCGTCGCCGGACAGATGCCATTGAATCCGTTGCCTGCCGCCTTGACGTAGAGCGCGCCTTTCCCTCCACGAAGCGAGGTGACCCCAGAGAGGTATTGGGCTTCGAGCGTGGCGTTGATTACAGTATCGTTGCTCGGGCTGCTGCCGAAACTCTGATTGAAAACGAAGACGTCGCTGCTCGTGGGATTGGAGGTCGATCCGCCAATGGAATCGAGAAACATCTGCAAAGTCTGCGTACTCGAAATGAAATTGAATCCCTTGAGCTGGGCTTGCGGCGCCACTCCGATACCACCGACCGTGTTCCTCGCCATGGCGATGAGCCCGGCGACGCTGGTGCCGTGATCGCCATCCACATCGACGGTATTGGTCGGATCGGTGTCGTTGTTTATGAAATCCCAGGAGCCCCCGGGCACGACGTTCGCCGCGAGGTCCTCGTGCAGGATTTCCAACCCGGTATCGACGACAGCCACGGTCACGCCGGAACCCGTAAAACCAAAATTCGCAAACACGGGATCGACATTGATGTCTATGCCCGCGACGCCTACGCCATCGGCAAACGCGTTCTGACCGGTGTTTTTCAGGTGCCACTGCTGCGTGACTAGAGGATCAGCGAGCGAGCTGATCGTGAAGGTATTCGTAACGCAACTCACCGCTACGTTCGTGACATTTGCCGAACCAATCGAACCAGAACCATTTGCCACCACGGAGCAGGTTTGGCTCGGATTCGTCGGCTGAGTCAGGACGGTTACGCTGTAGGCAGAGCCGCTTCTCAGCCGTGTGGAGATCGTAAAGCTGCCGGCGGCGCTGACCGCAAGATTGTTTCCGCCGTTGAATTGCAGGACCAGCCCTGTGCCCGAAAGGCCGCTCACGGTGCCGCCAAGCGTGTATGTGGGAAAAGCGGTCGTGACAGTACTGCGGCCACACCCTGAAAAAACAATCGCAGTGGCAATTGACCAGACAATCGCAGACCGTCGGATGCTCATCCTGGCCCCGCCCCTTTTTTGCCTGCCGATCTACAGTCCCATGCTGCTGCTTCTTCTTGCCCGGCGTGGGTCTTACCTGGGTCTGCGCACGTGCTCGATGATTTCCGGGTAGGCGGTCTCGACCCGTGGATCGGCCCGCAGGGCCGCGGCGAGGTCGACGATGTCCGCGTTGGCCTTGGCGCGGTAGAACACCGTGCCGATGTGCGCGAACTCCTTGACCGGTTCCAGTCCGTGCTGGCTCGCGATATTCGCGGCATCACCGAAGCTCTTCGGTTTCACGATCAGCGTCCCGGTGAGCACGCCCAGTGCCTGGGTGCGCAGGTTGACGACCGTCGGATAGACGCTCGACGCGCCGACGCGTGCGACCAACGCCGTTCCGGCGGCGCTGCCGCGATACAGTACCAGCCGGCCCTTGGTCTCGAGCACCTGCGCCGCGCCCGCGCCGACGGCGTCCAGAGCGTGCTGCTGCGTCTGGTTGCCTTTGCGCTCCGCGGCGAAAACTTCCGGCAGGTGCCGGTACTGCTCGCGGCCGATGGTGATCTGTTTTCCGCGTTGCAGCGTCAGCAACAGCGCAGTACGCTCGGCTACCTCATCCTGGGCCGGTTTGCGCGCCTCCAGCGCGAGCACGGGCGAAGCCGCCCATGCGAGACCCAGCGCAACAACGAAGAATTTCATTTCAGTGCCTCCAGGCTGCCGAACCGCGCGCAGCCTCTAATGACCGAAAATGCGGATGCTCCAGCTCACCAGCGTGCCCGTGTCAATGGCCTCGCCATCGACCACCTTGATCTTCCAGTTCCCTGCTGCAGTTTCCCCGTAAAACGCGTTGCTGAGGAGCACCATGCCATTCAGGTCATTGGATTTGGCGAATCCATCACGAATGTTCTTCACGACGCTTCGCGTCCCAGAGGGTGAAATCAACTCGATGCCAAGATCCCCGACCGCGGTGTGCGTAACGTTAACGCTGATCTGGACGGCTTCGATGACCTGCACGCCTGCGGTGACCGGCACATTCAGGGTATTCTCCACGCCCACTGCACTCGCCTCCGGAATCGGAAAATTGAGCGTTGGGCTCGCGATGAAGCCGGTGTTGGTAAACGTGCCGAACTGACCCGCGGTGTAGGTCCTCGCCATGTTTACCGCGGCAGAAGCATCCACCATGCCGAAGCCGTACCAGTTGTGAAAGTGGCGCCCCACCAGGTTCGTCGTCCACTGCGGCTCCGCCACGTAGGATCCGCCGGTCAGGGCGATGCTGACCGCTGCCCGCCCCGAATCGATCTGCCTGGCGGTCATAGCGAGAATGTGCTTGACGTCGCGCCAAGTGAGCGCCGGGTTGGCTTCGAGCATCAGCGCGATCACCCCCACGGTCACCGGCGTCGCCGAGGAAGTGCCGTTCATTCCGTTGGTATAGTTGCAGGCGGCGTTCGGCGCGGCGCCGTTGTCGAAGGCGCTGCCGTTTTGTACCGTGTTCGTGGAGTAACCTTTCGCACACGTCGACTGGTCGGTAGTCACCATCGCCGGCTGGTAATCTGCGGCAGGACCTCCGGCCCCGAACTGCGCGGCGTTCCTTCCAAACTCTCCGCCCGGGGCGCTCACCCAGATCGCCGATCCCGCGCTGGAATAGCTCGACCTCACGCCCGAAGCGTTGGTCGCGCCAACGACGATCTGATACGGAACCACATTTTCGGGATCGAAGTTCGCGTTTTCGCACGACAGCCCGGTAAGCGTTCCGTCGCTCGCCAGCGACTGAGTCGCACGCGCAGAAAAACAGTTCGCATTTCCCGTCACACCCATGTCGTAAAAACCGTTGCCGGCGGCTTTGACGTAGAGCGCGCCTTTCCCGCCGCGAAGCTGGTTGACGCCGAAAATGAGATGGTTCTCGACGGAGGGGATAATCGCAGTATCGTTGGTCGGGCTGATACCGAAACTCTCGTTGACAATGTGCACATCGCTGCTGTTGGGGTTTGAGCTCGACCCCCCGGTGGCGCTGATAAACTGGCTTACGGACGGCGTAGCAATGGAAAGGAAATTGAATCCCTTGAAGCTCGCCCTGGGCGCAACACCGATCCCGCCCACGGTGTTGCGCGCCGCAGCGATGAGCCCGGCGACGCTGGTGCCATGATCGCCGTCCGCGTCTATGGTGTTGGTGGGGTCGGTGGTGTTATTCAAAAAATTCCAGGACCCACCAGACACGACGTTTGCTGCCAGGTCCTCGTGCGCGATTTCCAGTCCTGTATCGACCACTGCCGTTATAACTCCGCTGCCGGTAAAACCGAATGTGCTGTATACGGGGTCGACGTTGATGTCCATGTCCGCGACGCCGCCGGAATCCGCAAATGCAAATTGCCCCGTGTTCTTCAGGTGCCATTGCTGAGTGGCGAGCGGATCGCTCACGGTGCCGATCGAAAAGCCGTTGACCGCGCAGGTCACGGTCACGTTCGTGACGTTCGTCGCTCCGACCGTGCCGCTGCCGTTCGCGACGTTGCAGCTCTGGTTGCTGGGCTTGCTGAACACCGTGACGTTGTAGGGCGATCCGGTGACCACCGCATTGGAAAAAGTGAAAGCGCTGTTGGTGGCGATGGTGAGGTCATTGCCACCGTTGTTCCGCAGCACTAGCGTTCCCGAAAGTCCCGTGACCGTGCCGCCGATCGTGACCCCGCAGGTGACGGCGATGTTGGTCACCGGGGCGGTCACGGTACCGCTGCCGTTCGCCACGGTGCAGGTCTGGCCCGCCGGCTGCGCAAACACGGTGACGGTGTAGATCGTGCCGGCGGGGATCGGCGAGGCAAAAGCGAAACTGCCGCCCGCGGCGATGGCGAGATTGCCTGCGCCGTTCACCCGGAGCACGAGTCCTGCACCGGTCAAGCCGGTCACCGTTCCACCGACGCTGTACGTCACCGTCGGCATCCCCGACGGGCTGCCGCTCGTGCCTCCGCCTTTGCATCCGGAGAGCCCGAAGGCGAGCGCTGCCAGGACGACACCGAATCGCATGTTCATCATTTTCCCAAGGCGCTGCGGTCCAGACCTATGCAACACGTTACCCGATCGGCACCGACCATGTGAAGGGCACAGTACCGCCGGCCCCCCGCGCCCCCAGCGCCTGCATCAGCAGTTCCAGGTCC
Organism: Gammaproteobacteria bacterium; assembly: GCA_041496705.1. Taxonomy (GTDB): domain Bacteria; phylum Pseudomonadota; class Gammaproteobacteria; order Burkholderiales; family SG8-39; genus VBDM01. The sequence continues at coordinate 32,781 of JBGQFD010000022.1, read as the reverse complement.
TTGCGCTCGACAGCGACGTCGGCGACGCCGCGCAGCTGCACCAGCCGCGGCTGCGACGCGCGCCATTCTCCCTGCGCGTTGAGCCGCAGGTCCCCGCGCAGGGTCGCCAGCGACAGGTCGGCACGATCGCCGCTTCCGGTGATCTGCAGGCGATAGTCGCCCAGGCGCTGCGCCTGCATCCCGCCCAGCCCCGCGTCGGTCCATTCCACCGTGACGGTGCCGCGCAGCGACGCCGCGCCTATGTCCACGGAATCGGCTAGCAGCCGCAACCGCCCTGCCGGCCTGGCGAAGGCCGCGGCCGCGATCACCGGCTCGGCGGCGGCGGCGGGCGCGCTCATCTCGACGTCGCGGAAACTCGCCCCCGCCGCGCCGAAGCTCGCCAGGGCGCGCAGTCGCGTATCGTTCCCGCTCCCCGAGATCTTGAGATCTACGCGTCCAACGAACAGAGCAAGCGGATTGCAGCTCCATTCGATGTCGGCGACGCGCCGCCAGGCGCCGCCGGAGCGCAGCGCGAGCACGCCGCTCCCGTTCCAGGCCGTGCCCTGCGATTCGCCGAGCGCGACGCTGCCGCGGCTCGCCCGTTCCAGCGCGCTCCCGACCAGGGCCGCGGGCAGGTTCGCGGCGAGAAACACCACATACGCAGCGACCCCGAGCAGCGCCAGCCGCATGCCCGGCCGCCGCAGCCAGCGCATTACGATCCCTGCACCCGCAGCACGATCCGCGCGTTGACGATGCCGGGGCTCGAGTGCCTCTCGAAGCTCGCGGTCTCGGCGCGCAGACCGCCCTGCTGCTGCAAGTCGACGAGCCACGCCATCACCGCGGCGAACGGCGCCGCCTCGATCTGAACGCGCACCGCGCGCGTGCCTTCGGGATCGATGCGTTTCATCTGCTCGCGCAGGCCGTGGCGCGTGGCGGCCTGCTCGACGGCGGCGGCCGCATCGGTGACCGGGGCGACGCGAGGGCTCCGTCGCAGTCTTTCGACGAGCGCCGCCTGCGCCTGCACCCTCGGGAGCTGCGACTGAACGGCCGCGTGTCGCACGCGCGCTGCGGCAAGGCCGCCCTTCACCGGAATCAAGACCAGGACGGTGAAGAGTACGGCGCCGAGAAATCCGGCAAGAATGCCGAGCGCGCGGCGCTCGCGCGTCCCGAGTGCGTTCCAGCGCGCACGCCAGGGCTCGATCCACGCCAGGTTCAGGTTCACGGAGTGCCTTTCGCCTCGGCGGCTGCGCGCACGCGCAGCCGCGCCTCGCCGCCGGAACGCTGCACGTCGACCTCCAGCCCGCGCACGCGCAGCGCCTGCACGATGGCTTCGGCGTCGGCATCGGCGACGGCGACGCGCAAGGTGAGCGCGCGGTCCGCGTATTCGAAGCCCTGCAGCCTCGCGCGCGATTCGCGCTCTATCGCCGGCAGCGCGCGCGTGAGCAGCGCCAACATGTCCCCCGGCGCCGCGGCACCGGCGCCCGCGTTCAGCGTCTCCAGGCTGCGGCGCATCTGCTCGGCCGCATCGAGCACCACCTTCGTGTCGGGAAAACTCTTCAGCAGGAGCGCGTGCATCTCCTGCTCCCCGGCGCGCGCGGCGCGCGCGAGTCGCAGCCACTCGATCGCCTCCACCGCCAGGGTTCCGGCGAGCCACGCGGCGAGCAGCGCCGCCGCAGGCAGGTAGGCGCGCCACAACCCGGCCGCGCGCCCGCGCGGCGCAAAGGCCTGCTGCAGCAGATTGAGGGACGGAGCGGGCACACGACCCTCCGCCGCCGCCAACACCTGAACCGGCAGTGCCAGCGCTTCGCTCCACGCCGCCAGATCCAGGTCCGCGGGAGCCCCGACAACCAGGATGCGCTCGGGCGCGCGATTTTCGCCGCGCGCCTCGGCGAGTGCCGCATGCAGCCATGCCGGAGGCAGGGATTCGCGCGGACCGCCGAATCCGGAATGCAATCCGCAGCGCAGCGCCATCTCGTCCTCGCCATAGCTGAGCGTCCAGGCGCGATCGGCGAGCGGCAGCGACAGCGTCACCGGGGCGAGCCGGGTGGGGGCGAGACCCACGGCCTGCAGCGCCGCGAGCCAGCCCTGCATGCGCTCGCGCTTGGTGACCGCCACCGCCAGCGCGCCGTCGGCTTCGTGGGTGAACGCGAAATGCAGCTGCTCTGGCGGCTCGATCAGCTGATCTTCGAGCGCGAACGGCAAAGCCTGCGCGATCTTCGCCGCCGATCGCGTCGGCAATTGCGTTCGCAAGAGCAGCGACTCCGCCGCCGGCGTCCACACCACGACCTCGTCGGCGGGAGCGAGGCCCTCGAGCCCCTCGAGTCCGCTGCCCTCGCGCACGCGCTCGCCCGGCGCGCCGCGGCGCCAGCGCGGTGACGCGCCCTGCTTCACCTCAAGCGCCGGCCAGCCGCCGGACAGCCAGATTTCCAGGCGCGCCGCGCCGGCGGGGCGCCATGCCAAAAGGGCGAGGAGCGGACTGCGGAGCGTCGGCAGCTTCATGAAGCCTTCTGCAGCAACTGCATGCGGTGCCACTCGACGCTCGTGCTCTTGCCGCCGGCGTCGCGATGCACCAGGGCCTCCGTGCGGCGCTCGTGGCGCCCGATCTGCGTGTCGATGGCGACCAGAAAGAAATCGCTCTTCACGCCGGCGCCGGCCTGCGGCGCCGGCACCCCAGGCGGGAGCAGCTTTGCCAGCACACCGGCGTTGGGCAGCGGATTCTCCATCCGCGTGTCGGCGATGCGCTGCGCGGAAGCGAGGTCCAGCCCCGGGACGAGTGCTGTCAACAGCAAGGGCGAGGCCGTGTTGAGGTTGATGTCGGAGTCCGCGGACAGGACGGTCACGTAAGGGGCGAGCTTCTCCACGGTCTTCGCGTCGAAGCCGCGCACCAGCCGCAGCTCCTCGACGCTCGCCAGGCGCTGGTTACTCGTCCGGTACGGCGGACTGGCGTTGAGGTAGTCGATGTCCTCGGCGCCGCCGGGCCGCGCATCGCCGTCCGCGTCGATCCAGTCGACCAGCGTGTCGGCGAGGCCGGGTTCGAGCATCAGCCCGGCGAGGAGGCGTCGGAAGATGGCGATGTCGGGGGCGCTGCTTGTGTTGTTGCGCAGGAGATTGTTCAGATTGAAGCGCCCCTGTGCGTCCTCGATCGCGACGCGGATGAAGCCGCCTTCGACGGGCAGCACCGGCAGGCCTTGCGCCCAGCGCTCGCCCAGGTGATCGGTCGAGCCCTGCGCGGCGTCTTCGATGAGCGCGGTGCTGACCCAGTGCAGCGCGCCGCGGCGCAGCCAGTCGGTGGCGCCGTGATCGGCAGCGTTCTCCATCTGCCGCATCCACACCTGGTGCGCGAACGCCACCTGCGCGGCAATCGCCGCGGCAATGGCGACAACCATCACTGCCGTGACCAGCGCGACGCCGCGTTGCGCCCGGGCCGTGCGCATCAGCGGTTCACCAGAAACACGCGGCGGAAGCTGCCCGCATTCTTCACCGACAGCGTCACTTCCACCGCGTTCGGCATCGGGTCGGCCTGCGCGCCCGTCGGCGGCCAGTTTTGTCCGGAACCTCCCTGGCCCTGGAACTGCAGTTCGAAGCTTTCCACGTCGGCGAGCAGCTCGGATTCGAGTGGCTGGGTGGTGGGCGCACGGTCGAGCACCGGCCAGGTGATGCGCACGAGGCGACCGTCGCGCAGGCGCCAGGCGACCCGCCTCAGGTCGGAATGCACGCCATCGCCGTAGTGCAGCTCGCCGCCGCGCGTCAGTTCCAGACTCGGTTCGCCGAGCGCGCGCGAATCGTAGGGGCGGCCGACGAGGGCCGGCAGCGAGAACCCCGCGACATCGCGCACCTTGCGCGCGCGCGCATTCGCCAGATCGTCGGAGAGCCGCAGGAACGCGATCGAGAGGTCTTCCCATACGCGCTGCTCGGCGGCGAGGCGCGCGCGCCCTTCGAGCAGGCGGCCGAGCCCGCCGTAAGCCATCACCGCGAACAGGCTGAACACCACCAGCGCCACCAGCAGCTCGATGAGCGTGACGCCGGCGGCGCGGCGGCGGCCGGCCGGGCGCGGCGTCACGGTGCCACCCCAGCCGGTTGCTCGAGGAAACCCGACACCCGCACCAGCGCCGATTTCGTCCCCGGTAGGAACACGCTCACCTCGACACGGCGCATGCGCGCCACCGGCGTGGGCGTGGTTTCCTGGCTCCAGCGGAACGCGCGCCCGCCCATCTCGGCGTCACCCTCTTTCACGTCGAGAGCCGGCCAGGCGCGCTGCAGCTCGAGGTTCGTCAGCTGGTCCTCGGCGACCCAGCGCGCCAGCGCGCGGTCGCGCAGCGCCGCCGTCGTGTCGGTCGCCGCACCGAGCGAACGCGCCGTCGCCACCAGCGCGATCGCCAGCACGAAGAGCGCGACGAGTATCTCGATCAGCGTGAACCCGCCCGCCGCGGCGCGACTGGGATGCGTCACGATCCCGCCTTTGCGAGGATCGCGCCGCCCGGCGCGCCGACCACGCTCCAGCGTGCGCCGCCCGAGGCGAGCACCAGGCGAAACGCCGGCAGCTCGCCGCTCGGCAGGAACACCAGACCCTCGCGGGCGGAGTCGCCCGCGCCCTGCCCTTCGACCTGCAGCTTTTCGATGATCATGCCCGCAGGCAACTGGCGATTTCGCAGCAACTCGTCGCCGCGCAGCACTTTGAGGCGCCCGTCGCGTTCCAGTCTCAGGAACCAGTACGCATCGCGTTCGCTGCCCAGCGCGAACACCCGCCCCTGCAGGATCGCCTCCTCGCGCGCCGCTTTGAGCAGTCGCGCCAGCTGCTCGCTTTCCTCGCGCACCTGGTCCTCGGGTCCGCGCGAGAGCTGCACGCCGAGGAGACCGACGACGATGACGATGATCGTCACCACCACCAGCAACTCGATGAGCGTGAACCCGGGCTGGACGCCGCGGGCCGCCGGCCTTGGGCGAATCACTGCCATGAGCCGATGTCGGCGTTGATCCCCTCACCGCCTGGCACGCGGTCGGCGCCGAAGGAAAACACGTCGACCTCGCCGCGAATGCCCGGATTGAGGTACTGGTAGTCGCTGTCCCAGGGGTCCTTCGGCAGGCGCTCGAGATATCCCCCCGCCTTCCAGTTGCGTGGGACGTCGCCGCGCTCAGGTTTTCGCACCAGCGCGGCGAGCCCCTGGTCGGCGCTCGGGTAGGTGCCGTTGTCCAGGCGGTAGAGCTTGAGCGCGTTGACGATCGCGGCGACGTCGGCGCGCGCCGCCACCGCGCGTGCCTGGTCGGGCCGGTCCATGACGCGCGGCACGATGAGCGCGGCGAGGATGCCGAGAATGACGATGACCACCAGTACTTCGATGAGCGTGAAACCGCGCGCACGGCGCGCAGGCGTGGAGAGTTTCTGCATGGCAGCCTCAAAGTATCGCATGGCCCCTATTGTGCGCGATTGCCGCCGCCGCGAAAACCCTGGGAAGCCGCATCAGCGCACCAGCTGGTTCATCTCGAAAATCGGCAGCAGGATCGCCACCACCACGAAGAGCACCACCGCGCCCATGGCGAGGATCAGGAGCGGCTCGAGCAGCGCGGTGAGGCCGCGCACCCAGTTCTCGAGTTCCCGGGACTGCGCCTCCGCGGCGCGCGCGAGCATCGCATCCAGCCGCCCGGTGGCCTCGCCGCTTGCGATCAGGTGGATGACGAGCGGCGGGAAGAGCTTCGCCGCGCCCAGTGCCGGCGCGAGCGCCCCGCCCTCGCGCACGCGGCGCACCGCTTCTTCGACCGCGGCGCGCATCGGCAGGTTGGTGAGCACTGCCGCGGCCGATTGCAGCGAAGGCAGGAGTGGCACGCCGCTCGCCGTGAGAATGCCCAGCGTGTCGGCGAAGCGCGCCGCGTTGACGCCCCGGATGAGGCGCCCCACGACCGGCAGGCGCAGCAGCCAGGCGTGCCAGCGGTGACGCCACGCCGGGCTGCGCAGGAGGAGCCGCGCCGCGACGAAGCCGCCGGCGAGCACCACAAGCCAGAACGCTCCGCTCGCTCGGACGAAATTGCTGATGCCAATCAGTATCCGCGTCGCGAGCGGCAGCGTCTGCCCGAGGTTGGCGAACACGCGCGTCACCTGCGGCACGACGTAGACGAGCAGCAGCCCGACGACCGAGAACGCTACCACGGTGACCAGCGCCGGATAGATGAAGGCGAGCACGAGCTTGTCGCGCAGGCTCTCGCGGTTCTCGGTGAAATCGGCAAGGCGCTCGAGCACGTCGGTCAGCTTTCCGGACTGCTCGCCCGCCTCGATCATGGCGCGGTAGATCTGCGGAAACGCGGCGGGAAACGCGGCGATGCCGCTCGAGACCGACTGGCCTTCGAGGATCTTGCCGCGCACCGCGGCGAGGAGACTCCGAGCGCGCGCCGAGTCGCTCTGCTCGATGAGGACGTTGAAGCATTCCTCGATGGTGAGACCGGCGCGGACCAGGGTGGCGAACTGGCGGGTCACCAGCGACAGCTCGCGCCGCGACAGTCTCGGCCGCGCGAAGCGCTCGCCCAGGCCGCGCCGCGTGCCGCCGGAGCGGATGCCTTCGACGGCGAGCGGCGCGAGGCCACGCTCGCGCAGGAGCGACCTCGCGTGCCGTTCGGTATCCGCTTCGACCACACCGCGGGTCTCGCGGCCGCTGGCGTCGAGCGCGCTGTATTCGAAACCCGACATGGGCGGCGGCGCCTACTCGCGCCTCATTCGCGGGATACGCGCAGCACTTCCTCGAGGCTGGTCTCGCCCGAGCGCACCCAGCGCAGGCCGTCTTCGCGCAGGTTGCGCATGCCGATCTTGCGCGCGTACTCGGCGAGCTCGGCCTCCGAGGCGCGATCGTGTATGAGGCGCCGCGCGTCGTCGTCGATGAGCAGCAGCTCGAAAATGCCGCTGCGGCCCTGGTAACCGGTCCAGGCGCAGGCGTCGCAGCCCGGCGCGGTGTAGAGGGGCGTCTCCGCGTCGTTAGCACCGTTCCGGAGCAGGCGGCGCTCGGCGGAGTCGGGAACGTGCGAGCGCCGGCACGCCGGGCACAGGCGCCGCACCAGCCGCTGCGCGAGCACGCCGCGCAGGCTGGAGGCGACCAGGAACGGCTCGATGCCCATGTCCACCAGGCGCGTCACCGCGCCGACGGCGTCGTTGGTATGCAGGGTGGCGAGAACCAGGTGGCCGGTGAGGCTCGCCTGCACCGCGATCTGCGCGGTTTCCAGGTCGCGGATCTCGCCGATCATGACCACGTCGGGGTCCTGGCGCAGGATCGCGCGCAGCGCTCGCGCAAAAGTGAGTTCGATACGCGGATTCACCTGGGTCTGGCCGACGCCGTCGAGGTCGTACTCGATCGGGTCCTCGACGGTCACGATATTGGTGTGCTTGGCGTCGAGCTGCCCCAGCGCGGCGTAGAGCGTCGTGGTCTTGCCCGAGCCGGTCGGACCGGTGACGAGGATGATGCCGTGCGGCTGGCGAACGAGCTCGCGCAAGGCCGCGAGCGTCGCTTCGGGCATGCCCAGGCCCGTCAAGTTGAGCCGCCCGGCCTGCTTGTCGAGCAGTCGCAGCACCACGCGCTCGCCGTGGGCGGTCGGCAAGATGGACACGCGCACGTCGACCGGCCGGCCGGCGAGGCGCAACCCGATGCGCCCGTCCTGAGGCTGGCGCTTCTCGGCGATGTCCAGGCTCGCCATGATCTTGATGCGCGAAACCAGGGCCGCGTGCGCCGCTTGTGGCGGCTCGAGCACGTCGCGCAGCATGCCGTCGCGACGGAAGCGCACTACCGAGCGCTGGTCGAAGGCCTCGATGTGGATGTCGGAAGCGTTGTCGCGCACCGCCTGCGAGAAGAGCGCGTTGATCAGCCGCACGATGGGTGCATCGTCCTCGCTCTCGAGCAGGTCGGCGATCTTGGGGAGGCTCTGCGCCAGCGCCGCGAGATCCATGCTCGCGTCGAGGTCGGTGACGATCTCCGCGGCGTGAGAAGTGCCGCGCTCGTAGGCGCGAGCGAGCGCGGCGTCGAACGCCGTCGGCGCCAGCTCCTTCACCGAAATCGGCCCGCCGAGGACGCGCTGCACTTCGGCGAGGACGCCGGCGCGCAGCCCGGGCCGCGCCCACAGCTCGAAGCCTTCGTTCAGCGCTCGCGCGCTGATGACGCCGTGGCGCTTGGCAAACGCATACGGCAGCCGCTCGACCGCGCGAGCCTCGGGAAGCAGGGCATCCGAAGACATATCCACGCGCTCACCTCGCCGGCACGGGTGCCGCCTGCGGCCCGGCCGGGAGCGCCGGCGGAGCGGCGGGACTTTCCCCCGGCCGCAGGCGCGGGGCGTCGCGCGCCGGATCGGGCGCGACGGGCTCCTGACGGTCGTAGATGGCCTCGCGCTCCTCGTCGTCGCCGCGGGTATAGGAGCGCAGGTAGTCGTAGCGGTCGGTGGTGATCTTGTATCCGTCATCGGCCGTGCGGATGATCTGCGGCCGCAGGAAGATCATCAAGTTGGTGCGCGACCGGATTTCCTGCTTGTAGCGGAACAACGCGCCGAGGAAGGGGATGCTGCCGAGGAACGGCACCTGCTGCACGGTTTCCTGCACGTTGTTCTGGATCAACCCGCCGAGCACGATGGTTTGGCCGTCGTCCACCACCACCTTGGTTTCGAGCGCGCGCTTGGTCAGCACCACGTCGCTCGCCTGCGAGCGCGAGGTCGGATCGACGCTCGACACCTCCTGGTAGATCTCCATCCGGATCGCCCCGCCTTCGGAAATCTGCGGCTTGAGGCGCAGCGTCAGCCCGACGTCGCGCCGGTCTATCGTCTGGAAGGGATTCACCGCCGTGGCCCCGCCCGCCGCCGCGGCTGTCGCCTGCGCGAAGCTGCCGGTGACGATGGGCACGTTCTGCCCGACGATGATCTTCGCCTGGTAGTTGTCGAGCGTCAGCAGGTTCGGCGTGGAGAGGATGTTTCCCAGGCTCCTCGACTCGAGCGCGCGCGCCAGCGCGCCGAGGTTGCGGATGGTGGTGCCGTCGGAGAGCGTCACCTTCTGGCCGAGCACGCCCACCACTAGGCCCGCCGTTCCCACCGCCGCCGCCGAGCCGCCTACTGCCGCCGCCGCGATGCTCGGATTGGCCGCGGGAAAGTTGGTTCCGCCGGCAACGGTGCGCGACCCGGACTGGCCGGCGGCGAGCCACTGGATGCCGAGCTCGTCGGTGCGGTCGGCGGTCATCTCCACGATGAGCGCCTCGACGTAGACCTGGGCGCGGCGGATGTCGAGCTGCTCGATCACGGTGCGCAGGTTGTTGTAGATGGTGTCGGACGCGTTGATGATGATCGAATTGGTGGCTTCGTCGGCCTGGACCAGGGACTGTGTCGGCCCGCCCGGACGCGCGCCTCCCGCTGCCGCCTGCGGCGGCGCCGCGGCCGCCGCGGCCGAGAGCATGCCGCGCAGTACTTCGACCAGCTTGGGCGCCTCGGCGTGGCGCAGGTAGATGACGCGGGTACTGCCGATGGCGCGCGCTGGCACGTCGAGTTTCTCGATCAGCGAGCGCAGCTGCGCGACGCGTCCGGGGTTGTCCGAGCGCAGCAGCAGGCTGTTGGTGCGCGTGTCGGGCGCCACCGTGAAACGGTCCCCACCGGCGGCGATCTGCGTCTGCGGCACACCCGGCACCCCCGAGGGCGAGGTCACCCCCGAACCCGACAGTCGCACCACCATCTCCGCGACGTCGAGGGCCGAAGCGTTCTGCAGCGGAACCACGGTGACTTCACTCGCCGCCGGCAGGTCGATCCGCTCGATGATGCGCAGCAGCCGGCGCACGTTGTCGGCGTAGTCGGTGATGACCAGCGCGTTTGCCGGATCGTATACAGAGAGCTGGCTGGTGGGTGACATCAAGGGGCGCAGCACGTTCTGCAGCTGCGACACCGCGACGTGCTGCCCGACCACGACGTGCGTGACGATCTGCTCGCCGCCGCGCGGCGTCTCCTCTCCGCTCACCGGCGCCGAGGCCTTGGCTTCGGCGACCGGGATGATGCGCACGACATCGCCGGGACCATCGACGGCGGTGAACCCTTGTGCCTTGAGCGCCGACAGGAACACCTGGTAAGCGGCCGCCACCGACATCGGCCGCGCCGAGAAGATGGTGAACTGCCCGCGCACGCGCGGATCGATCAGCAGGTTGCGCCCGGTCATCTGCGAGATCGCCTTCACCACCTGCTGCAGGTCGGCACTCTGGAAATTCAGCACGACTTCCCCGCCCCGCGACGGAATCGGAATCGACGGTGCGGCACCGCCGGGCGCCGCTGCCGGGGGAAGCGACTGGGCTGCCCCGGGCGCCGCCGTGGGATCGGTCGCCTGCGCCCAGCCGGACTGCGGAGCGACTGCAAGGCACGCCGCGGCGGCAATGCCGGCGACAAGACGCACCATGGAATCGGAGGGTTTCATCGGATCGCCGAGCTCAGCCTATGTCAGCGCATGTCGTAATACAGCGTCTCGGCGCGCCCCTGGCGCTGCACGTCGACGGTGACGCGCTCGGCGGTGCCGAACTGCTGGTACATGCGCATCACCTCATCCATGCTGCTCAAGGCCTGACCGTTGACGCTGCGGATGACGTCCCCGGGGCGCAGGCCGAGCTTCTCATAGAGGCTGCCGCTCTGCACCTCGCGCACGAGGAACCCCCCGCCGGGACTGGGGACGATCAGCGCCTGGCTGAGGAACTCGGGGCGCCCGAGCTGCTGCTGCAGCGCTCGCCGGTCGACCACCTGCCGGTCGGGTAACGAGCGCACGATGGGCTGCAGCGCAGCCGCCCCGGGCGTGCCTTCGGCGTCCTTCATCGTCACCGATTCGCGCACGCCGTTGCGCAGGATTACGATGCGGTCGGCCTGTACGCTCTCCAGGCGCACTCCGGGCGTCAGCTCCTCGCCTGCGCAGTACGCGGCCTCCGGCTGTCCCTGGACCACGACGAGCGCGCAGCCGCCGACCTTGCGCGACGCCACGCCGGTGACGGTGATGTTCAGGTTGCTGCGCGCCAGGCTGCCAGCGTCGTTCACGGGCTGGACCGCCGCGTTGCCGAAGGGGCGGGCGGACAGGAGCGAGCGGACGTCGACGCCCGTCTCGGCACCGGCGCGCTCGACCGCCGGCGCCTCCGGGTGCCAGAGCTTCCAGGTCCCCTGCGCCAGGCCCCAGCACACGAGCAGCAGCGCCGCGAGCGTCGTCCCGAACTGCGTGGCACGATGCCCGAGCACCGCGCCTGCGGCGTGGGCGATGTCGAACCCTTTCAACGAGATTGCGGTGCCTTGCATGTGTCGAGCGCTGCCCTTGCACTTCTTTCGGGAAAGCAGTCCATGTTACACGAACCGTGTTACAGGGGAAATCTCCCCAGCGTCAGGCACTTGCAGCAGCGGTCCACCCGCTTCAGTAGCCCGACGACTCCCCGACCATGACCGCGCAGATGCGCCCGGCGATCTTCTCGTACTCGATGACGAGCAGCTTGCCGCACTGCCGCTCGGGTCCGCGGCAGGCCTCGTTGTCACCGGATCGATGATCTCGTAGCTGAATTTGTTGAGCGGGCTGTCGACGGCGGAACTGGTCGGTACGCGGTTGACGCTCTTCAGCAACTCCTGCCCTTCGCGCGATAGAACGAACGCGGCGAACAGCAGCGCCGCGTGTGGGTGCGGCGCGTGCTTTTCGCTACACCGATCGCCGAGGCCTGGCCGAACGCCGGCTGCAGGACTGACGGTCCATGGAGGCGCAGAGTTTGACCGGGGACGCGACGAAGAACGCAATATTACGGTGTAGAGTAACGTCCGCGTTGGCCCGCATCGCCGTTCCTGCACGTCGAACCTGGCGATCCGGCACGCTGCGAAAGGGTCTGCCTGCATCTCTACTGCGACATGGACCAGATCGGCTGGGACGGCAAGAGCCGTCCGAAGGAGCAATTGAAGCGCTTCGAGGTGGAGGACTGACGATGATCGCCGCAAAGACCGCGCGCATGCTCACGCGCTACAACCACTGGGCGAACGAACTCATCTTCGAAGCCGTCACGGCCCTGCCCGCGGGCGAAGCGACCAAGGAACGGCAAAGTCTCTTCAAGAATATGGTGCACACGCTCAATCACAACTACGTTATTGATCTCATCTGGCAAGCGCACCTCGAGGGCCGCGACCACGGCTTCACGGCGCGCAACACGCCTGGGCATCCGCCGCTCGACGAACTATGGAATAAGCAGCAGGGGATCGACGACTGGTACGTCGGCTGGAGCGATCGCCTGCCCGATGCGGCGTTCGACGAACGGGTGAGCTTCACGCTGATCGGCGGCAACCAAGGCGCGATGACGCGCGGCGAGATCCTGTTGCACGTCGTCAACCACACGAGCTATCACCGCGGCTTCGTCGCCGATCTTTTTTACCAGGTGCCGCAGGCACCTCGCCCGCCGACGACCGACCTGCCCGTGTACCTCATGGAAACCGCCTCCGGTCCGCTGCGAGTCAGTACTGAACGGAAATCTGCGCCGGCTTCGACAAAGTCTGGTACACCACGCAGTAGCGCTCGGTGAGTGTCATCAGCGAAGCGATCTGCTCCGGCGTCGCGTCGGTATCCAGCTCGAACTTGAGACGGATAGCCTGAAAGCCGACCGGCGCCGCCTTGTCCACGGCGAGCGTGCCGCGAAAATCCAGATCGCCCTCCGCACTCACCGTCGCGTCGCGCAGATCGATCCCCAGGGCAGTCGCGACCGCCTTGAGCGTCACGCCCGCGCATGCCACCAGCGCCTCGAGCAGCATGTCGCCCGAGCAGGCCGAGAGCCCGTCGCCGCCGCTGGCCGGGTGCAGCCCGGCCTCGACGAGCGCCCTGCCGGTCTCGAGCTTGCAGCTCACGCCTTCGCCGACGCGCGAGCGTGCCTTGAGCGTGATGAGCGCCGCGCGCGGCTCGTCCTTGTACTTCTGCTTGAGCGGCGCCTGGAGCGCCTTGAGTTGCTCTGCGTTCATCGCTGCTCCCCCAGACTGCCGGTTGTCCGTTACGCCCGCGCGTTCGGCGTCTTGGTGTGGTCCGCCGCCGGCCAGCGCTCGGAGGCCGCGGGCAGCGGCGTCTCCTTGCCGGAGAGGCGCTCGATGGCGATCGCGTATACGGTGATCAGCTCGATGCGCGGATAGAAGCCCTTGGGGCGCTCCCAGTCCTGCTTCGCGTATTTGGCCATGAGGGCATCGCAGAAGCGGCGCTTCGCCGCGAGGTCTTCGACCACGCGTATCCTGCCGAAGGCGATCACGCTGCGGTACGCGACGGTCGAGTCGCACTCGAAGCGGCCGTACGCAAAGACTTCGCCGGCTTGGTCGACCTCGAAACACACGCGCGCCTCGTGGTCGACGTTAGTGCGCAGGTGGCCCGCGGCACGCGTGTTGTGCACCCATACCTCGCCGTCGAGGCACACGTAGAGGAGCGGCACGCAGTAGGGCCAGCCGTCCTCGTCCACGGTCGCGAGCCTGCCGCAGAAACCGTGCGCCAGGGTCTCGCGCGCACGTTCCTCGGTCATCAACTTGTCCGCTCTCCGAACTTGTGGCGCGCCGCTCATCTTCGACTCCTCATTTCGCCGAACGCTTCCAGCCGTATGCGCAGGCCGGCGCGAACAGCGTCGCGATCAGCACCAGGATCCACACGCGCCCGCGCAGCAGGTTGTAGTCCGCTAAGAGCTTCTCCCAGGAATTTCCGAAGAGATAGTGCCCGGCCAGGAATTCGAAACCTAGCGTCAGCGCAAGCCACGCGCCCCCGACCCACAGGGCGCCGCGGCGGCCGCGCGGCGCTATCCAGCGTATGGTCAGCAGTGCGACCACGAGGATGGCGGCGCACAGGACGAGCGTGCTCACGACATGTCCGGTCTGCGCCCCGAGCCGCGGCACGAGCAGGAACTCCCGCGCCGCGCCGTTCGCCACGGCGACGACGAGGAGCAGCATCCACACGGCGAAGCAGCGCAGGAACGTCATTCGAGGCGGATGCCGGCGTCCTTCAAAGTGTGGTGTCGCGGCTCGCACGCCGCTCGGTCGAAGGCATGGACTGCGGCGAATCGTAACCCGACCAGACGTGCTGCCGCATGGTCTTCTCGTCGGCCACGCGGGCGAGGTCGCGACGGTACTGCCAGGCGCGCCGGCTGCGCAGCAGCCGGCCCACGCCCCACCAGATGAGGATGGCGACGATCAGCGCCGCTGCGCCCAGCATCCACCATTCGAAGTCGCGGCAGAACGAGCTCGTGAGGTTCCTGCCGGCGCAATAGCGCGCGTAGAAGGAAAACCAGTCGAGGTCTTTCGACAGCTGGGCGAAGAACGAGTGGAAATCCACGCCGTCTTCGCTCCGGGCCTATGCGGCCTTCTCAGGAAACCGCGGGCGCGACCGAGACGCCGCGCACGCCGTTATCCTCGATCGCCTTCGCCACCAGGCCCGAGGCCTTTGCATCCTCGACGAATCCGTGCAGGTACTTGGCGCCCGCCTCGCGGCTGCGCGGCGTGCCGATGGCCTGCCGGACGGCGGTGAACTGGCCCTCGAGGATGCGCGAGCCGGGAAGCCTCTCGGCGTCGTTCACCAGGCGCGGCTTCAGCCCGGAGAGCGCGTCCAGGCGCTGCGAAACGAAGATGTCGTATGAGGCGTCGATGCCCTCCGCCCGCACCAGGGTGGCGTGTTTGATGTTGCGGCTGAGCCACAGGTCGTACGCGGACTTGGCCGCGACCGCGATCTTCACCCCGGCGCGGTCCACCTCGGCGATCGAACGCAGCGGCGATCCCGCCGGTACGAGATAGGTGGAAGGAATCTCCAGGTACGCGGCGGTAAACGCGATCTCGCCGGCGCGCTGCGGTTCGGCGCCCAGGAACGCCACGTCCCAGGCGTCGCTGCCGGCCGCGTCGGCCATTTTTCCGGCAGTGTCGTAAGGGACGAACGCGAGCGGCATGCCGAGCCTGCGCGAGAGCTCACGCGCGAGATCCGGGGCGACGCCGCGCGGATCGGCGCGCGAGGAACCCGGGGTGACCAACAGGAAATTTCCGTGATTGAGCCCGGCGCGGAGCGTGCCGCTCGGCGCGAGCTCGGTGCGCACTGCGGAGGAAGCGGTGGAGGTCATGGCGTAACACTACCCGCGGCAGGACGCCGTGTCCATGCGGCGTTCCACCTTGACGACCCCGCGCTTTACGCCGTCGGCTGCCTCTCCTGCCGGCGCCTGCCATGGCTCGGAATGCGGCCGGTGTCCATGGCCACGTACACGATCGATGCTCCCCCGGCTAGGACTAGGCCCGCAATGACATCCAGGGCTACGTGCTGCCGCGTCGCCATCGTGGAGTAGACGATGGCGAGGCACCACAGCCCATTGCTCACCCGCAACGCCCGCGGAGCGCGCATCGCCCTCAGCTGCGCGTGAAGCACGACGGCGGTGAATACTGCGAAGGCGACGTGCAGCGACGGGCAGGCATTCCCCGAAACGTCGACCCTGTTGAGAAACGCGAGCAACGCGTAGCGGGACCAGTCGACCCCGAAATCCGGGACCCTGGTGGGCAGCGCCAGGAATATGCCCAGACCGATGACGGCCATCGCAAACGATATCGCTCCCCAGGCAGCCAGCTCGCGTGCGTCCTTGGCGAGTTGGGGTCCCAGGCCGACATAGACCCACAGGGATACGTAGAGGAGAAACGACGCCGGCGAAAACACGACCAGGTCATCGATCCACGTCACCGGCATGACGGTCATGCCGGAAAGTGTATGGCGCATGACCCAGAAGTAGGCGTAGAAAAAGATTGCGATCGCGCCGGTCGTGGCGAGCATCTTGCCCGCCCACAGATGGCCCGCCCTCTTCTTCAGCTCGTGCTTCCAGGTCTCGGGTTCGAGCACCATCGTGGCCTTGTTCGGAGTGACACCTCCGCTCGGCGCGGAGGAAACCGTACCTTACCTTACGACGCGGAACTTGTGATTCGACGCCACAGCGCGATCGAGCAGGAGCCTGCGCTCGCGCGCGTTTCTCGCGAGCGATGCCGCGCGCTCGAACTCCGCGCGGGCCTCGTCGTGGCGGCCGAGCTTGGCGAGGAGGTCGCCGCGCACCGCCGGCAGGAGGTGGTAGCCTCTGAGAGCCGGCTCGGGGACGAGCGCATCGACGAGCGCCAGCCCTTCCGACGGGCCGAAGGCCATCGCGACCGCGACCGCGCGGTTGAGCTCGACGACCGGGGAGGGCGCGATCTGCGCGAGCGCATCGTAGAGTGCCGCGATGCGCGTCCAGTCCGTATCAGCCGCGGTGCGCGCACGCGCGTGGCAAGCGGCGATCGCCCCCTGTAGCGCGTAAGGCCCCAGCGCGCCCGCGGGCGCGCCACCCATGCCGCCGCCGAGCCGCTCGGCGAGTTCCAGCGCCGCGAGACCGCGGCGCAGGAGCAGATGATCCCAGCGCGCACGGTCCTGATCGAGAAGCAGAATCGGTTCTCCCGACGGGCCAACCCGCGCGTTCGCGCGCGACGCCTGAATTTCCATCAGCGCGACGAGGCCGTGGACCTCGGACTCCTCCGGCGCTAGCCCGGCGAGGATGCGGCCGAGACGCAGCGCCTCGTCGCAGAGCGCGGGCCGCATCCAGTCCTCGCCCGCGGTCGCCGAGTAGCCTTCGTTGAAGACGAGGTAGACGACTTCGAGCACGGATGCGAGGCGCGAGGCGAGCTCGTCCTTGCGCGGGGCCTCGAAGGGGACGCGCGCCTCGGCGAGCGTGCGCTTCGCCCGCACGATGCGCTGGGCGATGGTCGGCTCCGGGACGAGGAAGGCGCGAGCGATCTCGTCGGTCGTAAGGCCCCCGAGCAGGCGCAGCGTGAGCGCGACGCGCGCCTCGGTGGAGAGCACCGGGTGGCAGGCGACGAACACCAGGCGCAGGAGATCGTCGCCGATGTCGTCGTCGAGCGCGGCGTCGAAGTCCGGCGTGTACCCTACCTCGGCCTCGCGGCCGATCTCCTCATACTTGCTCTCGATCAGCTTGTGGTGACGGAAGTGATCGAGCGCGCGGTTTTTCGCCGCGGCCATGAGCCAGGCACCCGGGTTGTCCGGCACGCCCGTCTTCGGCCAGGACTCGAGCGCGGCTACGAGCGCGTCCTGTGCGAGCTCCTCGGCGAGGCCGACGTCGCGTACCCTGCGCGCGAGCGCGGCGACTATCTTCGCGGACTCGATCCGCCAGACCGCGTCGATCGCGGCATGGGTGGCCGAAGCGGCCATACGGCGTCAGCGCTTCCTATTTTTCTTTTCCAGCTCGTCGCGCAGCGCTTGCTCGCGCGCACCGAGCTTTGGGGAAAGGGACTCGGCGTCCAAGTCCGACAGCTCCTGCACCTGTCGGACCTCGATCACCTCGTTCTCCGAGCCCGGGCAGCGCTTCGCCCATTCGATCGCCTCTTCCCTCGAGTTGACCTGGATCATCCAGTAGCCGCCGAGCACTTCCTTCGCCTCGGCGAAGGGCCCGTCGGTGACCTTGGGCTTGCCGCCCGCGAACGAGACCCGCGCGCCCATCGAGGGCGGGTGCAGGCCTTCCCCGGAAAGCAGTACTCCCGCCTTCTGCAGGGATTCGTTGTACTTCATCATCGCGGCGATCGCCTTGGCGTCGGGCATCGTGCCCGGCTTCGCGCTCTCGTAACCCTTGGGGATCATCAGCATCATGAATCGCACGCTTGCGTCTCCTCGGCTCAGGCGTCGACCAGGACCTTGAATCCACCCCAGAACATGCGCTTGCCGTCGAAAGGCATCGCCTTCGGGTCCATCATCTCCGCCAGGCGCTTGTCCTTCATGACCTTCGCCATGACGCGGTCGCGATGCGCGCGCGACTTGTACACGATGTACGCGAACACCACCATCTCTCCGGGTTTGAGCTTGACGCTCTGCGGGAACGACGTGCGCTTGCCCGATTTTACGTCGTCGGCCACGCACTCGTAGTATTCGAGGGCGCCGTGCTCGCGCCAGACTTTTCCAGAGATCCGCGCCATGCTGCGATAGGCCGCCAGCTTTCTCTTGGGAACCGGTACCACGATTGCGTCGACGTAATTCATGGATCCTCCTTGGTGATGTCGAAGCTTACTTTGCCACACCATCACACGTCTGTTTCAGGCGTGTGATGGCGATCTTGTTCATTTACATCATGGCCGTCGTTCCCGCGGTGGAACGTTTACTCATGGTTTCCCTCACTTCTTCTTGAGGTTCTTTTCCATCTCGCGAAAGCGATCGACCGCCTCGCTCGGACCGAAATCCTCGAGCTCGAAGAACTGCCGGATCTCGATCTCGGCCTCCTTGCCATCGCCGGCGGGATTGGGAAAGCGCCGGGCCCATTCCATCGCCTCTTCCCGCGACTTCACCTGGATGATAGTGTAGCCAGCGATCAGCTCCTTCGTCTCGGCGAAGGGCCCGTCGATCACGGTGCGCTTCGTTCCCGAGTATTTGACGCGCCAGCCCTTGGAGCTTGCCTGGAGCCCGGAGGCGTCCAGCAGCACCCCGGCTTTCTGCAGCTCCTCGTGGTACTTCTGCATCTCCGAAATAAGCTTTTCCGAGGGCATCACGCCGGCTTCGCTGTCCTTCGTGGCCTTGACTATCATCATGAATCGCATTGTGTTCTCCATTGGCTTGGGAGCCGGGCCTCCGGACGGGTTCGGCCGGATGAAAAACCGCACTCTTAACTGTACGACGAACCGGGCCCGGCGAAATCGACACGCCGAACGAGTTTCTCAATCGTCGATCGCCTGGTAGGCCGAGGTCCAGAAATCGCGATTGACCGCGGGAGCAACCGGTGAGTCCCAGACGCGCTGCGTCATGAGGACGCCGGTCATGTCCTCCCCGGGGTCGGCGTACCACGACGTGCCATAGCCGCCGTCCCAGCCGAAGGTTCCGACCGAGCGCGCCAGGTCGTCCCGCCGAGTGACGATAGCCATGCCGAAGCCCCAGCCGCGGTTGTTCCAGAAATCAGGAAAGAAATCGGAAACCGCCTTTTGTTCTGCGGTCATGTGGTCGGCCGTCATCAGCTCGACCGAGGGCCGCGAAAGGATGCGCTCGCGTCCATGGGTGCCCTTGTTCAGGATCATCCTGCCAAAAGCGAGGAAGTCATCGACCGTCGAGACCAGGCCCCCGGCGCCCGACTCGAACACGGGAGGCCGCGCGAAGCGGCCGCCGTGGGCCTCGTCGAAGAGTACGGTCTTGCCGGTCGCGAAATCGGTCTGGTAGCAAGTCGCTAGCCGATCGAGTTTCGCCTCGGGCACGCTGAACGCGGTGTCCTTCATGCCGAGCGGCGCGAAGATGCGCTCGCGCAGGAAAGTCTCCAGCGTCTTGCCCGTCGCGCGCGAAATCAGGATGCCCAGGATGTCGGAGCCGCTGTTGTACATCCACTTCTCGCCCGGCTGGTGCGCGAGCGGCAGGCTGCCGAAGCGCTTCATCAGTTCGTCGGGGGCATGCGCAGGCAGGTTGGCCGAGGGCGAGACGCCCGCCTCGGACATCGCTTTCTGGATCGGGTGCTTCTCGGGATAAACCATCACCGCGCCGATGCCGAGGCGAAAAATGAGCAGGTCGCGCAGCGTGATCGCCCGCTTGGCCGGCACGATGTCCTCCAGCGGGCTGTCGATGCGCTTCAGGACCTTGCGGTTCGCGAGCTCGGGCAGCAGCGGGTCGACCGGATCGTCCAGCCGCAGCTTAGCCTCCTCGACCAGGATCATCGCGGCCGCCGCCGTGATCGGCTTGGTGATCGACGCGATGCGAAAAATCGTGTCGCGTCGCATCGGCTCCTTGCCGCCGAACGCCTTCGCGCCGATCGCGTCGACGTGCGTCTCGCCGCGCCGGCTGACGAGCGCGACAAGACCGGGCATCCGACCGCTCTCGACGTGGCGGGCCATCGCCTCGTGCATACGCGCGAGCCGTGTATTGGACAATCCTCCGGTACGCGGAGCCTGTCTCCTTCCCGTCTCGTCCGGCCGAGAGGGCCGAGCCGGTCCCGGCGACTGCGCGAACACGCGCGTGGGTGCGGCGAGCGCGCCCGCCGCCGCGGCCTTGAGGAACGACCGGCGATCCGTGCTCACGCCGACACCTTCTTCGCCAGATACTCCTCGAGACGTCCCAGGTGCTGCTTCATCCCTTCGAAAGCCCCATAGGTCTTGATGACGTAGTCGCGGGCCTTGGCCGACGGGAAGACCGAGTGCATGTCGAGCCGGGTCTTGCCCCCTAGTTCCCTGAAGGTCACGGTCACGTGGAAATTCACCGGCTCCACTTCCTTATCACCGCCGTGCTTGTACACGAGGCGTTCTGGCTTCACCACCTCAAGATAGGTGATCTTGTTCTGGTAGTCGCGGCCATCGGGGCCGTGCATGACGAAGCGCCAGACTCCGCCTGGTTTCACCTCCATGCTGTAAGTCGTAGTGGTGAACCCGTTCGGGCCCCACCATTGCACAACGTGCTCCGGATCAGTCCACACTTTCCACACGAGATCGCGGGGCGCATCGAAGATGCGCACCGCGGCGATCTCGCGATCGCCGACGAGGGTCGCGAGGCTGCCGAGGTAGTCGGCGAGGCACTCGAGACTTTCGGTCCATCCCTGCTGCTGCCCGCGAGCGTAGGGCTCCGTGGGAACGGTCTGCTCCACCGTGAGCCGCGTCGTAACGCCCTCCTCGGCGAAAGTTACCGTCGTCATGAGCTCGTTGCCGGGTGCATTGTCGATGATGGCGGTGAAGACGATGCGTTCCGGTTCGACGATCTCGCGATACACGCCGTGAAACGGGTAGTCGCCGCCGTCGGGCCCGCGCATGACGAAGCGATAGGCACCGCCCGGGCGGAAGTCCATCTCGCAACCGGGCAGCGTGAAGCCGTTCGGGCCCCACCAGCGCGCCAGGTGCTCGGGTTTGCTCCAGGTCTCGAAGACCAGGCGACGCGGCGCGTCGAACACGCGGGTAATGACGACCGTCTTGTTTGCTGGCTTCGTTGCAAGACTATTTTTTGCGGCCACCGTGCTTCTCCTTTCGTTGCAGTTCTTTCAGGTAGACATCCAGCTTGTCGAAACTCTCCTCCCAGTGGCGCCGGTAGTACTCGACCCATTTGGCGACGTCCTTGAGCGGCGTCGCCTGGAGCCGGCAGGGCCGCCACTGCGCGTCGCGGCCACGCGTAATGAGCCTGGCGCGCTCAAGCACTTTTAGGTGCTTGGATACTGCGGGAAGGCTCATCTCGAAGGGCTCGGCCAGTTCCATGACCGAAGTTTCGCCCGAGGCGAGGCGCGCGAGGATGGCGCGCCTCGTGGGATCGGCAAGGGCAGCAAAGGTCGCGCTGAGGCGATCGGGCGTCATGTTCCGGTGGCACCGTTCCTGTATTTAACTCTTAGGTTAAATACAAATGCAAGCCTTGTCAAGAATCGACCGGCAACACGGGTCCCTTCCGAACTACCATCGGGGTGCGATGCGCTCACCCGGCAGGACGTTATACGGGCTCGCCCATCCCTCGAGCCGACGCAGGCGTGACAGCCACCGGTCGATGTGAGGGAAGCGACCGGTGACTTCGTAGCCACTTTCCTCCACGGGGTAGAACAGGTATCCGCATAGAGAGAAATCGGCGATCGTTGGCGCGCTGCCGACCATGAACTCCCGCGAGGCGAGATGCTTGTTGACAATAATGAAGGAGCTATCGAGTCTGCCGCGCAGCCAGCCCATGACTGCTGGATCCGGCGCCGAAGGTCCGAATGCTTTCATGAAGCGATAGCTGGCAAAGTAGCTCGTGAACTTGTGGTTGTCGAACAGGAGCCAGCGAAGGACTTCAAGCTTCTCTTCGTCGGTTGTTCCGCCGAAGGCGCCGTGCTTCTTTGCGAGGTAAGTGAGAATCACGCCCGACTGGGTCAGGCGGCGACGATCGTCGTCGAGGATCGGCACCTCGCCCATCTCGTTCGCTTCGTCACGCCACGCATCCGAGCGCGTGACCCCGTTCATGTAGTCGACGAAGACGGGTTCCCAGGGCTGCCGCAGGGCGCGAAGAAGAAACGCCACCTTGAAGGTGTTGCCTGATTGGCAGAAGCCGTGCAGACGATACATGCGTGCCCTCGGTCTCCGCCGCCTACTTTTCGGCGACGGCCTTCAAGCTGGCGAGACCTGCCTCGAAGTCCTTGCCGATCATGGCGTCCATGCTGACGAACACCTGCATCACCTTCGTTATGAAGAGCGCCGGGCCGGACATGGTCCAGGTCAGGCTGGTCGAATCGCCTTTCGGCTCGAGGGTGAACTCGGTGACGTTGTGGCCCTCGAAGGGCTCGATGAAGTCCAGCTTGATCGCGATCCTCGAAGGCGTGGCGTCGGTGATTTCCATGCGCCCCTTTCCGACCTTCTTGTTGCCTTCCCAGGCGTAGACCGCTCCCTTGCCGCTCGCCGCGCCGCTGAAAGTCCGCTTCAGCGCGGGGTCCATCTTCTCCCAGGGCGACCAGGCGTTCCAGGCGTGGAAATCGCCGAGATGGGGATAGATCTTTTCCGGCGACGCCTTGATGCTCGTCGCGCGCTGCACGCGGAAGGTGTCGGGCTTGGTCGTCGCGTAGGCGAGAATCGCGGCGACCAGCACAACGAGAACAACGCCGGCGACGGCGATGATCTTGATCATGGGTTCCTCCGGTGCGGGTTCGAAACCGCCATATTGCAGTAAGGCGGCGGCGCCCGCTCGGGCCTTCGCCAAGTAAGGCGGCGAACGGGTTGCAACCGTGGTGTTCGACCCGCCCGGTCCCCGCCACCCCCCTCTTGCCACAATTCATCGGCATTTTTCCATCGCTCGCGCATTGCCCAGCCACCTTCGCTTGCTCCAATACTGCTGCCGAGAGTCGGCCAAGCGTCAACAGGGAGATCCACCTTGCTGGAACGATTGAGAATCCTGGTCCTTGCGGTCCTCGACTGGTTGGCTGGGCGCGCCGCGGAGTCCCTGCGTACGGCGTCGGGGCTGGGCAGCAGTGCCGGGCGCGCCATTGGGCGGCTCGTGCCCGCACTCATGGTGCTCGCCGTCCTGGGCGCTTTCGGCTATTTCCTCTACCGCCATCCGCCCGCGCAAAGCGTGGGTCGCAGCGAACTCGGCGTCCGCACCAATCGCTTCACCGGTGGCGTCAGCGAATGGCGCGACGGCAGCGTGCTCGTGCTTCCCGGCCTGCACGAGTTGCGCGTGTATTCGCTGCGCGAGCGCAGCTACCGGCCGCGGCAAATGAGCCGCGCCGACGGCCCGGCCCCGCTGCAATCGGTCGAGGGCCTGTCGCTGGGAGTCGACCTCGCGTTCCGCTACGCACTCGACCCGGGCAGAGTCGTCGCAATTTCGAAGAACCTGCCCGACGACATCGACGGGGAGATCGTCGAGCCGGCAGTCCAGGGCGTGATCTACAAGGTGTTCGCGCGCTACACCGTGCGCGAGATCTTCTCGACCAGGCGCGCCGAGATCCAGCAGGCGATCGAAGCCGAATTGAAGCCCAGGCTCGCCGCCGACGGCATCGTGCTGAAGAGCACGCTGATGGGAAAAGTGGACCTACCCGCCGACTACCGGCGCGGCATGGACGCGCTGCTCGCCGAGGAACTCGCGACCGAGAAGATGCGCTACACCCTCGAGTTGAAGGACAAGCGCGTCAAGGAAATGGCGCTGGAGGGCGAAGCCGAAAAGGTGCGCCGCGAAAAGGCCGCGGAAGCCGCCGCGCGCGAGCAGATCATCGCCGCGAAAGCCCAGGAAGAGGCGATGAAGCACGTATTGCCGTTAAAGCAGCGCCAGATCAGGCAGCGGCAGCTCGAGGCCGAGGCCGAGAAGCAGTTCCGCATCCGCGGCGCCGAGGGCAGTGCCCAGGCGCGCCGCATCGAGGCGAACGGAGAGGCCGACGCGCGCCAGAAACTCGCCGACGCCGAGGCCTACCGCCTCGAGCGGGTGGGCAAGGTCAACGCCGAGCAGATGTCGCGCGAAGGCGCACTTGTGACCACGCATCCGCTCTTGATCCAGAAGGCGCTCGCCGATAAGCTCTCCGACAAGATCCAGGTGATCATCGCGCCGCCGCCGGCGGACGGCGGTTTCATCGGCGGCGCGATCCTCGGCGGCCAGGCTAGGGGGCGGCCGTGATGCTGCTGCGTGCCCTCGTCGCGGGCGCGGCCATCGGGCTCGCCTCCTCCGCCGCCGCGGCGGACACCCTCGGCATCGCCATCGTCACCCGGGACCAAGCAGCGCTGCGCGCCGCTCCGCGACCTTCGTCCCCCTCGCTCGCCGTGCTGTGGCAGGGCGAAGCGCTCGAGGTGCGCGGCGAGCGCCTGGACTACCTGCAGGTCTGGGATTATCGCCGCGAGCGGGGCGGTTTCGTGCGTGCGAGCCAGGTCCGACGCAGTCTGCTTACCCCCGAGGACGCGCCCGGGCTGCTCTCGGTCGCGCGCTTCCTGCGCGACGCGCCGGGGGCCGAGGCCCTAGGCATCGGTTTCGCCGCTGCCTATATACGAGCAGCGGCGCCCGAGGCGCTCAACGGCGAAGCCGGAATCGAGGCGCTCGATCTCCTCGGCGCCTTTGCCGATCGACTCGCACGCCGCGCATCCTCCGGCGTGCCGCAGAACAAGGCCGCACAGGCGATGCTGTCCGCGCATCTGGAAGTGGCGGCGCATCACGGTGTCGGCTTTGCCAGCCACGAGCGCGAGCGCCGCACGCAGGTCTGCTACGACGGCGACGCGCACCGGCGCGTGCTCGCCATGCGCTCAAGCCCCGGGCAGCGCGCCCGCGCCGCGCTCGCCCTGACGCGCGAGGAATGCGCGCGCGCCGATCTTGCGCCGCCCGAGCGCAAACGCATCGACGAGTGGCGGGCAGAAGTGCTTGACCGCGTCGACGCTCAAGCCTTGCCGGCGTACCTCAGGAACCGCGTGCTCGTGCGCCGCGCCGGCGTGTGGAGCGGGCTTGCCTACCGGCACGCCCGACAAGGAGAAAGCGCCGCTGCCGTTGCCGCTGCCGAGCGCGGCCTCGCCGAGCTCGCCGGGATCGCCAAGGTCGAACTGGCCGAGGAAGACGTGCCGGGATACAACGACGCAGGGGTGCGCGTCGGCGCCTCGCGCTGGGCGTCAGCCCCCGCCCCGGCCGCTGCAGAGCGGGAGCCGCGGCTCGCGACCGTGCCGGGGAAACCCGGCGAGACCTGCGTGCTCCTCGTCGATGCGAAGAACGACGCCGCGCATCCGCTCGCGAGCCGCTGCACCTACGGGCTCGTCTGGACCGCTTCGGCGACGCTGAACCGCGAAGGCACCGCGTTTGCGCTCGCCGTGCAGCAGGCCGAGACCTGGCGCGAGCTGTGGGTGTTCCGCAAGTCGGCCAAGGGTTGGACGGTCCGCGTCCTGCCGCCCGCGACCACGACGCCGGAGCTCGGCTACGCCGAGTTCGCCGGCTGGGTGCCGGGCGGCGCGAAGATCCTGGTCGCGCGCGAGGCGCGGGGCGAAGGCCGGTACCGGCGCAGGTTCGAGGTCGTGCGCCTGGACACGCTCGCCATCGAGACGCAGGCAAGCGACTCAAGCGCGCTGCGCGCGTTCCAGCGCTGGCAGGATGCGGCGTGGAAGCGGCAGACGCTCGCCCT
The DNA here is from genome assembly GCA_041496705.1 of Gammaproteobacteria bacterium. GTDB lineage: Bacteria > Pseudomonadota > Gammaproteobacteria > Burkholderiales > SG8-39 > VBDM01. The sequence goes on along the minus strand of JBGQFD010000022.1, from coordinate 7,309 downwards.
GCGCTAAAGAAGCTGCGCTCGGCCCGCGACGCGCTCGCCCCCTAGAACGCTTTCGCCGCGAGCGGCCGGCCGGCGAATGCAGACCGCAGGCGATGCCAGCCGAGCACCTGAGCCTTGAGGTTGTAGTCGTAAAGCGCGAGGCGGTCCTGGAGGAATTCTGTGGTTATGGTTCCGCCGTCGAGCGGCGGCAGCAGCAGATGCGCGTCGGCCTCGCCGCCGCCCGCGACGATTTTCATTCCGGACTTGCGCGCGATGTGCATCATCGCGGCATTCTCGGTCAGGCAATGCATGAAGAACGTGCGGATGAAATGGTTGCGCGCGAAATCCGAAGCCCGCTGGAACAGCCCCGAGCCGATGCCGCGGCGCCGGTAGGCGGGAAGGACGCTGACGCCGAGTTCCGCGACGCCGTCGGCGACGGCGACATGCGCCGCCCCGCCGAGCGACAGGTCATCGGCAAAGAAGCCGAACACCGCATCGCGGCCGAAATCGATGCGGGCGACGTAGTCGCGCAGGGTCGCGTCGGACGCCGCCACGCCGAAACGCAGCCTGCGGTCCTCGCCGGAGAGCGCGAGCAGGTGCGCGGTCAGGGGACCGCGATCGGCGGTGTGCAGGCGTTTCGTAATGGTCATCGCGGCAAGCGCTGTGCCTTGCGGTGCTTTAGGACCGATGCGCCACATCCGGCCCGCTCAACCCTGCCCCGAGTGGCGTGGGATCGGCCGGGCGGCGCGCGAACAGACCGCGAATCCTCTCGCCGGCGAGCCAGACGAGGTCGACCATGGCCTCGGTCTTGCGCAGGTAGCCTCTTGCCATCTCGCGGTCGCGCTGGCTCATCTGCACACGATCCAGCCAGTCCGCGCTCGACCCTGGCTGTGTTTCTTTGTCGGTGGATCTCATTGGACAATCTCCTTTCAGCTCAACATGATGCATGTTTGGTGACCAGGTGACTTTACCTGAGAAATGTTGCGGTTCAATGTCATAGGAAACAGCTTAGACAGAGACTAACACAATTTGTTGCATCGCACCATTCGCCTCGAAGGTGTATCGTGCTCCGACCCATGGCCCGCCCAATGCAATCACTGCGCAACGCGGCGACGCTCGCCTGCTGCATGGCGCTCGCTGCTTGCGCCGGGGTTCCCGTCGACGAGCTGCTGGCGTCGACGACCATCGTCGCCGAGCTCGAGGTCGAGAGCGGCGCGCTCGTCGAGGCCGCGCGCTTCTCCGCGGGCCGCGCCGGCGGCTCGCCGCCCGGCGACTGGGGCCGCTTCGTCGTTTCGCCCTTCGCGGGAAAGAGCGACTATCGCCTGGTCGAGGCCGGCGCGGAGGTGGTGCTCGAGGGGCGCGCCGACAGCTCGGCGTCCGGATACTACCGGCGCATCCGCATCGACCCCGCTCGTCATTCCCTGATCGAATGGCGCTGGCGCGTGCTGCAGTCGCCGACCGAGCTCGACCCGCGCGTCCCCACGCGCGACGACTCGCCGGCGCGCGTGATCGTCGCCTTCCACGGCGACAAGGCGCGCCTGGATATCGGCGAGCGCTTCGCGCTCAGACTTTACAAAGCGCTCACCGGCGAGAAGATGCCCTACGCCATCATCATGTACAGCTGGGCCAGCGACGCCCCGGTCGGGACCATCAGCCCGAGCATCCCCACCGCCAAGATCCAGACGATCGTCGTCGAAAACGGCGGCCGAATGGGCGAGTGGCGCGAGCTGCACCGCAACGTGCTCGAGGACTACCGGCGCGCCTTCGGCGAGGAACCCTGGGACATCGTTGCGGTGGGCGTGATGACCGATGCCAGCAACACGCGCGAAAAAGCTCGCGCGCAGTACGGCGACATCAGCTTCCGGCCCGCCCGTGACAAGGAAGCCGGCGTCAAGGCCGAGTGAGACAGGTCGGGGTCAACTGTGGCGCAGCGTTTCAAGAAACCGAAACCGTTGGCCATCTGCAACGTCTGCGGCGCGTTCACCGACAGGCGCCGGGACCTCAACCACCGCTGCTCCAAGACTCGCTACGGCAGGCGCTGCCCGGGCACCTTCAAGAGCGACCTTGGCCACGTATGGAATGAATGCCAGGTGTGCTATGCAAAAGGGAAAGTCGGGTCGGAGACCTGCGTCGAGTGCTCCGGGTGGGGCTGGAACCTGATCGGCTGAGGGGGAGCCTGATGGGATCGGGCTCCCCCTTCTACGCGGTCCCGGGTTTCGTCAAGAAGACGGACCTGCCGCAGGGGGACTTCAGAAAGTGCCCGCTATATGTTGCCCAGCAAAAATAAACCCAACACGATCACCAGGATCAAGCCAACTCCACCGCTGGGGCCATAACCCCAACTCCTGCTGTGTGGCCAGGTTGGAATGATGCCGAGCAGCATCAGCACCAAGACAACCAGAAGTATCGCTCCCATACTCACTTTGTTCTCCTTTCGAAGCGCCTGCCTGGTGCTTCATGTTTGCCCGTGAACTTGCACTCCCGCAGAGCGTCCTACTTCTTGATGCTCATTTCGTTACCGATGCTTTGAACGCCTTCCACCCCTCGCGCGACCTCGATCGCGCGATTGATCTGCGCCTGGTTGTCGACGTAGCCGCTAAGCTGGACCTGGCCCTTGCGGGTCACTATGGCGATATCGAAGCTCTTGACGCCCGCGTCGGAAAGCAATGCGGACTTGACCTGGGCGGTGATGACCCCGTCATCGAATACGTTCCCCACCGACGCTTTGCCGACCTTCAGGCTCATGCCATTCTCGACGCCCTTGACGCCCTCCACCGAGCGTGTAACCGCGATAGCGTTGTCGATGCGGGTCTGAGTGTCGACGTAGCCGCTGAGCTGGACCTGGCCCTTGCGGGTTTCGACCTTGATATCGAAGCTCTTGACGTCCGGGTTCGAGAACAGAGCGGACCTCACTCGTGTCGTTACGACGCTGTCGTCGATCTCGTTCCCCACGGTCGTGCTGGCAGCCGGTGCGCGCTCGCAGCCGGTGATCAATATTGACACGGCGCATGCAAGCGCCAAACCTTGAACAAGTGCTATCGGGTGAATCTTCATGAGTGCCTCCGTTAGATTGGAACAGGATAAAGGTCGCCGCCTTCAGCGTATCTCCGTCAGACGCCTTGCGCCGCCTCCCGGGAACATTGCGGTGAATACGAAACGCAGGCCTTCGACCGCATGACTATCCGCCGCTCGCTCGGCAGGGTCTGTGCGCTGGCGCATACAAAGGAGATCGAGCGGCTGTCGACGGCCTTGTCGACTTGCTTTCGGCGCGCTCCGCTAAACGCTCATGCAAGGCGTGGATGTGCGGTGGCCTACATAGGCGCAGTTTTTTGAAAGATTTGCGGCGACGCCAGGATATACGCCAACTCTTGCGGTATACCTAGCGTCTGGTACATTCACATTCCGGTAACGCATCATCCCCTCGGTGTCGCCTCCCGACGACACCTGAGCGTCATCGCGAGCAAAGCTTAGCTCGCGTTTATCAACACCTCCGCCCCATCAAAGTAAAATCCCCGCATGTTCGCCCGCAGAAAACCGAAGCGCTGGCGCTATGTCCGCTACGCCTTCCTCGGTTTCACTCTCCTCGCCGCCGGCTTCACACTGTATCTCGACATCCGCGTGCGGAACGAGTTCGAAGGACGGCGCTTCGCCCTCCCCGCGCGGATTTACGCGCGGCCGCTCGAGCTGCACACCGGGCGGAAGGTCACGGAGTCGGAGGTCATTTCCGAATTGCGCGAGGCCGGTTACCGGGAGGGGATGCAGGAGGGCGCGGGCTGGTTTGCGTTGAGTCCGGACGGGCTGGACATCGCGCAGCGCAGTTTCGTTTTCTGGGACGGGACGCAAGCGGCGAGACGCATCCGCGTCGCCTTCGCCTCCGGCGTGGTGGCGGCGGTGAGAGACGCGGAAGGGCGCGACCTGCCGCTCGCGCGCCTCGAGCCTTTGCCGATCGGCGGCATCTACCCCTCGAACAACGAAGACCGCGTGCTCGTCAGGCTCACCGAAGTGCCCAAGCACCTGGTGCAGGCGCTCATCGCCACCGAAGACCGCAGTTTCTACACCCACTACGGCTTCGACCTGCGCGGCATCGCCCGCGCGGCGTCGAACTTCTTCCGCGGCAAAGGGCTGCAGGGCGGCAGCACGCTGACGCAACAGCTGGTGAAGAACTTCTTCCTCACCCCGGAGCGCACGCTGCGAAGAAAAATCACCGAGCTCGTCATGGCGGTGCTGCTCGAGCTGCACTACAGCAAGGAAGAGATCCTCGAAACCTACCTGAACGAAATCTACCTCGGCCAGGACCGCGACCGCGCCATCCACGGGGTCGGCCTCGCGGCACTGCACTACTTCGGCAAGACCGTCCAGAACCTCACGCTCGCCGAGAGCGCGCTGCTGGTCGGCATGGTGAGAGGCCCGGCGGTGTACGACCCCTACAAGCACCCGGAGCGCGCGCTCGAGCGCCGCAACCTCGTGCTGCGCGAGACGCGCAACAGCGGCTTCGCCACGCTGGAGGAATATGCGCACGCGCGCGCGGCGCGGCTCGCGCCGAACGCCAAGGCGGCGATGGGCACTTCGCCGCACCCGGCGTTCCTCGACCTCGTGCACCGGCAGCTGCGCCGCGACTACGACGAATCCGACCTGCGCTCCGAAGGACTGAGGATTTTCACTACACTGGACCCGCGCGTGCAGGACGCCGCCGAGCGCACGCTGACGCGGCGTCTGGCGCAGTTCGAAAAGGAAAAGCGCTTCGGCGATGCCGGGCTCGAAGGCGCGGTGGTGGTCACCGACAACCAGTCGGGCGAAGTGCAGGCGCTGGTCGGCGGGCGCGATCCGCTCTACCGCGGCTTCAACCGGGCGCTGGACGCGGCGCGGCCGGTCGGTTCGCTGTTGAAGCCGGCGATCTACCTCACGGCGCTCGCCGAGCCTTCGCGCTATACGCTCGTCACCGCGATAGACGACGGGCCGTTCACCTGGAAAAGCCGCGGCGCGCCCGACTGGCAGCCGGCGAACTACGACCGCAAGTTCCACGGCATGGTGCCGCTGCGCACCGCCCTGTCGCAATCGTACAACGCCGCCTCGGCACGCCTCGGGACCGAGCTCGGAGTCGAGCGCGTGCTCGCCACGGTAAAGAAGCTCGGCATCGAGCGCCAGATGCAGCCTTACGCCTCGACGCTGCTCGGCGCGGTGGACCTCTCGCCGCTCGAAGTCGCGCAGATGTACCAGACGATCGCAAGCGGCGGCTTCCGCGCGCCCTTGCGCGCGATCCGCGAAGTCACCACCCAGGACGGGCGGCCGCTGAAGCGCTATCCCCTCGCGGTCGAGCAGGCGTTTTCGCCCGAGCCGATGTACCTCCTCACCGCCGCGATGCAGGGCATCGTGCGCGAGGGCACGGCGAAGGCGCTGGCGAACTGGCTACCGCCCGAAGCCGCCGTCGCCGGCAAGACCGGCACCACCGACGAGCAGCGCGACGCCTGGTTCGCCGGATTCACCGGGGATCGCCTGGGCATCGTCTGGATCGGCTACGACGACAACCGCGCCGCGCGCCTCTCGGGCGCCGCCGCCGCGCTGCCGGTGTGGGGCGAGATGATGGCCGCGCTCGACCCGGAGCCGCTCGCGCTGCCGCGGCCCGAAGGCATCGAGCAGGTGCTGATCGATCCGCAGAGCGGGCTGCGCGCCGATGGCGGCTGCCCCGGCGCGCTCGAACTGCCGTTCGCGCTAGGCTCGGCGCCCGCGGAACGCGCCCCGTGCGCCACCGCCGTGGGTGTGGTGGTCGAGCAGGTGAAGCAACGCACGAAGAACTGGCTCGAGCGGCTGTTCGGAAAATGAGCGGCAACGAGCGCGCGATGCGCGCACAATTGCGCCGATGAAATATTTCCTCGCCCTGGTCGCGCTCGTTTCCGGCTGCGCGACGCTGGTCCCACCGGGACTCGAGCCGGCACCGAGCCCCGTGCCCACGCCGGTTCCGGTGCCGGCGGTTCCGAGCGAAAACCCCGCCATCGCCGGCCTGGTGGAGCTAGCGCGCGCCGACGCCGGCGCCGGGCGCCTGGCGAACGCCGCGGCGTCGCTCGAGCGCGCGCTGCGCATCGAGCCGCGCAACCCGCGCCTGTGGCAGGCGCTCGCGCGAGTGCGCCTGCAGCAGGGCGAGTACGCGTTGGCCGAAGGCGCCGCAGCGCGCTCGAGCTCCTGGGCGGGCGGCGACGGCGCCTTGCGCGCCGAGAACTGGCGCCTCATCGCGCAGGCGCGCGAAGCGCGCGGCGATGCCGCAGGCGCACGCGCGGCGCTGGAGGCGGCGGAACGGCCAAGATGAGATTGACGCACCCAGGCTGCATCAATAGCGGGAGGCGACGATGAAGATACGTTTGTCGGCGGGCCTGTTCCTCGCAGTGTTGTTTGTTTCGGGCTGCGGAAGCGTCACGCAGCGGGGCTCATCCAACATAAGCTCGATGATCGAGCAGTTCCCGTTCCAGGCGAACCAGCCGATCGCCCGGGACCTTCGCTACACGTATATGACGCGGGTGGTGCTGGACGGGAAGGAGCACAAGCGCATCATCTCGGCGGATGATGTCACGCGCGCGCAGGGATCCCTCGCGCCGCGACCGGCGGCGGTGCTCGCCTCGGCGACCGCCCGGCCGTCCCGCGCCAGCGACGATATTTCGCGGCAGGCGCGGGAAGCCGAACAGCGCGGCGCGGACCGGAATACAGTCACGAACCTGCGCGGGCAGGCCGTCGCTGCCGGCGGCACCGAGGCGACGCTTGGGCGTGCGGAAGCAGCGGTCGGCGTCGGCGTCGCCTTCACGAACTTCATTTTGGCGGTGGCAAGCTCGGGGCAATGGTTGACGGACTCCACGGCAGCTAGGCTGGGCGACTGGGTACGCCGCAACACCGGCGCCATCGGCGCCGCGGCCCCAGCCCGATCGGTGCTCCAGCTCGACTTCATCTTTGTGAACACGGGCAAGGCCTATGGCGTCGATTCCGTCACCGACGTGCTGGTCCATGCGACGCTGCTCGACGGGCGCGGCCGGACGCTGGAGAGCCGGCAGGGCATTCAGCTCTACACATTCATGGGCAAGAGCAGCGTCGAGCTTCCTTCCGACGCCGTCGGCATTCAGCCGGGCCTGGTTCCGCCCGGCAAGCGGCGCCTGATGCAGGATCTGGCGGGCGATCCGTTCAGTCCCCAGCTGGCGGTTGTGGCGAGTTCCGCTCTCGCGGATTTGTACCGGCAAGCGGGAGCAAGGTAGCTTGAGACCGCCGAGCGGCAGAGATGAGTTCCGCCGGAGATCGACTGGTGAAAGCGTGAATTCTTCACGTTCCCATGCAGATCGCGGGGAGCTAAATC